>DAINQO010000232.1:0-4969 GCA_036742625.1 Microvirga sp.
CGTGCCGACGATCGGCATGCCCTCGACGACGCTGTTGAGCGGCACCTGCACGTAGCGGGCGACGAGGGGGGCGAGCACGAACAGCCCCCACATGCCGTAGATGATGCTCGGCACCGCGGCGAGAAGCTCGATCGCCGTCCCGATCGGCTGCTTCAGCCAGGGCGGCGCGAGCTGCGTCAGGTAGATCGCGATCCCGAGACTGATCGGAACGCCGACCACGAGCGCGATGAACGCGGTCGTCAGCGTGCCGGCCACCGCCGGCCAGGCGCCGTAATTGTCGTTGTTCACGTCCCAGATCGAGCTTGTCAGGAACCCGAAGAAGCCGAACTCCCGGAACACGGGCCAGCCGCCGTAGACCATCGAGCCGAGGATCCCGAGCAGCACGACGAGCACGAAAAGGGCGCAGCCGTAGGCCGCGCCCTTGAAGAGCCTGTCGATGGTGGCGAGCGGGGCGGCCCCGCGGAGGACATGGGCCGGCCGCTCGATGACCGCCTCTTGCGTCAGCGTGGTCATTCGCCCCTCGCTGCTCTCGGCCGGACCGTGGCGAGCGCCGTGCAACGGCCTCAGCTTCCCTTGGCGGCAAAGAGGGGCTTGCCGTCCTTGCCCTTGATCTCCTTCGACCAGACCTGGCGGACCTGGTCGGAAGCCTTGTCCGGCAGCGGCACGTAGTCGAGGTCGCTCGCGAGCTTGTCGCCGCTCCTGTAGGCCCAGTCGAAGAACTTGAGCACCTCGGCCACCTGCTCGGGCTTGTCCGGTGTCTTGTAGACCAGGATGAAGGTCGCGCCGGTGATCGGCCAGGCTTGCCCGCCCGGCTGGCTGACGAGCGAGATGCCGAAGCCCGGAGCCGCGCTCCAGTCCGCGTTCGCGGCCGCGGCCGCAAAGGTCGTGTCGTCCGGCGCGACGAACTGCCCGTCCTTGTTCTTCACCTGCGCGACCGGCATGTTGATCTGCTTGGCGTAGGCGTACTCGACATAGCCGATCGCGTTCGCGACCTGCTTGACGGTCGCGGCGACGCCCTCGTTGCCCTTGCCGCCCTGGCCCGCCGGCCAGTTCACGGTCGTGCCCATGCCGAGCGACGACTTCCACTCGGGCGAGACGCTCGAGAGGTAGTCGGTGAAGATGCTGGTCGTGCCCGAGCCGTCGGAACGGTAGACCGGCGTGATGTTGGCGTCGGGCAGGGTCACGCCCTGGTTGATCTGGGCGATGCGCGGATCGTTCCACTTCTTGACCTGGCCGCGGTAGATGTCGGCGATGATGTCGCCGGTGAGCTTGAGCTCGCCCGACTTCAGGCCGGGGATGTTCACCACCGGCACGACGCCGCCGAGCACGGTCGGGAACTGGACGAGGCCGGACTTCTCGAGGTCGTCGCCCTTGAGCGGCGCGTCGGTGGCGCCGAAATCCACGGTCTTGGCCTTGATCTGGCGGATGCCGCCGCCGGAGCCGATCGACTGGTAGTTCAGCCCGATCCCGGCCTCCTTGCGGTAGGCCTCGGCCCATTTCGAATAAACCGGGAACGGAAAGGTCGCGCCGGCGCCGGTAATATCGGCCGCGAGCGCCGGGGCACTGGCCGAGGCAGCCGCCAATCCGGCCGCGAGCGCATAGGGGAATAGCTTCATCGTCATCCTCCTGTCCGCGGCGAGCCGGTCTGAGGACCTCGGCTCGCGGCGGCGCACGGGTATGGGCGTCGTTCGCCACCCACCTATGACGCCTGCATGACAGTCCCGTGACGGGCGGTCCTGATCTACACAGCCGCCTGCCGGCGCTCGGGCGGAGCCTCGGGCAGGGCGATCCGGAAGGTCGCGCCCTCGCCCGGCTCGCTCTCGATCGCGAGCCGGCCGCGGTGGCGCGCCACGATGTGCTTTACGATCGCGAGGCCCAGGCCGGTGCCGCCCTTCTGCCTGCTCTCGACGACGTCGGCCCGGTAGAAGCGTTCGGTCAGCCGCGGCAGGTGCTCGGGTGGGATGCCGGGCCCATGATCGCGCACGGCGAGCTCGAACTCGGACGGGCGGCCATCGCCGCGGTCGAGCCGGCGCAGCGCGACCTCGACGCGCTTGCCGGCCTCGCCGTACTTCACCGCGTTGTCGATGAGGTTCTCGACCGCGCGCAGGAGCTCGTCGCGATCGCCGAGCACGATGTGGGGCTTCTCGCCAACTGCGAGCGCGATCTCGACGCCGTGCTCCCGCGCCAGCGGCGCCAGCGTGTCGACCATCTGCCGGACGATCGCCGCGAGGTCGAGGGGGGTATCCGGCCGCAGATGCGCCTTCAGCTCGACGCGGGAAAGCGACAAGAGATCCTCAATCAGCCGCGTCATGCGCAGGGCCTGGCCGCGCATGATCTCGAGGAACTTCTCGCGGGCCGCAGGATCGTCGCGGGCCGGCCCCTGCAGGGTCTCGATGAAGCCGAGGAGCGAGGCGAGCGGCGTGCGCAGCTCGTGGCTCGCATTGGCGACGAAATCGACCCGCATGTGCTCGAGGCGCCGCGCCGCCGTGAGGTCGCGGAAGAACAGCAGCGCCGCGTCCGGCGGCGCCAGCGGCCCGATCCGCACCTCGAAGCTGCGCTCGACCGGAACGCGCTCGTCGTATTCGAGCCGCGCCGGCAGGCCGGTGCTGAGCGCGCCGGCGATGCCGTCGAGAACGTCGGGCGCCCGCAAGGCGAAGGAGAGCGGCTGATCGATGCGCAGCGCCGGGAACAGTGCGCTTGCGGCCTCGTTCGCCAGGCGCACGACGACCAGCCGGTCGACGAGGATCACCGGCTCCGGGATCTGGTCGAGGAGCCTGTCGGGCGCCGCGGGCCGCTCCTGCGGGAGCGCGGCCGGGCCGGCGCTGGGCGGCGCCCTGTCCCGGCCGCCGATCAGCACGGCCGCGCCGACGGCGAGAGCGGCGATCGCGACGACCGGCCAATCGAGCCCGCCGCGCCAAGCGGCGAAGGCCAGGAGCGCCGTCGCGGCGGTGAGCGCGCCGATCGCCGCTCCGGCCCGGCGCGCACCCGCGGCGGTGGGCGGCGATTCAGACGAGCGTTCGCGGGGCCTCGGCATCCGATGCCGCCGAAGAGAGAGAAGCGTCAGGCCTTCCGTCGCAGCCGCACGATCACCTCGACCCCGGCGATCTCGAGCCCCTCGGGTGGCGCCGGCAGGTCGCCGACCGCGATCGCCTCGCCGGGGACATCGACGAGGGCATCCTCGCCTTCGATGAAGAAGTGGTGGTGCTCGCTCGGGTTGGTGTCGAAATAGGCCTTGGAGCCGTCGACCGCGAGCTGGCGCAACAGCCCCGCTTCGGTGAACTGGTGCAGCGTGTTGTAGACGGTCGCGAGCGAGACCGGGATGCGCGAGCGCATCGCCTCGTCGAACAGGACCTCGGCGGTGATGTGCCGATCGCCTTTCCCGAACAGGAGCCAGCCGAGCGACACCCGTTGGCGCGTCGGGCGCAGGCCGACCCGGCGCAGCTTGTCGCGCAGGTCCGACAACGGGCAGCCGCGGCGCAGGGTGCCGAAAGCCGGCGCGGCGGAAAGGTCTCGGATCGGCGTCTGGTCGTTCATACTGGCTCGAAAGCTGTCGGCGAAGCCGCCTTACGCCTGTATAGGGACCGCCCGGTGGGGTCGCAACCCGCAAAGCCATGCGGATGACGCGCCGGCCGCTTTGATGGCGCGAAACCGCTGTGCTACGAACCGCCGGCCGGGCGGTCTCGCCGGGTTTGAAGAAGGCGCGGCGAGCGGCATGGCCAGGCAGTCAAGCTTCACCTACGAAGAGCTCCTGGCCTGCGGACGCGGCGAATTGTTCGGGGCCGGCAACGCCCAGCTGCCGCTGCCGCCGATGCTGATGTTCGACCGCATTGTGTCGGTCGCCGAGGACGGCGGCGCCCACGGCAAGGGCCACGTCCAGGCCGAGCTCGACGTCCGCCCCGACCTCTGGTTCTTTCCGTGCCACTTCAAGGGCGATCCGGTCATGCCCGGCTGTCTTGGCGTCGACGCCCTGTGGCAGATGGTCGGATTTTTCCTCGGCTGGCTCGGCTCGCCGGGACGCGGGCGGGCGCTCGGGGTCGGCGAGGTCAAGTTCTCGGACCAGGTGCTTCCGAGCGTCAAGAAGGTGCTGTACGGCGTCGACATCAAGCGGGTGTTCCGGTCGAAGCTCCACCTCGGCATCGCCGACGGCTGGCTCGAGGCGGACGGGCGGCGGATCTACGAGGCGAAGGACCTGCGGGTCGGGCTGTTCAAGGCCGACGAGGCGCCGGTCGGCGGTTGAGTATCCGGGCCGGCGCGCTTAGGTGAAGCGGGTTCGGCCGAGCGAGCCGGGTTGGAAAGGCTTTCATGAGGCGCGTCGTCGTCACCGGGATGGGCATCGTCTCGTCCATCGGCAACAACACGCAGGAGGTGCTCGCGTCGCTCCGCGAGGCGAGGTCCGGCGTCGTCAAGGCGGCCGACTACGAGAAGCTCGGCTTCCGCTGCCAGGTGCACGGCGCCCCGACGCTCAATCCGGAAGAGGCGGTCGACCGCCGCGCCATGCGCTTCCACGGCGGCGGCACGGCCTGGAACCATGTCGCCATGGACCAGGCGATCCGCGACGCCGGCCTCGAAGACAACGACATCTCGAACGACCGCACCGGCATCATCATGGGCTCGGGCGGCCCCTCGACCCGCACCGTCGTGGAAGCCGCCGACACGGCTCGCGCCAAGGGCCCGAAGCGGGTCGGTCCCTTCGCGGTGCCGAAGGCGATGTCGTCCACCGCCTCGGCGACGCTCGCGACCTGGTTCAAGATCAAGGGCGTGAACTATTCGATCTCGTCCGCCTGCGCGACCTCGAACCATTGCATCGGCAACGCCTACGAGATCATCCAGGGCGGCCGCCAGGACCTAATCTTCGCCGGCGGATGCGAGGAGCTCGACTGGACGCTGTCCGTGCTCTTCGACGCCATGGGCGCCATGTCGACGAAGTACAACGACCGGCCCGAGGCCGCCTCGCGCGCCTATGACGTCA
>DAINQO010000233.1:0-4935 GCA_036742625.1 Microvirga sp.
TCAAACAAAGAGGTAGAGCGGGATGACGACTCGACGAGAAGTCATCGCGCTCTAACGCAAATCAAAGGTTGCGCAGGTAGGGCGCCGGCTTCTGGCCAAGGATGCGCCAGGTGCCGGCAAGCCCGAGCGTGATCGCGACGACGACGGCAAGCGCTGCCGCGAGGACCGCGCCCGAGAATTCGGGCGCGAAGCCCATGTTCATGACGCGGGTAACGACGTAGTAGGCGGCCGCCGTGCCGGCGATCAGGCCGAACACCGCCGTCGCCAGGCCGAGCGCGCCGTATTCGAGCGCGTAGGCGGAAAGCAGCCGCGCCCGCGTCGCGCCGAGCGTCTTGAGGATCACGGCGTCGTAGAGGCGGGCCCGGTGTCCGGCCGCGAGCGCGCCGGCGAGCACGAGCAGGCTCGCGACGAGCGCGATGGCGCTCGCGCCACGAATCGCCATCGCCAGCTGGCCGACGATGTCGTTGAAGGCCTCGAGCGCGTCCTTGACGCGCAGGCTCGTCACGGCCGGAAAGGCCTTCGCGGTCTCGCGCAGGATCGCGGCGTCGCGGGCCACGTCGGCGCCGTTCGGGAACGTGACGGTCGCGAGATGCGTATGCGGCGCGCCCGCGAAGGTGTTCGGCGAGAACACCATGACGAAATTGATGCCGAGGGTGCGCCATTCGACGGTGCGCAGGCTGGCGATCGTCGCCGTGATGTTGCGCCCGAGCACGTTGACGACGATGTCGTCGCCGACGGAAAGGCCGAGCCCTTCGGCGATCTTCTGCTCGAACGAGACCAGCGGCTTGCCGGTGTAGCGCTCCGGCCACCACTTGCCGGCGACCACCTCCGAGCCCTCCGGCAGGTACTCCGTGTAGGTGATGCCGCGGTCGCCGTCGAGCACCCAGGCGACCTGCTCGGTCGCCTTGATCTCGGCGATCGGCACGCCTTTGAGCGAGACCAGGCGGCCGCGCATCATCGGCACCCGCTCGATCTTGGCCTCCGCCGCGAGCGCCTGCAGATGGGCGTCGAAACGCGCTGCTTCGGAGTTCGGGATGTCGAGGAAGAAGAAGCTCGGCGCGTGCTCCGGCAGGGTCCGGGTGAGCTGCCGGGTCAGGTTCGCGTCGATGATCTGGAGCGTCACGAGGAGCGTGATGCCAAGCCCGAGCGAGAGCACGAGCGACGGCGTCAAGGCGCCCGGGCGATAGAGGTTCGCGAGCGCCAGGCGCGGCGTCGCGCGGCGCGGCCGCGGCAGGCGGCGGGCGAGCGCCATGATGCCGGTCGCGACGAGCCGCAAATGCGCGAAGGCGAGCGCCGCCGCGACGATGAAGATCATCGCGATGCGGCGGTCATAGGCGGCGATGAAGGCAAGGCCGGTGAGCAGCGCGATCGAGACCGCCAGGATCGCGAGATAGCGCCGGCGCGGCAGGCGGCGCTCGGGGTCGATCTGGTCGCGGAACAGGCCCGATACCGGCACGTCGTGGGCCCGGCCGAGCGGCGCAATCGCGAAGGCAAGCGCCGTCAGCGCGCCGTAGAGCGCCGCGAGCCCGAGCTCGCCCGGCGCCAGCGTCGGTGCGATCGGGATCGGCAGCACGCTGCCGAACAGCGCCGTGACCAGGAACGGCAGGGCGGCGCCGACCACGAGCCCGATCAGGATGCCGACGGCGGCGATCAGCAGCACCTGCACGAGATAGAGCGCGACGACCTGCCCGCCCGGCGCGCCGAGGCTCTTCAGCGTCGCGATCGAGGCGCGCTTGCGGTCGACGAAGCCGCGCACCGCATTCGCGACGCCGACCCCGCCGACGAGGAGCGCGGTCAGGCCGACGAGCGTCAGGAATTGCGAGAAACGCTCGATGTTGCGGGCAAAGCGCGGGTCGGCGTTGACCCGCGAGCGGATCTCCCATCCGGCCTCCGGGAAGGCCTTGTTGGCAGCCGCGGCGACGCGCTCGAGATCGGCGTCGCTCGACGCCGCCGGGCGCTCCAGCCGGTAGGTCCAGCGCACGAGGCTCCCCGGCTGCAGCAGCCCGGTGGCGCGCAAAGCGGCTTGCGAGACCAGGAAGCGAGGCCCGAAGCCGACGCCGCTCGCGATCTTGTCCGGCTCGGAGACGAGGCTGGCGCGGATCGCGAAGGTCGCGGCGCCGACGCTGACGCGGTCGCCGGCTTTGAGATCGAGCCGGATCAGCAGCGCCGGGTCGGCGATGGCGCCGAACGCGCCGTCGCGCTCGGCGAGAAGGTCGCCGGCGGGCGCTGCCGGCTCGGTGACGAGGTCGCCGACGGTCGGGTAGGCGGCGTCCACCGCCTTCACCTCGACGAGGCCGGAGCCCTTGTCGCCGGCGATCGCCATCGCCCGCATGGTGGCGATCGACGACACCCGGCCCTGCGCCGCCAGAAAGGCGCGCTCGGCGTCGCCGGCCTCGCGATGGATGAGCGAGAAGGTCACGTCGCCGCCGAGGATCTTGCGGCCCTCGCGCCCCAGCCCCTCGGTGAGCGAGCGCGAGATCGACGACACGCCGGCGATCGCCGCGACGCCGAGCGCGATGCAGGCGAGGAAGACGCCGAAACCTTTCAGGCCGCCGCGAAGCTCGCGCAAGGCGAGGCGCAGCACGAGCGGCAGGGCCGGACGGCGGGGCTGGCGCGGCTGCGCCGGGATCGTGCCGTGCATCTTGAGAGCTCAGGCCGCGCTCTGCCGCGTCTCGCTCTCGAGGTGCCCGAGATGGAGGCGCAGCGTGCGGTCGCAGCGGATGGCGAGCTCGTGGTCGTGGGTGACGAGCACGAGGGTCGAGCCGCGGTCGCGCTTCAGCCCGAAGAGCAGCTCGATGATCTGCTCGCCGGTGGTCTCGTCGAGGTTGCCGGTCGGCTCGTCGGCAACGAGAATGGCCGGGTTTGGCGCAATCGCACGGGCGATCGCGACGCGCTGCTGCTCGCCGCCGGAGAGCTGCGCCGGGTAATGCTGGAGCCTGCCGCCGAGGCCGACCGCTTGAAGCTCGGCCGCCGCGCGCTCGAAGGCGTCGTCGGCGCCGGCGAGCTCGAGCGGCAGGGCGACATTCTCGAGCGCCGTCATGGTCGGCACGAGGTGGAAGCTCTGGAACACGATGCCGATGCGGCGGCCGCGGAAGCGCGCCAGCGCATCCTCCTCGAGCCGCCCGATATCGGTGCCGTCGACGACAACGCGGCCGGAATCCGGGCGCTCGAGCCCTGCGATCGTCATCAGCAGCGTCGATTTGCCCGAGCCCGACGGCCCGACGAGCCCGACCGCCTCGCCGCGCGCGATGGTCAGCGATATCCCTTTCAGGATATGCACCCGCGCGGCGCCGCGACCGAGGCTGAGGTCGAGGTTTTCGAGCGCGATGGCCGTCATCGTCGTGGACCCGATGTCTTGCGTCGCTGCGGGAGGGAGATCGGAAGGTTTCGGCCCGCTCATATGGTGGCTTGAGGGTTCTTTGCGAATGACGCGCCAACGCGGCTCACTCACGGGGATGATTGTGGCTTTTCTGGCCGGGTTGACGCTCGCGGCGGGCGCCGTCGGGGCGGCGCCGGGGCGCCCGCTCACGGTCGTGGTGCTGGGCGACAGCCTCGCGGCCGGCTATGGGCTGCCGCCGGGGGCGGATTTCGTCTCCGTGCTCGAGCGGGCGCTGAGGGCGCGCGGGCACGAGGCGAAGCTCATCAATGCCGGCGTGTCCGGCGATACGTCCACAGGGGGTCTCGAACGGCTCGACTGGTCGGTCCCCGACGGCGCCGACGGCGTGATCGTCGAGCTCGGCGCGAACGACATGCTGCGCGGCGTCGATCCGGAGGTCACGCGCAAGGCGCTCGAGACCATCGTGACGCGGCTCCAGGCCCGCGGCATCCCGGTCATGCTCGCCGGCATGTATGCCCAACGCAACCTCGGCAGCGCCTACAGCGACCGCTTCGACGCGATCTACCCGGACCTCGCCAAGAAGCACGGCCTCGTGCTCTACCCATTCTTCCTCGACGGCATCGCCGGCGACCGCGTCCTCAACCTGCCGGACGGGCTGCACCCGACCGCCAAGGGGATCGAGCGCGTCGTCGAGCGCATCCTGCCGGCGGTCGAGACCTTCCTCGCCCGCCTGAAGCCCTGACGTCACGAGGCGGGCACCCGAAGCCGCTGTTGATCGCGCCGCCAAAAGGGGTTGCCGGGGCGGCCCCGGCGCCCACATGATCTAAGCGGTTCGCGTCAAGTACCGGAGGGATGCCGATGCCTCGTCTTTTCACCGGCCTCGAGATCCCGCCCGAAATCGGCCAGGAGCTGTCGAGCTACCGCGGCGGGCTCCCCGGCGCGCGCTGGATCGACCCCGAGAACTACCACATCACCCTGCGCTTCATCGGCGACGTCGACCACGCGGTCGCCCGCGAGGTGTTCTCGCTGCTTGGCGAGGGCCGGCGCCGCGAGCCCGTGACCGTCACCTTCGATGGCCTTTCGAGCTTCGGCGGCGAGCGCCCGCGCGCCGTGCTCGTGCGGGCGGTGCCGACGAACGGCTTGGCCGAGCTCCAGTCCGAGCAGGAGCGCATGGTGCGCCGCGCCGGGCTGCCGCCCGAGCGGCGCAAGTTCCTGCCCCACGTGACGCTCGCCCGGCTGCGCGACGCCTCGCCGATCGACGTCGCCGGCTACATCGCGACCCGCGGCCAGTTCCCGAAGCTGACCTTCACGGCCCGGCGCTTCGTGCTGTTCTCGTCCCGCGCTTCGGTCGGCGGCGGCCCCTATGTCGTCGAGGCCGCCTACCCGCTCGGCTAAAGCCGTGGCGCAGCCCCTCTCGGAGGCCGAGCGCAAGGAGATGCTGCCTGGGCTCGACGGCTGGCGCATGGTCGAGGGCCGCGACGCGATCGCCAAGACCTTCGTGTTCCGCGATTTCGTCGAGGCCTTCGGCTTCATGACGCGGGCCGCGCTCGCGGCCGAGCGGATGAACCATCACCCCGAGTGGCGCAACGTCTACCGCA
>DAINQO010000234.1:0-4902 GCA_036742625.1 Microvirga sp.
AGGACCTCGACTGCGTCGTCGAGCCGGGCGTCACCCGCAAGGAGCTGAACGAGCATTTGCGCGACCAGGGCCTGTTCTTCCCGATCGATCCCGGCGCCGACGCGTCGATCGGCGGCATGACCGCGACCCGCGCCTCCGGCACCAACGCCGTCCGCTACGGCACCATGAAGGACAACGTCCTCGCCTTGACGGTGGTGCTGCCGAACGGCGACGTGATCCGCACGGCGCGCCGGGCAAAGAAGAGCTCGGCCGGCTACGACCTCACCCGCCTCTTCGTCGGCTCGGAGGGGACGCTCGGCATCGTCACCGAGATCACGCTCAAGCTCCACGGCATCCCGGAGGCGATCTCGGCCGGCGTCTGCCCGTTCCCGACGGTCCGGGCCGCCTGCGAGGCGGTGATCGCGACGATCCAGACCGGCATCCCGGTCGCCCGCATCGAGCTCCTCGACGAGCTCCAGGTCAGGGCCTGCAACCAATACTCCAAGCTCGCGCTCAAGGAGGCGCCGACGCTCTTCCTCGAGTTCCACGGCTCGGACGCCGGGGTGAAGGAGCAGGCCGAGCGCTTCGGCGAGATCGCCGCCGATCTCGGCGGCGGCCCGTTCGAGTGGGCGACGAAAGCCGAGGACCGCAACCGCCTGTGGCAAGCCCGCCACGACGTCTACTGGTCGGTCTTCACCCTGCGGCCGGGCGCGAAGGCGACCGCGACCGACGTTTGCGTGCCGATCTCGCGGCTCGCCGAATGCGTCGAGGCGACGAAGCGCGACGCCGACGCGTCGGGCCTCGTCGCGCCGATGGTCGGTCATGTCGGGGACGGCAATTTCCATGTCTCGCCGCTGATCGACATGGACGATCCGGACGAGATCGCGCGCGTCGAAGCTTTCATCTCGCGCCTCGTCGAGCGGGCGCTCGCCATGGAGGGGACCTGCACCGGCGAGCATGGCGTCGGGCAGAACAAGATGAAGTACCTCGAAGCCGAGCACGGCGCCGGCGCCCTCGACCTGATGCGGACCTTGAAACGGGCGATCGACCCCAACAACATCATGAACCCGGGCAAGATCGTCGCGTTCTGAGGCGGCAGTGGCCGGAGGCCATTTTCACGCCATGCCGAGCCGGCATTCGGGGGGTGAGTTGACGGGTCGAGAAGGTGGGCGGACCCTTTGCGCGACATCCTGACGGTTATCGCGGGTATCCTGATCATCCTGCTCACGGCGGCGCTCGTGGCGCCGCCCTTGGTGCCGTGGGAAGCCTATCGGGAGACCCTCGAGCGGGCGCTCACAGAGGCGGCCGGCACCGAGGCCAAGACCGAGGGCCGGATCAAGGTGCGGCTCTTGCCCTGGCCGCGGGTCAGCGTCGATCAGCTGCGGCTCGGCACCGGCCGGCCCGATTCGCCCTCGCTTGCCGCGGCCGTGGTTCGGGCCGAGGTCGCCCTGGCGCCGCTCTTGCGCGGCGAGGTGCGCTTCACCGAGACCCGCCTCGGCCGCGCCGAGATCCGCGTCCCGACCGGCGCCGACGGCGCCTGGCGTCTGCCGCCTGATCTTGCCGCCGGCGAGCTGCTCCGGCGCGACTGGGCCTTCGAGGACCTGCGCATCGGGCAGCTTCTCGTGACGACGGTGACGCCGACGACCGGGCGTACCGACCAGGTCTTCGCCGAGAACGTGCGCATCGAAGGCCAGACCCTCGCCGGACCCTGGCGCGTCGACGGCATGACGGCGGGCGTGCCCTTCCGTCTGTCGACCGGCGAGCTTGCCGCCGATCGGACCGTCCTGGCGAAGCTCACCGGCGGCGGCGACATCCACCCGCGCTTCGAGATCGACGCCAGGGTCGCGCTTTCGGCAGGCGAGGGCGGCGCCGGCACGCCCGGCGTCGCCGGCAACGCCAAGATCCTCTTCGGGCCGCCGGCACAGGTCGCCGCGGCCGGCCTCCCGATTCCGGTTACGATCCAGACCGCGTTCAAGACCGCCGGCCGCACGCTCGAGCTCGAATCGCTCGCCCTCGAGGCGGGGGAGGGCGGCGCCAGCCTGAGGCTTGCCGGCGGCGGCACGATGCGCCTCGACGAGCCCGCTCTCGCGCTCAAGCTCGAAGGCAAGCGGCTCGACATCGACAGCTTCATCCTCTCGGCGAGCGGGCAGGAGTTCAAGGCCCGCATGGCGCGCTGGGGGGTGCCGGCGGTGGCGCTGCCGATCGACCTCGACCTGTCGCTCGTCAGCATCGGATTGGCGCAGGAGGAATTGTCGAATTTCGTGCTTCGGGCGGGTCTGCGGAAAGGCCGCGCCGAAATCCAGGAGCTCGCCTTCGTGGCGCCCGGCCAGACCCGGATCACGGCGACGGGCGAGCTCGGGCTGACGATCGAGGGCGGCGGCGGCGGAAGGGTGACCCTCGCGACCGACGCCACCGACCGGCTCCTGCGCTATCTCGGCCGGCTCGATATCGCGCTGCCGTTCGCGAATGCGATCGAGGGCCAGCCGCTCGAGGCTTCCGCCGACGTGACCTACGCGCCGCCGGTCGCGTCCTTCCGCAATCTGCGCATGAAGATCGGCGAGGCGGCCGTCACCGGAAGCGCTCGCTTCACGGCGCCGGAGGGGAGCGCGCGCGGCAAGCTCGACGCCCAGCTCGCCGTGCAAGGTCTCGACCTCGACCGGTTCCCGCAGCTCGGTGCGCTGTTCGAGCAGGTCCGCAACCTCGATCTCGGCCTGATCGTCGACGCGCGCGGCGTGCGTCATGGCGGGCGCGCCGGGATTGGCCGCATCTCGGCCCGGATCAGCTCGGACGGGCCGGCGCTCGCGGTCGACGCTCTCGACATCGTCGACCTTGCCGGCGCGAACGCCCGCGTCGCCGGCCGCATCGAGCCCGACGGCTCGGGCCGGATCGCCGGGAAGGTCACGGCGAAGCGCGCCGCGCCGCTCGTCGACCTTCTCGGCCGGGTATGGATCGGCGGCCTGTCGCGGCTCGTGCCCTATTTCCTGCGCGAGGGCGACCTCGAGCTCGATGTCGCCGCCGAGCGCGCGGCGCCTGATCCGCGCGTGATGGCGCCGCGTCTGCGCACGAGCGCCAAGGGCAGGGCGGCGGGCGGGCTGTTCGAGGCCGACGTCGTCTCGGCCGACGGCAGCACCGAGAGCCTCGCCGTCCGGCTCGCGACCGAGAACACCGGCGTCTGGGTCGACAAGCCCGGCGTCGCCGTGCTGCGTCGGCCCTCGCATGTCGAGCTGAAAGGGGTCCGGGTCCCCTCCGGGCAATTCAGCGTCGCGGTCGAGGGTGAAATCGGCGGCGTCCGCGTTCACACGACGCGCCCATTCGCGCTCGCGTCCGGCGACGAGGTGATCGACTCCGGCGAAGCGACGCTTACGACCGCCGACGTGACGCCCTTCCTCGTGCTTCTCGGCGACGGCGCCGGCGTCGACCCGCCGGTGCCGGTGCAGCTCAAGGTCGGGCTTGGACGCGAGCGCGACGCCTCGCTTCTGGAGGTGGCGGGCCGCGTCGCCGAAGGCGCGGTGCAGGCGCGGCTGGCGGTCCGCTCCCGCGCCGACGTGACCGGCACGATTTCGCTCGATCGCCTGTCGCTGCCGTGGGCGATGGCGTCCTTCGCCCTGAACCCCGCCCGCGATCAGCGCCCGGTCGCGCTCTGGTCGCCGGCGCGCTTTGGCGAAAGCGGGCGCCTGATCCAGGGCGCGCAGCTCTCGCTTCAGGCGCGGCTCTTGGACCTTGGGCGCGGCTACCGCGGCGAGAACGCGTCCTTCGCTTTCGCCGTCACGCCCGAGGGCGTCGCGATCCGCGATTTCGGCGCCGATTTCGGGCAAGGGCGGCTCAGCGGCGGGCTGACGGTCACGCGCCAGGGCTCGCTCGCCTCTTTCATCGGCGAGGGCGCGGTCGAGAACGCCGCGCTCGAGACGGTGATCGGCCCCTCGCTCTTCGCGGGCCGTCTCTCGGGCAGGCTGCGCTTCGGCGCTTCGGGCGAGAGCCTTGCCGGCGTCGTCACCAACCTCGCCGGCGCCGGCGACGTCCAGATCGCCGGGCTCACGGTTCCGAACGCCGATCCCGGCGCGATCGAGCGCGCATTGCCGCGGGCGCTCAAGGACAACGACCCGCTGAGTGGTCGCGGACTGACGGCGATCCTCTCTGAGGAGCTCAGGAAAGGACCGTTGCAAGCCGCCACGCTCGCCTCGCCGGCGACGATGGTCGGCGGCGTGCTGCGCCTGAGCCCGGTCGCCGCGGACGCCGGCGCCGCGGCCTGGCAGGGCGTCGTCGCGATCGACGTGAAGACGGCGGCGCTCGACGCCCGCGGCACGTTGACGAGCCGGGCGAGCCCGAAAGGCTGGGCCGGCGCGCCGCCTTATGTCGCGCTGTCCTGGCGCGGCCCGATGGCGGCGCCGCTGCGCGACCTCGACGTCGCGCCGCTGACGAACGGGCTTGCCGCGATCGTGCTGCAGCGCGAGCTCGAGCGCATCGAGGCCTTCGAGGTCGAGGCGAACGAGCGCGCCCGCCTCAATGGGCGTCGCGCCATGGACCAGGCCCGCGAGCGCGACCGGCTTGCCGCCGAGGAAGCGGCGCGGCAAGCGGCCCTGCAGGAGCAGGCCGCCGCCGAAGCGGCAAGGCTCGCCCGCGAGCGCGAGGAGGCCGAACGGCAGGCGAAGCTGCGTGCCGAGCAGGAGGCGGAGCGCGTCGCGCGGCTGCGTGCGCAGCAGGAAGCCGAGCGGCAGGCACGCCTGCGCGAGCGCGAGGAGGCCGAGCGCCAGCTGCGAGCCCGGCAGCAGGCGGAGAGCGACCATCCCGGGACCGAGACGCCGGTGCGGGCGCCGCCGATGCGGCCGCCGCTCGACATCCGCCCGCCCGCCTCGATCGTGCGCTAGGCGCCGGCGCCGCGCGCCTTCACGGCGGCGAGCACGAAGACGCGGATCGCGGAGGAGA
>DAINQO010000235.1:0-4899 GCA_036742625.1 Microvirga sp.
CCGGTCGCCGACAACGTCTCGTTCCACTTCTATCTCCAGGGCTGGCGCGGGATCGTGGTCGAGCCGCAGGAGCGGCTCTGCGAGCTCTATGAGCATATCCGCCCGCGCGACATTGCGGCCTCGGTGCTGATCGGGGCCGAGCCGGGGCGGGCGAAGTTCCACGAGGTCGACCGGCTGCACGGGTTCTCGACCACGGTCGAGCGCCACGCCAGGGGCGCGGCAAAGTTCGGCGCCTCCTTCCGCACCAGCCGCAAGTTCGTGCTGACGCTGGCGTCCCTGTGCGACGCTCACCGGGTCGAGGAGATCGATTTCCTGAAAGTGGACGTCGAGGGCGCCGAGCGGGACGTGCTCGCCGGCGCCGACTGGCGGCGCTTCCGGCCGAAGGTCGTGCTCGTCGAAGCGGTTGCGCCCGGCGACATGGCGCCCTCGCACGAAGAATGGGAGCCGATCCTGCTGAGCAACGGCTACGGCTTTGCCTTCTTCGACGGGCTCAACCGCTTCTACGTCGCCGACGAGGCGGCGGCCCTGAAGGCGCGCTTCCCTGCGCAGCCGGCGCCCTGGGACGCGGTGCGCCACCTCTACGAGTTCGGCCGGGCGCCCGAGAACCCGCAGCACCCCGACCATGCGCTGGCGAAGGCGCTCGCCGGGGCGTGCCTCGCGGCGCTGCCGACGCTTGACCCGAAGGCCCTGCGGGCGCTGCTTGCCGCCGGCGCCGAAGGCGCGGAGGTCGAGCGCCTCCTCGCCGCGATCGACACGGACGCGTTCCGCGCCGGGCTCGGCCGCATCGCCGCCCCTTATGACGGCGGCCAGCTCCTCGACGAGTGAGCAACATCGTCGGGATGATGCGCATCATCGTCGGGGTTTCGCGCATCATCGTCGGGAGTGACGCGCATCATCGTCGGGGAAACCGGAGCGCCTCCCGCCCGTTACTGTCCCGCCCTCCCTCGTCCCGCTGCCCCCGATGACCCTCCAGCAAGGCCTCGCCTTCGGCATCCTCGGCGCCATGATGGGCCTCTTCGTCTGGGGGCGCCTGCGCTACGACCTCGTCGCGGCGCTGTCGCTCCTTGCCGCCGTCGTTGCCGGCATCGTGCCGGCGAAGGAGGCGTTCAAGGGCTTCAGCGACGACATCGTCATCATCGTCGCGAGCGCCCTCCTCGTCAGCGCCGCCATCGCCCGCTCGGGCGCCGTCGACGTCGCGATGCGCTTCGCCGCGCCGCATGTGCGCTCGCCGCGGGCGCAGATGATCCTGCTCGTCACCGCCGTGGCCGTGTTCTCGGCCTTCATCAAGAACATCGGCGCGCTCGCCATGATGATCCCGGTGGCGTTCCAGCTCGCGCGCCGCTCGGGCGTCTCGGTGTCGCGCTTCCTGATGCCGATGGCGTTCGCGTCGCTCCTCGGCGGCATCGTCACGCTCGTCGGCACCTCGCCCAACATCATCGTCGCCCGCGTCCGCCAGGAGCTCGTCGGCGAGCCGTTCCAGATGTTCGACTTCACGCCGGTCGGCCTCGGCATCGCGGCCGCAGGCGTCGCGTTCCTGATCTTCGGCTCGCGCCTCCTGCCCGACCGGCAGGGCGCGGTCGGGCTCAACGCGGCGCTCGAGGCGCACGACTACACGACCGAGGCGAAGGTGCCGCAGGGCTCGCCGATGGCCGGCCGCACCGTCGCCGAGCTGCGCAAGCTTGGCGAGGACGAGGTGTCGGTCGTCGGCATCGTGCGCAACGACAACCGCAGCGCCCGGCCGCTGCCGGATGTCGAGATCCGGCCGGACGACACCGTCCTGCTCGAGGGTCCGCCGAAGGCACTCGAAAGTCTCGTCGCCCATGCCGAGCTGAAGCTGACGCGCGGCGACCGGCCGCTCGAGAAGGGCGAGGCGACGGACGAGGTCGGCGTCATCGAGGCGGTGATCGGCGCCGACTCGCTCCTCGCCGATCACACCGTCGAGCAGGTCGCGCTCTACCAGCGCTTCGGGGTCAACCTCCTGGCGGTGAGCCGGCGCGGCGAGCGCATCACCGAGCGGCTGCGCTCGCTGCTGCTGCGCGCCGGCGACGCCGTCGTCGTCCAGGGCGTGCTGCGCTTCCTGCCCGAGACGCTGAAGCAGCTGAATTTGCTGCCGCTCGCCGAGCGCAGCCTCGGGCTCGGCAGCGCCCGGCGCGGCTCGATCGCGGTCGCGATCCTTGCCGCGACGGTTCTGCTCGTCGCCTTCGACGTCGTGCCGGTCGCGGTCGCGTTCTTCGGCGCCGCCGTGCTCCTCGTGCTGTTCGGGGCGCTGCCGATCCGCGAGGCCTATAACAGCATCGAATGGCCGATCCTTGTCATGCTCGGCGCGCTGATCCCGGTCTCGGACGCGCTCCGCACCACCGGCGCGACCGAGCTCCTCGCGTCGTGGCTTTCGCACGTCGCCGGCATGCTGCCGCCGGCCGGCGCGGTCGCGCTCGTCATGGTCGCCGCGATGGCGGTGACGCCTTTCCTCAACAACGCCGCGACGGTGCTCGTCATGGCGCCGATCGCGGCGAGCTTCGCGACCCAGCTCGGCTATCGCCCCGACGCCTTCCTGATGGCGACCGCGATCGGCGCCGCCTGCGATTTCCTGACGCCCATCGGCCACCAGTGCAATACGCTGGTGATGGGCCCGGGCGGCTACAAGTTCGCCGACTACAGCCGCCTCGGCGCGCCGCTGTCGCTGATCGTGCTCGTCGTCGGCGTGCCGCTGATCCTCGTGGTATGGCCGATCGCCAAGCTCTGACCGCCTCTCCGGCGCGCGCCCCCGAGAGGCGGCCGGCCGGTCATGATGATGCCCGACTGCGCACTTTCATCATGAGGCCGCAGCCGCGCCCAGGGGAAGGTCCGGGGGGACGCGCACACCATCATGATCGGGAAGGGGTTGTTGCCATGCTTCGGCCGGAAAGGAGGGCGAAACCTCGGACAATAAAGTGGGGTCTCGATGCGTATCCTGGTTCTTATCCTCGTCGCCGCGAGCCTTGCCGGCTGCGGCGGCCCGGCGGCGCGCTACGCGGCGCACGAGGTGCCGGTCGATGCCGGCCGCGCCGCCGCGATGATCTCGGCCTACCGGGTGAGCCGCGGCCTCGGCCCGGTCGCGGTCGACAGGCGCCTCAACACCGTCGCGGCGGCGCAGGCGCGTTCCAACGCCGAGATCGGCGAGCTGTCGCACGACGCCGGCGGCAGCTTCCCCGTCCGGCTCGCTTCCTTCGGCGCCGCCGATCGCGCCCGCGCGGCCGAGAACCTCGCCGCCGGCTCCGCGACGCTCGACGCGACGATCGCGCAGTGGAAGGCCTCGGGCGAGCACAACAAGAACCTCTTGATGCGCGACGCCGCCCATATCGGCATCGCCCGTTTCGACGCGCCCGGCGCGCGGATGAAGCACTTCTGGGCGCTGGTGCTGGCCGCGCAGTAGCGACCTCTCTCCTGGGGCCGTGAGCTGCTTGAGCTCCGGCCCACCGTCAAGCTCATCTGGGCCAGCCGCCATGAGCGCGGCGCAAGCAGGCCGGACACATGACTGCACCGGCTGCGCAGCATCGCTTTCCCTCCTGCGCAGCAGGGGCCGTCCACACATCGAGACACGACCCCTCATTCCGCGTCGCTTGCTCGAGCGGTTGTGTGTGCTCTGGATATCGGCCAGCAAGGGCGATGCCTGAAAGCACACGAAGCCCGCGTCGTCGGCCGCCATCAGTCCATCGGGCGCTCCTCAGCAGCGAAGCGGGCGGCGGGATCGCCTTGATGGTCGCCGCGGCGGCGGCCCTTGCCATGGCGAACTCGGGACTGGCGTCCGCCTACTTCGCCACCCTTCATGCCTATCTCGGTCCGCTCAGCATCCTGCACTGGATCAACGACGCCCTGATGCCCGTCTTCTTTCTGATGGTGGGGCTTGAGATCAAGCGCGAGTTCATCGACGGGCATCTCTCGACTTGGCCCCGGCGCATACTGCCCGGTCTTGCGGCGTCAGGCGGCATGATCGCGCCGGCCGTGATCTATGTCGGCCTGAACGCCGGCACTCTCGAAACCTTGCGGGGTTGGGCCATCCCGACGGCGACTGACATCGCCTTTGCGCTTGGCGTGCTCGCCCTCCTCGGCCGCCGCGTGCCGGGCTCGCTCAAGATCTTCCTCACCGCCCTTGCGATTATCGACGACCTGGGAGCCGTCGCGATCATCGCGGCCTTCTACACTGCCGATCTGTCCTTCGTGTGGCTTGGCGCCGCCGCTGCGACGCTCGCGGCTCTCGCGGTGCTCAACAGGGCTGGCGTCGAGCGTCTGTCGGTGTACCTCGCCCTTGGATTGGTGCTTTGGTTGTTCGTGCTCAAGTCCGGGGGTCACGCGACACTCGCCGGCGTTGCCCTCGCCATGACGATCCCGCTCAGGCGGTCCCCCGGCCGGCCGGACGATCCGACCTCTCCGCTTCATGTGCTGGAACACGCGTTGCAGCCCTGGGTCGCCTTCGGCATCGTTCCGATCTTCGGCTTCGCCAATGCCGGCGTATCGCTGGCCGGCATCGATATGGCGGCGGCGCTCGCTCCCGTCCCGCTCGGGATCGCGGCCGGGCTGTTCCTCGGCAAGCAGATCGGCGTCTTCCTGACGACGTGGGCCGCCGTGAAGCTCGATTGGGCTGACTGCCCCGAGCACGCTTCGTTCGCTCAGGTTTATGGGGTCTCGCTGCTATGCGGCATCGGCTTCACCATGAGCCTGTTCATCGGGCTGCTGGCTTTCCCGGCCTCGTCCGAGCTTCAGGACGCGGTGAAGATCGGGGTGCTCTCCGGCTCAATGCTTTCGGCCGTCGTCGGCGCGCTTGTCCTTCGGTTCGCCCATGGCAGCCTGCCTCCCGCACCTTGAGGACTCAGAACCCGTGCGGCTGGCCTCTGACCTCGGCCTCGCGAGCCTGCCTGTGCG
>DAINQO010000236.1:0-4888 GCA_036742625.1 Microvirga sp.
GCATGAGCCGGCGGGAGGATCTGGCGTGAACCTGCGTGCGCCACCTCTCCCGGAGGGAGAGGTCGAGCGGCCGCCGCGGCGGCAACCGGGTGAGGGGTTACTGCCTCGCCGCCTAGACCGTAACCCCTCACCCGGAGCGCCTCCGGCGCTCTCGACCTCTCCCTCCGGGAGAGGTGGGCGCTCGCTCGGCCGTCTCGCCTACCTCGCCGCGAACGGCGCGATCCTGTTCTTCCTGCTCGCGCCGCTTGCCGTCGTCGCCGTGTTCGCGCTGAACCCGACGCCGTTCATCCAGTTCCCGCCGGTCGGCGTGACGACGCGCTGGTTCGCGAAGTTCTTCGCCAGCCCCGAGTTCATGGGAAGCCTGCGGCTGTCGCTCGAGGTCGCGGGCGCGGTCGTCGTTCTCGCGACGCTGATCGGCGCCGCGGCGGCGCTCGCGCTCGCCCGCGGCGGCCTGCCCGGCGCGCGCGTTCTCACGGCGGTGTTCCTCGCGCCGCTGATGCTGCCGGCGATCCTGACCGGGCTCGCGCTCTTCCAGCTCTTCCAGCTCCTCGGCCTCGGCCGCCCGACCTGGGCGCTCGTCGTCGGCCACACCCTCGTCGCCGTCCCTTACGTCATGCGCACGACGCTCGCGGTGTTGAGCGACTTCGACCGCCGCATCGAGGAGGCGGCGGCGATCCTCGGCGCCTCGCCGGCGCGGATCTTCTTCGAGGTGACGCTGCCGATCATCCGCCCCGGCGTCATCGCCGGCGGCATCTTCGCCTTCATCGTCTCCTTCGACCAGTTCCCGATCTCGCTGTTCCTCGTCACCCCGGGGCGCGAGACGCTGCCGGTCGTGCTCTTCAACTACATGAAGTTCGACCTCGACGGCGCCATCGCCGCCGCCTCGATGGTGTCGATCCTGCTCGCGCTCGCCGTGGTTGTCGCAATCGACAGGCTTGTCGGCCTGAGGGCGACAATGCGAATTTGACCCGCACCGGAACAAGGAGGCTGACCATGGCCGTGACGATTTCTCGACGCGGAGTCCTCGGCGGGCTTGCCGCGGCGACGGCGCTCTCGCGCCCGCATGCCGCCCGCGCCCAGGCGGCGACGCTCAAGATCACCACCTGGGGCGGGAAATGGGGCGAGGTGATGAAGGGCGAGGTCATCCCCGCCTTCGAGCGCGAATTCAAGTGCAAGGTGGAGGTCGACCAGGCCTTTCCCTACCTGCCGAAGCTGCAGGCGAGCGCCAGGAACGCGCCGGTCTACGACGTGCTGCACGCGAACTCGAACGAGCAATGGCGCGCCGCGGTCGACGGCCTCGTGGTCGAGAAGATCACGGCAAAAGAGGTGCCGAACATCAAGGACGTCTACCCCTACGCCGTCTCGGACAAGATCGCCGGGGTGACCATCTTCACGAGCGCCGTCGGCCTCGGCTACCGCACCGACAAGGGGCTCCCGGCGCCGAGATCGTGGAAGGACCTCGCCGATCCGAAGCTCGCCGGCCAGCGCGGCGGCTACCAAATCCCGGTGAACTCGCTCGGCCAATCGCACCTGATGCTGCTCGGCCAGCTCTACGGCAAGGGCATGACCGACCTCGACGCCGCCTACAAGGCGCTCGAGCAGCTGAAGCCGATGAAGCTCGTCGACTTCACCGGCCAGATGGAGAAGATGCTGCTCCAGGCCGAGGTGGTGATGGGCATCATCCACGATAGCGGCATCTACCGTTACGACGGCGACAACCAGCCGATCGCTTTCGCGGCGCCGGCCGAGGGCGTGCTCTCGCTGGAGCAGGTGCTGAACGTGACGCCCGGCTCGAAGGTCAAGGAGCTCGCCTACGGCTACATCGACTACATGCTGCGCCCGGACATCCAGAAGCGCCTGTCCGAGGCGGTCTGGTACTCGCCCTCGAACCGCAACGTGAAGCTCGACCCGAAATACGACGCCAAGCTCTACAACACGCCGGAGAAGGTCGCGACGCTGATCCAGGTCGACTGGAAATGGTACAACGACCGCAAGGACGAGATCGATGCGCGCGTGGCACGCATTCTGAGAGGGTAATCCGCCGCCCTGACATCGCCGGCCGGAGGCGGCGCCAGCCGCTCTCCGCCTTCGGCTGCGCTGGCCGGAGAGGACAGCTTCGCCCCGTGGCGCTGCCGCTGCCCTTCCGTCTCCGGCGCCCCTCGGCTAAGGATGCCCGGCCTTTCGCGGCTGCGAGCGAGGTTCGGGTGATTCATGGCTGAGACGATCACGCCTCCGGTCTTGTCGGGCGAGCCCAGGCTCGTCCCTGGCGTCGCCGAGGCGGCCCGGCCCGGCATCCTGACCGGCAAGCGCGGCCTGATCATGGGGGTCGCGAACAACCGCTCGATCGCCTGGGGCATCGCCAGGGCGGCCCACCAGCACGGCGCCGCGCTGGCGCTGACCTATCAGGGCGACGCTCTGAAGAAGCGGGTCGAGCCGCTCGCCCGCGAGCTCGACGCCGCCGTCGTCGGCCATTGCGACGTCACCGAGGCCGCGACCATGGACGCGGTGTTCGCCGAGGTCGGGCGGCTGTGGGGCGGGCTCGACTTCCTCGTCCACGCCATCGCCTTCTCGGACAAGGACGAGCTCACCGGCCGCTATGTCGACACCAGCGAGGGCAACTTCACGAAGTCGCTGCTCGTCTCCTGCTACTCCTTCACGGCGGTCGCGCAGCGCGCCGAGAAGCTGATGGCGAACGGCGGCTCGCTCCTGACGCTGACCTATTACGGCGCCGAGAAATGGATGCCGCACTACAACGTCATGGGGATCGCCAAAGCCGCCCTCGAGGCCTCGGTGCGCTATCTCGCGGCCGACCTCGGCCCGAAGAACATCCGCGTCAACGCCATCTCGGCCGGGCCGATCAAGACGCTCGCGGCGTCCGGCATCGGCGACTTCCGTTACATCCTGCGCTGGAACGAGTACAACTCGCCCTTGCGGCGCACGGTCACGACCGACGAGGTCGGCGACACCGCCGCCTATCTCGCCTCCGACATGGCGAGAGGCATGACCGGCGAGATCCTCCACGTCGACGCCGGCTATCACGTCGTCGGCATGAAGAACCCGGAGGCGCCGGACATGACGCTGGAGAAGGATTGAGCGGCGGCGTCGCCGGCGCCGAGGCCTCCACACCCACCGGGACCTTGGCGCGCCGGCACGAGCTGCCGATCGTAGGGATCGCTTCGCGGGACAATGGCCTAGAAGTCGGCGAACTCGAAATGCATGCCGTCCTCGGTCGAGAAGTGGCCGCCCCAGAACCAGCCGAGGCCGTTGGCGATCTCCACGAGCTCGAAGACGCAGCCTTTCTCGCCCGGCGGGGCTGAGGATTTCCCGCGCTTGTTCCAGGTGGCATTGATGTCGAAGGCCGATCCGAAGGCATGGTTCGACAGCTCGGTGACGTCCTTGCTCTGCTTGATCCCGTGGGCTCCGGCGCTCGGCGAGCCGTCGCGGATGTAGCGCGCGACGAACGCGCCCTCGTAGGTCAGGAAGAGGTGCATGAGGTCCGCCGCTGCCCAGGCTTCGAACAACGCGGTCAGGCGAGGCGCGACGAGCGTATGCACGCGCATGAAGCCGCTGCTGAAGGTAGGGAGATGAGCGAGCTGCGGCACCGCGACCCGTGTGATGAAGTTGGTCTCCCAGTCCGCGATCGCGCCGTTGCAGCTCGACGTGATCACGATGCCGTCGGGATCGGGACGGAGCGGCTTCGCCAACTGCTTGAACTTGAAGCAGGTCAGCGCCGCGTTGCGCGCCGGGTTGGTGGGCGATTCGAGACCGGCCGGCTCCGGAGGGAATCCCTTCTCCTTCATCTTGGCGTAAAAGTTGTTGGGCTGGATCGTGTAGCCGAACGGTTCGGCGGCGGCGAGCGTCGCGGCGTCGACCTTGCCGGTTTCGGCGAGGCCGTTCTGGGCCTGGAAGACCTTCGTCGCCTGCTCGGTCAGGGATCCGAATCCGCCGTCGATAGTGCCGACGATAGTGATGCCCCGCTTGACGCGCAGAAAATACTGCCAGCGCTGCACCTCGGTGATGATGTTGTTCGCGCTGCGCGCAAGCAGGAAAGGCATCTCGGCACCTCCTCAAATGAGCATTTGGCAATGTCGCAAGCTTAAGCTTAGCAGCTGCCTGGCGCGCGTCCAGCAGCTTGCAGCGACGCGCCCCTTCGGCGAGCCGATCGCGACCTGATGGCGTCCGGCCTCATCACCCCCTTGGTCCCTGCCCCTCGCTTTTCGTCGCTCCGCCCCGTCGCGCGAAGGCTTTGTTCGGAGGCGCCGAATCCGCTAGAGCCTCTCCCGGAGGTGCTTGACCGTGCACGAATGCGCGTCGGGCCGGAGGTGCGGATGCGGAGCGCCAGGATCGGCCTCGCTTTGATCGCGGCGCTCGCGGCGCAGGCCGCCGCCGGCGAGGGCGGCATGGGGTTGCGCTCGGCCGCGCCCGACGCGCCGGTGTTCTCGGCTCGCCTCTACGGCGCCCCCTTCGCCGTCATCGCGATCGTGCCGAACCCCATCGTCACCGCCTGCTACAAGGCGACGCCCGAGTACACCTATCTCTACACGCCGGCCGGCATGGTCGGCGCGCCGCCCGCCATGCGCCTGCACAACTACGGCGCCGACACCCGCTACCTCCTCAGCCCGCTCTCGGCCCACAATACCGGCGCCTCGGCCTATCGCTGGAAGGGCTCGCCGCTCTACCAGCACGAGCTCGGCCCGAATTCCGGCTACGCGCTCGCGAATCGACCGGCAATCGAGGGCCGCCGCGGCCGCGACCGGCCGGCGGTCGCGCGCAACCCGGGGCAGAAGATCGACAACGCGCTCGCGCCCGATCTCGAGGGCCGGGGCAGGCTCGCAGGGTCGAGCGCCGGCCTCGGCAACCTGCGGCTCGGCGAGGCCTTCCGGCCGAC
>DAINQO010000237.1:0-4863 GCA_036742625.1 Microvirga sp.
TCTACTACTACGCCGCGCCGAAGATGAACGCGGCGCCGAAGTCGCTCGACGAGGTCGACCCGGCGATCCTCGAGACCTACAAGAAGCTCGGCATCCCGCTGCGCGAGCAGGAGATCCTCGCCGGCGTGCAGGGCTCGCGCGTCGCGGTCGACGCTGTCTTCGACTCGGTGTCGGTGGCGACCACCTTCAAGGAGGAGCTGAAGAAGGCCGGCGTGATCTTCATGCCGATCTCGGAAGCCATCCGCGAGCATCCGGACCTCGTCCGCAAGTACCTCGCGACCGTGGTGCCGGTGACCGACAACTTCTTCGCGACGCTGAACTCGGCCGTGTTCACCGACGGCTCGTTCGTCTACGTGCCGCCGGGCGTGCGCTGCCCGATGGAGCTGTCGACCTATTTCCGCATCAACGAGAAGAACACCGGCCAGTTCGAGCGCACGCTGATCATCGCCGACAAGGGCTCCTACGTCTCGTATCTGGAGGGCTGCACCGCGCCGCAGCGGGATGAGAACCAGCTCCACGCCGCGGTCGTCGAGCTCATTGCCCTCGACGATGCCGAGATCAAGTACTCGACGGTGCAGAACTGGTTCCCCGGCGACGCCGAGGGCAAGGGCGGCATCTACAATTTCGTGACGAAGCGCGGCGACTGCCGCGGCAAGAACTCGGTCATCACCTGGACCCAGGTCGAGACCGGCTCGGCCATCACCTGGAAGTACCCGTCCTGCATCCTGCGCGGCGACGGCTCGCGCGGCGAGTTCTACTCGATCGCAATCTCGAACGGCCGCCAGCAGGTCGACAGCGGCACCAAGATGATCCACCTGGGGAAGAACACCACGAGCCGGGTGATCTCGAAGGGCATCGCCGCCGGGCGCTCGGACAACACCTACCGGGGCCTGATCTCGGCCCACCGGAAGGCGTCGGGAGCGCGCAACTTCACCAACTGCGACAGTCTCCTCATCGGCCACAACTGCGGCGCCCACACGGTGCCCTACATCGAGTCGAAGAACGCCTCGGCGGTGTTCGAGCACGAGGCGACGACCTCGAAGATCTCCGAGGACCAGATGTTCTACTGCCGCCAGCGCGGCCTCGACCCCGAGGAGGCGACGGCGCTGATCGTCAACGGCTTCGTCAAGGACGTGCTCCAGAAGCTGCCGATGGAGTTCGCCGTCGAGGCCCAGAAGCTGATCGCGATCTCGCTCGAGGGGAGCGTGGGGTGACGGCGGAGCCGATTGTCGGAGGCTCACCCCTAATCTCCTCATGCTGAGGTGCGAGGAGCGGAGCGACGAGCCTCGAAGCACGCACCGACGGTTGGGCGCTGCTTCGGCAGGGTTGCGTCCTTCGAGGCTCGCTCCGCTCGCACCTCAGGATGAGGGGCTTGGGAGCGTGAGGCGCCTTCTGTGGAACGAGGTCCGCGAGTCTCGCTTCGCTTGCCGGACGACGACCTGATGAATGAACGGAAAACCCTGATGCTCGAAATCAAGAATCTCACCGTCCGGGTCGACGACAAGACCATCCTCGACGGGCTGAACCTCACCGTGAAGACCGGCGAGGTCGCGGCCATCATGGGGCCGAACGGGTCCGGCAAGTCGACCCTGTCCTACGTCGTCGCCGGCCGGCCGGACTACGAGGTCCTCGACGGCGAGGTCCTGCTTGACGGCGAGAACATCCTGGCGATGGAGCCGGACGAGCGCGCCGCGGCGGGCGTGTTCCTGGCCTTCCAGTACCCGCTCGAGATCCCGGGCGTCGGCACCATGACCTTCCTCAAGGCGGCGCTGAACGCGCAGCTCAAGGCCAAGGGCATGGCCGAGCTGACGACGCCCGAGTTCATCAAGCGGGTCAACGCCGCGGCGGCAAGCCTCGAGATTCCGAAGGACATGCTCAAGCGGGCGCTGAATGTCGGCTTCTCAGGCGGCGAGAAGAAGCGCATGGAGATCCTGCAGATGGCCCTCCTGCAGCCGTCCTTCTGCATCCTCGACGAGACCGATTCAGGGCTCGACATCGACGCGCTCAGGGTCGTCGCCGACGGCGTCAACGCGCTGCGCTCGCCCGAGCGCTCCTTCCTCGTCATCACGCACTACCAGCGCCTCCTCAACCACATCGTGCCCGATAGCGTGCACGTCATGGCGAACGGCCGCATCGTGCGCTCCGGCGGGCCCGAGCTCGCGCTTGAGCTCGAGGCGAACGGCTATGCCGAGTACAGCCTGCAGGCGGCCGAGTAAGCCGATGAACGCCGAGCTCAAGGTCATCCGCACCGCCGCCGAGCAGGCGCTGATCCAGCGCTTCCCGGCCGTGAAGGCATCGCTGCCCGGGGGCGGGGAGGTGGTGCGCCTGCGCGACGCCGCCTTCGACCTCCTCGCCCGGCGCGGCCTGCCGCACCGGCGCGTCGAGGAGTGGAAGTACACCGACCTGCGCGCCCTGATGCGCGAGGCGGCGCCGCTCGCCGAGAAGCCGTCGGCCGAGGAAATCGCCGTGGCGCTCTCGGCCGCGCGCGCCTTCGCCGACGCCGACGTCAGCCGCCTCACCTTCGTCAACGGCCATTTCGCTCCGGGCGCCTCCGACCATGAGCTGCCGGCGGGGCTTAAGGTCGTCCCGCTCGCCGAGGCGCTCGCCGCCGGACATCCGCTCCTTGCCGAGATCGGCGCGATCGAGCCCGCCCGCGACAACGCCGCCTATGCCATCAACACCGCCTTCATGAGCGACGGCGCGGTGATCCGCGTCGCCGGCGGCACCGCGCTCGCGCGCCCGCTGCACCTGCGCTTCGTCACGAGCGCGCCGGCCCCCGTGTCGACCGCGACGCGGGTGCTCGTCGTCGCCGAGGAGGGTGCGTCGCTGACGCTCGTCGAATCGCACGAGGGCGAGGACGGCGGGGCGCATCAGTTGAACGACGTCGTTGAGATCGTCGCCCGCGACGGCGCGAAGATCCGCCACGTGCGCCTGAACGCGGAAGGGCCGCGGGCGCTCGCGCTGTCGACGCTGACGGCGCGGCTCGGCGCCGACGTTTCCTTCGACACCCTCAACGTCGTGACCGGCGCCGCCGCGTCGCGCCACCAGGTGTTCCTGACCTTCGCCGGCGAGCATTCGAAGGCGAACGTCAACGGCGCCACCATGGTGAAAGGCTCGCAGCACGCCGACACGACGCTCTTCGTCGACCATGCGGTGCCGCATTGCGAGAGCCGCGAGCTGTTCAAGACCGTGATCGACGGCGAGGCGACCGGCGTCTTCCAAGGCAAGATCGTCGTCCGCCCGCACGCGCAGAAGACCGATGGCCGCATGATGTCGGCCGCGGTGCTGCTCTCCGAGGGCGGGGCGATGAACAACAAGCCCGAGCTCGAGATCTTCGCCGACGACGTCCAGTGCGCCCATGGCGCGACCTGCGGCGAGCTCGACGACAACCTCCTGTTCTATCTCATGGCCCGCGGCCTGCCGCGCCCCGAGGCCGAGACGCTGCTGCTGCAGGCGTTCCTCGGCGAGGCGGTCGAGGTCGTCGAGCACGAGGGCCTGCGCGAGGGGCTGATCGAGGCGGTGACCGGGTGGCTCGCGGAGCGGCATTGAACTCCCTCCCCCTTGCGGGGAGGGCGGACTCGGGCGAAGCCCGAGCCGGGTGGGGGTCGCGGGCATCGAGCGCATACGTCGACGCATGGGCGCTTTGTATCAGCCGCAGGGGCCGGGCGGGCACGTTCCGGTCCGACCCCGCGACCCCCACCCCTTCCCCTCCCCGCAAGGGGGAGGGGAAAAGAGGACCGGTATGAACGCACCGTTCGTGACGCCGTACGACGTCGAGACGATCCGGGCCGAGTTCCCGATCCTGTCGCAACAGGTCTATGGCCGCCCGCTCGTCTACCTCGACAACGCCGCCTCGGCGCAGAAACCGCGGGCGGTGATCGACGCCATGGTCCGCACCATGGAGACCGGCTACTCGAACGTGCACCGCGGCCTGCACTACATGGCGAACGCCGCGACCGAGGGCTTCGAGGGCGCGCGCGAGGACGTGCGGCGCTTCCTCAACGCCCGCTCGACCGACGAGATCGTGTTCACCAAGTCCGCGACCGAGGGCTACAACCTCGTCGCCAACTCCTTCGGCACGATGGGGATCGGCGAGGGCGACGAGATCATCCTCTCGATCATGGAGCACCATTCGAACATCGTGCCCTGGCACTTCCTGCGCGAGCGCAAGGGCGCGGTGATCCGATGGGTGCCGGTCGACGACGACGGCAACTTCCTCCTCGACGAATACGAGAAGCTGTTCTCGCCGAAGACCAGGATGGTCGCGATCACGCACATGTCGAACGTGCTCGGCACGGTGACGCCGGCGAGCGAGATCGTGCGCATCGCCCACGCGCACGGCGTGCCGGTGCTCCTCGACGGCGCCCAGGGGGCGGTGCACCTCTCGGTCGATGTGCAGGCGCTCGACTGCGACTTCTACGTCATGACCGGCCACAAGCTCTACGGCCCGACCGGGGTCGGCGTGCTCTACGGGAAGCGCGAATGGCTCGAGAAGATGCCGCCCTACCAGGGCGGCGGCGAGATGATCAACGAGGTCCGCTGCGAGGGCATCACCTACAACGAGCCGCCGCACCGCTTCGAGGCCGGCACGCCGCCGATCGTCGAGGCGATCGGCCTTGGCGCCGCGGTGCGCTTCATGATGGAGCTCGGCCGCGAGCGCATCCAGGCCCACGAGGCGGCGCTCAGCTCTTATGCGCACGAGCGCCTGCGCGGCATGAACGCGCTCCGGATCATCGGCCAGGCCCGGGGCAAGGGCGCGATCATCGCCTTCGAGATGAACGGCGCGCACGCGCACGACGTCGCGACGGTGATCGACCGCCAGGGCGTCGCGGTCCGGGCCGGCACCCACTGCGCCATGCCGCT
>DAINQO010000238.1:0-1510 GCA_036742625.1 Microvirga sp.
GTCGCTTCCCACTCCTTGAAGCTCGTCTTGTCGCCGGCGATCAGCGCGTCGACGAAGCTCTCGTAGCGTTCGCGATCGAGCGGGCAGTTGATGTAGTCGGCGCCGGTGCCGCCCGGTCCGGCCTTGTCGTAGCGGGACTGGAACCAGGCGACGTTCATGTCGATGGTTTCGCGGTAGGCAATCGGCGCGATGGCGTCGAAGAAGGCGAGCTCGGTCTCGCCGGTGAGCGCGCCGATGGCCTCGGCAAGGGCCGGGGAGGTGAGGGGGCCGGTCGCGACGATGACCTGATCCCACTCGGCCGGCGGCAGCCCGGCGATCTCGCCGCGCTCGATCGCGACGAGCGGGTGCGCTTCGAGCGCCGCCGTGACCGCGTCCGAGAAGCCGTCGCGGTCGACCGCGAGCGCCCCGCCGGCCGGCACCTGATGGGCGTCGCCTTCGCGCATGATGAGCGAGCCCAAGGCGCGCATCTCTTGATGCAGCAGCCCGACCGCGTTCGCCTCGGCGTCGTCGGAGCGGAAGGAGTTCGAGCAGACGAGCTCGGCGAGGCCGCCGGTCTTGTGGGCCTCCGTCCCGCGCCGGGGCCGCATCTCGTGCAGCACCACCGGCACGCCGGCACTGGCGATCTGCCAGGCGGCTTCCGAGCCGGCGAGGCCGCCGCCGACGACGTGGATGGGCTTGGTCATGCTCCCCGATATCGGCAACGGCCGGACGGGATCAAGCGAATCGAAACGCCCGCCTCCCCGAGGCGGGCGCTTTCACAGACGCGGCGCCGCTCAGACGCGGGCGTGGCTGCGCGCGACGCCGTCGATCTCGAACCGGGCGATGCCGAGGTCGTCGAGCTCGCGATCGGTGAGCTGCGACAGCTCGCGCACCGTCTCGCGATAGGCGAGATAGGCGCGGATCTTCGAGAGGATCATGGACACGAACATGGGAGATTCCTTTTTTCTTGGGCGCTCCCGCGAACGGGAAGGCCTCGATTACGCAGGGACGCGAAGTACATGCTGCGATGCAATATGTAGGTGTTGCAGCGCACCCGAGGCAGCCGCCTTCATCGCGGGCAGGTTTGCGCAGGGCGCATGGCACATCAAGATTTTGTTAACGGTTTTAGCGAGGCCGCGCGTTCGGCGCATAGCGCGCTCGCTGCGCGGACGGAGAGCGAGGATCGAGAGATTCCGTGAACCCGGGACTCGCCAATGCGTTTCCCTCTCGCACCAGCGAGGTCTTGGTCCATGGCAGCAAGGAATTCGGCACGGCTGAGGCTCGGCGCGGCGCTGGTCGGGGCTGCCTTCCTGTGCGCGCCGGGCGCGGCGGGCGCCGCCGATTGCCCTGTGACCCACGACCGGCTGGTCAAAGCGCTGAAGGCGAGCGTGAAGCCCGCCGGCGGTCCGAAGAACGGCGGCTTCGAGAATCATGAGTGGGCGGGCGTCGTCGCCCGCGACGGCACCGTCTGCGCGGTCGCCTTCAGCGGCGACAAGCCGGACGACCAATGGCCGGGAAGCCGCGCCGTCGC
>DAINQO010000238.1:1610-4823 GCA_036742625.1 Microvirga sp.
AGCGGCGACACGTCCTGCGCCGATCACAATGTCGCTTGGCGGATGCGCGACGCGCTCGGATTAAATAAAATCCCGGCGGGGGTGAATCCCAATCGGAAAGACGCTATCGTCTTCGATCTTGGGGTGGATGGGAAAAGCGCTTCCGGTTTCGGCCACGTGAAGTGCGCAGGCGACGAGGCCGATATCGCAGACGAGCTCGCCGCCGGCGTCGGCGGACAGTCGCTGAAGTAGATCGACGCGTTCCCCGCGCCGCCCCCGGTACCGGGCGTGCGCACCCCCGAATGGCCTCCTTGGGTGGCGACATGACAGAGCGGCAGAATTTCTCCCATTCGTCCGAGGGCGAGCCGAGGCGCGTCTCGACCGGCATGAAGCTCGTCCTGTTCGGCGCGCTGGTTCCGGTGTTCCTGGTCGCGCTCCTTGTCGGCGGTTTCCTTCTGGCCCGCGGTCAAGCCGACGGCGCCGCCGTGACGGCGGTGAGCGAGGCTCAGCTCGATTGCTCGAGCTCGCGCGACGCCTGGCGCTGGGCCTGCCAGAAGACCGGCGCCGCGACGCCGAGCGCCGCCGCAGCCGCGGCCGCGGGCGACGGCCCGAGCACGACCGGCAGCGTCGAGCACAAGACCGGGCGGTCCTCGAGCATCAAGACGGCGACGGCCGAGCCGTCCGAGCCGGCGAAAGAGCCGCCGAAGGCGCTGCCGCTTGTGAAGGCGCCGGTGCCGCCGGCCCGCCCGGCGGAGCCGGACAAGGTCCAGCAGACCGCGTCGGCCGCCGAGCCGTCGCGCGCGGCTGCCGAGAAAGCGGCCGAGACGAAGCCCGCTTCGCGGCCGTCATCGGCGCCCGAGCGCGCCGCGGCGCCCCCGGAAGAGCCGGTGCCCGCCGTCGCGCCGCGCCTCGCCGTCACGCCTGCCGTCGACGAGAAGGCGCCGGCGGCGGCTCTCGCGTCGAAGCCCGAGGAGAGCGCGAAACCCGAACGTGCCGCGCGCGCGACGGCGGCGTCTCGCGGGCGAGAGCGGCGGGCGAGCGTCGCCGACGACGATGACGAGAAGCCGGCGCGGCTTGCGCGCCATCGGACGAGAGCGAAGGAAAGCGCCCGCCGGACCGTCGCGGCGGTGCGCGAGAAAGCGGCGCGGCAGCGGCTTCGCGCGGCTCGGCTGCGCGCCCGCGATGAGGCGTCCGACTCCGGCGACTACCGCGTGTCGACGACGCGCACCTACGTTCTGCCGGACGGACGCCGGGTGATGACCTATGCGCAGCCGCGGGCCGAGGACGTGCGCGAGCTCGTCGCCGAGCACCGGGCGCGCTTCGGCGCGCGCCGGGTCGCCTCGCCCTATTTCGGCGGGCCGGCCTATGGCGGCGGCTGGTATGGCGGCTCCGGGGAGTGGTGAGGCTCGCCGGCTCAGGGACTTGAATCGCCGCCGCGGTCGGACTCAAGCCGCGGCGCAGCCGGGGCCGGCGCCGATATCGCGGCGGCTGCGCGCCTGGCGCCGCGCGCCTCGCTCGTCGCTGCCGTCGCCTCTGCCGTCGGGGCGGCGGCCACGGCGGCGACAGGCTCGGTGGGGCGCGGCCGGCGCAGGCGCACCCGCCGTGGCTCGTTCTCCCCAGCGCGGGTTTCGCGGCGCGGCGACGCCGTCGGGCCCGAGGCAAAGCGCGCCGCCTCCGGCACGTCGAGGTGGATGACGCCGTTGCGATAGCTGTTGAGGCCGGCGATCTCGCGTCTGGTGCGCAAATACGCCGTCACCTCCGCGACCGCGGCCCCGGTCCTGATGTCGACCGCCATGCAGGCGTCGTGCATCTTGGCGCGCGCGCTGCCGGAGCTGTGGTTATCGGTCTGCAGCCCGCGCGTCGCGATGACCTTCACCTCCGGGAACTTCGCCGCGAGGTCGCCGAGCACGGTCCTGAGCGCGGCCGGCAGGCAGTTGGTCGGAGCGGCGGCGCTCTCGATGAAGGAGCGGCTGCGCGCCGGCCATTCGGGCGCGGGGCTTGCCGGCGCCGGGCTTGCCGCCGCCGGGCTTGCCGGCTCGGCCGCGGCCGGCGCTGGGCTCGCCTGGGGAGCGGCCGGCCTCGGCGAGAGGAGCGGCGCGGGTGAACTCGCGGACGCTTCGTTGCGCGCCGCCGGCGGCGGCGCGCCCGGCGGATCCGCGGGCGCCGCGAAAGCAAGGACCGGCGGGGCGTCGGAAGCGCTGGGCGCCGGCGCGGCAGGCCGCGCCACAGGCGCCGGCGAGGCGGCGGGCGGCGCAACGGCTGCCGTCGACACCGCGGCTGTCGCCCTCACCGGCGCGGGAGCCGCTGGCGCGGCCGGCGCCGGCGCCACGGCGGCTGGGGCGGCGGCGGGAACAGCCGGAGGCGGTTGCGGCGCCGGAGCGGGCGGCTTCTGCGGCGGCGTCGGTTGTGGTGCGGCGGCGAGCTTCGCCGCAGACGCAGGCCGGGCAGCCTCTGCCTTCAGCGAGCGGCCCTGGCGCTCATAGGCGACGAGCCCGACGGTCGCGACGAGGGCGAACGTCGCGGCGCCGCCCAAATACCAGGCAAGCGAAGGCCGCCCCCGTCCGGTGCTCAGGGCGTGAGGGCGCAGCTGGGCGGTTCGGGACAGCTTCGGCAACGCTCTCGCTACTCCTTGAACGCGCTCCCGCCACCCTAGCACGGTTCTTGGGCGGGCGCTGCCGAGGTGACTGCCCTGGCTTGGCGGCGATGCGGCAGAACTGTGGCGCCCGGATGGGGGTTTTCGGGCCGGCGATAGGCGTCAGAAATCCCGGAACCATCGCGGTTTCACCCGGTTGACCAGCATCACCAGAGCCAGGAGAGCTTTCATGCGACATCACCTTCTTGCCGCGGGCGCCTTCGTCGCCCTTCTTGCCGCGCCGCTCGCGGCGCAGGCCCAGAGCGGTGCCGCGGCCGGCGCCACGACCGGGGCGGTCGGCGGCGCGATCGTCGGCGGGCCGGTCGGTGCCGTCGTCGGCGGCGTCGGCGGCGCCATCGTCGGCGGCATCGCCGACCAGCAGCGGCCCGAGTTCCGCAGCTATGTGGTCGAGCGCCGCGTCCCGTCCTACCACTACACCGAGCAGGTGCGCGTCGGCGCCCGGCTGCCGGCGAGCGGGGTGACCTACTACGAAGTCCCGGCCCAATACGGCGTTCGCGACTATCGCTATACGGTCGTGAATGAGCGGCCGGTGCTCGTCGATCCGCGCACCCACACGATCGTGCAGGTCATCGAGTAAGGGC
>DAINQO010000239.1:0-4779 GCA_036742625.1 Microvirga sp.
CCGCAGGCGCCGCTCCCGTCCCACCCTAACGACGCCTCGCGAGAGCGTCCCCCGGTGGACGGGACGGGCGACACATAGGACAGGGTTCCAGGGTTGTCAGGATTAATTTCAGGAGAGTGGAAATGTTGTTCTCGCCGCCTCGTCCCCGTAGAGACCAGTCATGAAATTTCTCGATCAGGCCAAGATCTACATACGATCCGGCGACGGCGGCGCCGGGGCGGTGTCGTTCCGGCGCGAGAAGTTCATCGAGTTCGGCGGGCCTGACGGCGGCGACGGCGGCCGCGGCGGCGACGTCTGGGCGGAATGCGTCGACGGGCTCAACACGCTGATCGACTACCGCTACCAGCAGCACTTCAAGGCGAAGACCGGCGGCCACGGCATGGGCCAGAACCGCGCCGGGGCGAAGGGCGCCGACGCGGTCCTGAAGGTCCCGGCCGGCACGCAGATCCTCGACGAAGACGGGGACACCGTGCTGGCCGACATGACCGCGGTCGGCCAGCGCGTGCTCATCGCGAAAGGCGGCAACGGCGGCTTTGGCAACGCCCATTTCACCACCTCGACCAACCGGGCGCCGCGCCGGGCCAATCCGGGGCAGGCGGGCCGCGAGCGCTGGATCCGGCTGCGCCTCAAGCTCATCGCCGACGCCGGGCTCGTCGGCCTGCCGAACGCCGGCAAGTCGACCTTCCTTGCCGCCGTCACCGCGGCGAAGCCGAAGATCGCCGACTATCCGTTCACGACGCTGCACCCCGGCCTCGGGGTCGTGCGCGCCGACGAGCGCGAATTCGTGCTCGCCGACATCCCCGGGCTGATCGAGGGCGCGCATGAGGGCGCCGGTCTCGGCGACCAGTTCCTCGGCCATGTCGAGCGCTGCCGGGCGCTGCTCCACCTCGTCGACGGCACGAGCGAGCACGCCGGGCGCGCCTACAAGCTCGTGCGCCGCGAGCTCGAGGCCTACGGCCACGGGCTCGCGGACAAGCCCGAGATCGTCGCCCTGTCCAAGGCCGACGCCCTCGACCCCGACACCCTCAAGGAGCAGACCGCCCGCCTCAGGCGCGCCGCGAAGCGCGCGCCGCTGGCGCTGTCGTCGGCTTCGGGCCAGGGGGTGCGGGAGGCGCTGCGCGCGCTGATGCGGGTGATCGACGGGCAGCGGGAAAGCGAGGCGCAGCCGCAGATCGCGGAGGAATGGCATCCGTGAGGCTTGCGTTCGAGCCTCAGAGGCGCAATATGCTAGCAATCAGGCAGTGAATGCTAGCATGCCCAGACAACTCAACATCCGTAGCGACGAAGCCCATCGCCTCGCCCACCTCATTGCCGACCAGACGGGGCGCCCCGTGGTCGATGTTGTGGTCGAAGCCTTGCGCGACTACGGCTCGAAATTACCGCCGGTCGACGACATGACGCCAACTCAGCGGGCCGGCTACGAGGCGTTGCGCAAGCTGGCCAGGAGGGCCGTCAAGTACAAACACCCGGGCGCGACCTCGGACCATTCTGACCTGTATGACGAACACGGGCTCCCCATTTGATCGCGCTCGACACGTCCGCGATCGTCGCAATCGCGTGCTCCGAGCCAGAAGAGGAAGCATTCAACCGCCTGATCGCTCTCAAGCAAGCGCTCGTCGGCACGCCGACATTGCTGGAAACGAGGCTGGTGCTCGAGACCAAGCTGCCGGAGTTTGCGGATGAATTCATGGCGGAGTTCCTCGACAGCCGCTTCATCCACTCGGTCGCCTTCTCGCTCCACATGTATGACGAGGCGCTGACCGCGTTTCGGCGCTACGGCAAGGGTCGCGAGAGCGCAGCTGCCCTGAACTTCGGCGACTGCATGGCCTACGCGGTCGCGAAGGCTCACGATGCTCCGCTTCTGTACAAAGGCAACGACTTCCGGAGAACGGATATCGTGCCCGCCCTGCCATGATTCCGTCCCTTCAAAGCTTCCGCCGCGTCGTCCTCAAGGTCGGCTCGTCGCTGCTCGTCGACCGGGCGCGAGGACAGCTCAACCATGGTTGGCTCGCCTCCCTCGCCGAGGACATCGCCGGGCTGCACGGCCGCGGCGCCGACGTGCTCGTCGTCTCCTCCGGCGCGATTGCGCTTGGGCGTTCGGTGCTGGGACTTTCGGCCGGAGCGCTGAAGCTCGAGGAGAGCCAGGCCGCGGCGGCGGTCGGCCAGATTGCGCTGGCGCGCATCTGGTCCGAGGTCTTGGCCCACCACCGCATCACCGCCGGGCAGATTCTGCTGACCCTTGCCGACACCGAGGAGCGGCGGCGCTATCTGAATGCGCGGGCGACGACCGTGAAGCTTCTCGAGATGCGCGCCGTGCCGGTGATCAACGAGAACGACACCGTCGCGACCTCGGAGATCCGCTACGGCGACAATGACCGCCTCGCGGCGCGCGTCGCGACGATGATCGGCGCCGACCTTCTGGTGCTGTTCTCCGACGTCGATGGCCTCTACACGGCGCCGCCGGCGGGCGACCCGACGGCGCGGCACATCGCTGCGGTCGAGCGCATCACGCCGGCGATCGAGGCGATGGCCGGCGGCGCCGGCTCGGACCTGTCGCGCGGCGGCATGCGCACCAAGATCGAAGCCGGCAAGATTGCGACCGTCAGCGGCATCCACATGGTGATCGCCGACGGCCGGCGCGAGCGGCCGCTGAAGGCGATCGCCGACGGCGCCCGCTGCACCTGGTTCCTGACCCCGTCGAACCCGGTCACCGCACGCAAGGGCTGGATCGCGGGTGCGCTCGAGCCGCGCGGCACGCTCGTCGTCGATGCCGGCGCGGCGCGGGCCCTTGCCGGCGGCGCAAGCCTTCTGCCCGTCGGCGTGCGGCGCATCGAAGGCGCCTTCGCGCGCGGCGACGCGGTGGTCGTCAGCGACGGCGCCCGCGAGCTCGGGCGCGGCCTCGTCGCCTACGACGCCGACGAGGCCGAGAGGATCATCGGCCGGGCGAGCCGCGAGATCGAGGATATTCTCGGCTACCCCGGCCGCACCGAGATGATCCACCGCGACGACCTCGCCCTGACGCAGCCGCTCGCGGCAAAGGTCGGCTGACGATAACCTCGAGGCGACGGCCCGTTATTCTTCTGTAAGGAACTCCGACAGCCGCTGCGCGTCGTGCGGCGCGGCGCTCTTGACGTCGTTGTCGAAGAAGCACCACACCTCGCGGCCTTGGCTTCGCCAACGGCGAATGTCGCCGGCCCAGGCGCGCAGCGTCGCGTCCGTGTAGTTGCCGTGGTAGCGCCCGGTCGGGCCGTGGCCGCGGATGTAGACGAAGCTTGCGGTCACTTCCCAGGGCGCCGGCGCGGCGGCATGGTCCGAGAGGCAGAGCGCGGCGTCGTGCCGGCGCAGGAGATCGAAGATCGGGGCCTCGTACCAGCTCGGATGGCGGAACTCGAAGGTGTAGCGCCGGGCCGGGTTCAGCATCCTGAGGAAGGCGGCGAGCCGCTCCGGATTGGCGTGCATCTTCGGCGGCACCTGGAAGAGGATCGGGCCCACCTTGTGGCGCAGGAGCGCGAGGCGGCTCTCCATCAGCGCGAGCGAGCTGTCGCAGCGCTCGGAGAGCTGCTTCCAATGGGTGATGAATTTCGACGCCTTCCAGGCGAAGCGGAAATCGTCCGGCGTCCGGTCGAACCAGCCCTGCACGGCCTCCGGCGTCGGCGTGCGGTAGAACGGGGCGTTGAGCTCCGCCGCGCTGAAGCGGGTCGCGTAGAAGTCGAGGGCGTCCTTCTTGCGCAGGCCGTCGGGAAAGAACGGCCCCCACCAGCTGTCGTAGTGCCATCCCGAGGTGCCGATGCGGGCCTCGGGCAGGTTCGACCGGCCGCGCTCCTTGGGCTTGGTGGCCGGCAACGGCCGCGTTGCCCTTGGACGCGCAACCCGTGCTAAAGACGGCTTCGCGGTAGGATGCTCCTGGACCGGTCTCATGAACGCCACTCAATCCAGCGTCGTGCGCCTCGCCGACCGACTCAACGCGGCGGACGCCGAGTCGGTGCCGGATGTCGCCGGCGTCATGGCCGCGCTCGGCCGGAACGCGCGGGCGGCGGCGCGGCGGCTTTCGCTCGCGGGCGCACAGGAGAAGAACGCGGCGCTTCGCGCCATGGCGGCCGCGATCCGCGCCGCCGCGGCGGCAATTCTCGCCGCCAATGCGGATGATGTCGCCGCCGCGAAGGCGGCTGGGCAGACGCCGGCGTTCCTCGATCGTCTCGCCCTCGACGAGGCCCGCCTCGAGGCGGTCGCGGCGGCGGTCGAGGGCGTCGCCGAGCTGCCCGACCCGGTCGGGCGCGTGCTCGCAACGCTCGCGCGCCCGAACGGGCTTACGATCGAGCGCGTCGCGACGCCGCTCGGCGTCATCGGGGTGATCTTCGAGAGCCGCCCCAATGTCGCGGCCGATGCCGGCGCGCTTTGCCTCAAGGCCGGGAACGCCGCGATCCTGCGCGCCGGCTCCGACAGCTTCCGCTCGGCGGCGGCGATCGTCGCCGCCATGGTCGAGGGTCTCGCCCGCGCCGGCCTGCCGGCCCATGCGATCCAGCTCGTGCCGACCCGCGACCGCGCCGCCGTCGGGGCGATGCTCGCCGGGCTCGACGGCAACCTCGACGTCATCGTGCCGCGGGGCGGCAAGAGCCTCGTCGCGCGCGTCCAGGCGGAGGCGCGGGTGCCGGTTTTCGCGCATCTCGAAGGCGTCTGCCACGTCTATGTCCATGGCGACGCGGAGCTCGAGATGGCAAAGCGCATCGTGCTCAACGCCAAGATGCGCCGCACCGGCGTCTGCGGCGCCGCCGAGACGCT
>DAINQO010000240.1:0-4706 GCA_036742625.1 Microvirga sp.
AGCGTCGCCGAGTAGACGCCCGCCTGCATGTGGTTCGGCATCATCTTCTTGGGGTGGCGCTGCTGGTAACGAGCCGACCAGGCGCGCGTGTCGTCGTTCATATCCCAGTACATGGCGTTGATGCCGACGAGCCCTTGGGCCGTCTGCAGCCCGATCGCGGGCACGCTCTGCAGATCGAAGATCAAGGCCACGACCTTCTGCCTTTCGGTGAGCTTGAACTCGGCCGCTTGCTTGATCGTGTTCACGGTGTCGCCGCCGGCGTTGGCGAGCGCGACCACCTCGGCCCCCGAGGCCTGCGCCTGCAGGAGGAAAGACGAGTAGTCGCTCGTGCCGAGCGGATGCCGGACCGAGCCGAGTATGCGCCCGCCGCTCGCCAGCACCTCGTCGGAGGCCTGCTTCTCAAGATCGTGGCCGAACGCATAATCGGCGGTGATGAAGAACCAGGTCTTGCCGCCCTGGTCGAGGACGCCGCGGGCGAGTGCGTGACCGTTGGCATAGGTGTCGTAGGTCCAGTGCACGGTGTTGGGTGAGCACTTGGCGCCGGTGAGAAGCGCGGTTCCGGCCCCCGAGCCGATCACGACCTTGTTCTTCTCGCGGCTCACGTCGGCGACGGCGAGCGCGACGGCCGAGTTCGGCAGATCGACGATCATGTCGACGCCCTCGACGTCATACCAGCGGCCCGCGATCGCCGATCCGACATCGGCCTTGTTCTGGTGATCGGCGAAGATGACCTCGGCCTTCCGGCTCGAGGTCTTGTTGAAATCCTCGACGGCCATCTGCGCGGCGAGCACCGACCCCGGTCCCTGGAAATCCGAGTAGACGCTCGACATGTCATTCATCACGCCGATACGCACCGGCTTCGTTTGCGCGAGCGCTGCGGCGGGCGCGAGGCCCGCCAGCAACGCGAAGCTCAGGATCGTTCTGCGATTCATGATTTCCTCCTCCGGATCGGTCGTTGTTCGTCAGGCGCTGCGGATGACGATCACGTCGCCATGGACGGGTTCGGCATAAAGCCGCTCGACGAGCTCGGCCCGGCGCTGGAGCACCGCGCGCTGGTTGATGTAGCCCTTGTCGGTGATCTCGTTGGCGTCGATCGAGGGCGGCTCGTGCATGAGGATGACGCGGGCGATCTCCAGCGACGAGCCGCCGCTCGCCCTGTTGTGGCGACCAAGGCCGCGAACGATCGCCTCGCGGACGCTCGCATGGTCGAAGACCTGCCTCGGCGGGCAGTCTGCGGCAAGCTCGGTGCAGAGCCCGCGACAGGCGGCAACATTCGCGAAGGCGAGAAGCCCGACCTCGTCGCGGTCGTGGCCCGTCACCACCGCGTCCTCGATCAGCGGCGACACCGCCGCGAGCGCGGCGAGGCGCAGCGCGCCGACGTTCACCCAGGTGCCCGAGCTGAGCTTGAAATTCTCGGCGACGCGGCCGTCGAAGACGACGCCCTTCGTGGGATCGCGCGGATCCTCGAAGCGGGCGGCGTCGCCGGTGCGCAGCCATCCTTCTTCGTCGAAAGCCTTCGCAGTGAGGTCCGGCCGCTTCCAGTAGCCCGGCGTCACGTTCGGGCCGCGCACCAGCATCTCGAGGCGGTCGCCCGCGGGCGCGAGCTTGATCTCGACGCCGGGCGGCGGGATGCCGATGACGCCGGCGCGGTCGATCGGGAAATGCACCGCGGTTGCCATCGGCGCCGTCTCGGTCAGGCCCCAGGAGGAGATCATCGCGACCTTCTCGCCGCGGGCCTTCATCGAGCAGGCCTCGAGGCGCTCCCACAGGCTCTGCGGCAGCCCGGCGCCGGCATAGAAGATGAGCCTCAGGCGGCTGAAGAAGTGCGCGTTGAGGGCAGGATCGACTTCGAGCCGCTCGACCAGCATGCCGTAGCCGCGCGGCACGTTGAAATAGATCGTCGGCGCGACGTCGCGCAGGTTCGCGACCGTGCGGTCGAGAAGCGCCGGCACCGGCTTGCCCTCGTCGATGTGGAGCGAGCCGCCGTTCCGCAGCATCATGTTGAAGTTGTGGTTGCCGCCGAAGGTGTGGTTCCAGGGCAGCCAGTCGACGATCACCGGCGGCTCGGCCGCGACGAACGGCCAGACCTGCGCGATTGCCTCCTGGTTCGAGCACAGCATGCGTTGCGTGTTGATCACGCCCTTGGGCAGGTCCGTCGAGCCCGAGGTGAACAGGATCTTGGCGACGGTGTCCGGCCCGACGGCGGCGTTGGCGCGCGCGACGGCGGCGTTTGGGGGCGTGGCGAGAAGGTCGGCGAACGCCGTCATACCGGGCGCCGGGCGGCTCGCGACGACCTCCGCGCCGCGCCAATCGACCGCCGTCGCCGCGTCGCCGTAGCGGGACGGGTCGTCCATGTAGACGAGCTGCGGCTCGATCAGCTCGAGGATGTAGCGCAGCTTGGCGAAGTCCTTGCTCAGCCGCGCATAGGCGGTCGAGACCGGCGCCACCGGGATGCCGACATGCATTCCGGCAAGCGCGACGAGGCCATGGTCGATGCCGTTCTCGGCAAGGATCAGGATCGGCCGCTCGGGCGAGAGCCCGCGGTCGAGGAGTGCCTGGGCGACGGCGCGGACTTGCGCGTGCGCCTCCGCGAAGGTGAGCGTGCGCCAGCCGCGACCCCCGGGCGCTCCGGCGCGCTCGGCGAGGAAGACCCGCTCCGGCGCTTCGCTCGCCCAGCGTTCGAGCCAGACGCTTAAGGCGCGCGGCGGCGCGTTCAGCGGCACCGGCGAGCGCAGGATCATGCCGCCGTCGGCAAGGCGCTGGACGTCGACCAGCGGTGCCGCGAAGAGGTCGCCGTGCGACTGCCCTGCCGACGGCGTCTCCGCTCTGCGGGCCTCGATCACCGACATGCTCTCCTCCCCAGTGCGCGCCCACCTCTCCCGGAGGGAGAGGTCGAGCGACGCCGAAGGCGGCGTCCGGGTGAGGGGTACGCTCTATCCGGCAGAGCGTAATCCCTCACCCGCTCGGCTTCGCCGAGTCGACCTCTCCCTCCGGGAGAGGTGAAGCCCGTACCCGCTCGGCCCGGCGCTCCAAGAAGGCGCGCAATCTCTCGCCAGCTTCCTCTCCGGTCTGCGCCAAGGCGGCCATCAGCGATTCCGTGAACAGCCCGTCCTTCATCGACATGTCCTCGATGCGCGGGATGGCGTTGAGGATGGCGTAGTTCGAGAGCATGGCGTTGCCGGCGATGCGCTCGGCGAGCGCGAGCGCCTTGGCGAAGGCTTGTCCAGGCTCGACGCGATAATGGGAAAGCCCGAGCCTCTGCCCTTCCGCGGCGTCGTAGCTGCGGCCGGTCAGCATCATCTCGACGAGACGTCCGGCGCCGACGATGCGGCCAACCCGCACCGTCGCGCCGCCGCCGACGAAGATGCCGCGCTGACCCTCGGGCAGGGCGTAGAACGCGGTCGTGTCGGCGACCCGCACATGCGTCGCCGCGGCAAGCTCGAGGCCGCCGCCGATGACGCCGCCCTGCATCGCCGTCACGACCGGCAGCGTACCGAACTGGATCTTCTCGAACACCCGGTGCCACATCTGCGAATGCCGCATGACCCCGAAGGCGTCGCGGTGCTCGTGCTCGGAAAGGTCGAGGCCGGCGCAGAAATGCTCGCCCGCGCCGGCAAGGACCACCGCCTTCGCCTCTGCCGGCGGGGCCTCGAAGAAGCGCTCGAGGCTCTGGATCAGGGCGTCGTTGACGGCATTGCGCTTCGCGGCCCGGTCGAGGCGCACGATCGCGAGCGCCCCCCGCTCCTCGATCGCAAGATGGGGCAGGTCGGACGGCGGGCGACGGATCGGCGCGGTCATGCGCTCTCCACCCTCTGGTCCATGAAGCGCGCGACGACATCGGGCGGGATCGGCGCCGCCCGCATCGGCTTCTCGCCCGTCGGATCGGGCACGGCCCAGACCCGCACCTCGTGACCTTCGACGGCGAGCCCGCCGTCGCGGAAGAACCGGTGCTCGACGCGGAACGTCTTGGCCTTCCACTCGACGACGCGGCTCTCGACCTCGAGAATGTGCCCATAGCCGGAGCCGAAGTGGAAGCGGGCGCCGACGTCGAGGAGCGGGATGCCGACCATGTTGCGCTCGGCGAACATCGCGTGCAGCGGCAGCCCGGCGTCGCGGAACAGCGCCGTCGTGCAGATCTCGAACCATTCGAAATAGCGCGGGAAGAAGACGATGCGGGCCGGGTCGCAGTCGCCCCAGCCGACCTCGATCGCATGCCGCCCGACGAACATCCCTTGCTTCCGTCCCGCTCGCACCCCTGCACCGTGCCTTCGGCGCTCCGTCAGGTCAACGCAGGAGCGCCCGACCTTGCTTGCCCCGGGGAGGAACCCCGCCCTATGCTCCGCCGCGTCCGCATCGCCGCCCACACGGCGCAAGAAGCCGGATGACTCCAGAGGGGTTCTGGGCGAAGCTTGCGTGAACCCATACCGCCTCCGGACCGCACCGGAGCGACCATATTCCAGGGAGGAAAGCGCCATGAGTGGCGAAAATCGTCTCATCCTGCCGACCCGCCGCACGATCCTGAAGGGAGCCGCGGGAACTGCCGCGCTTGGGCTCGCCTCGCCGTTCCCGATGCCGGCGCTTGCCCAAGGCGCGCCGCTGAAGGTCGGCTTCATGCTGCCCTACACCGGCACCTTCGCGAAGCTCGGCAAGTTCATCGACGAGGCGTTCAGGCTGAAAGTCGAGCAGCAGGGCGGCAAGCTCGGCGG
>DAINQO010000241.1:0-4696 GCA_036742625.1 Microvirga sp.
AGCTGGTGGGCGATCTTGGTCGAGGTGTCGAAGCCGAGCGCGTAGGAGCCGGTCAGGTAGTCCTTCGCCTTGGCAAGCTCCTCGTCCGCCGGACCCTCGGTCTTGAGCCGCAGGATCTCGGCCTCGATGACGGCGAGGCATTCGGGCACGCGCTCGTTCTTCGTCGCGGTGTAGCCCCAGGTCATCGAGGCGCCGCGGTAGCTCACGAGCGAGGTGCCGACCGAGTAGGCGAGGCCGCGCTTCTCGCGCACCTCCTGGAACAGCCGCGAGGTGAAGGCGCCGCCGCCGAGGATGTGGTTCAGCACATAGGCGGCGATGAAGTCGGGATCTCGCCAGGACAGGCCGTCGGTGCCGAAGCGGATCACCGATTGCGGCACGTCGATGTCGACGACGTGGCGCGTGCCGCGGCCGGCGACCTCGGCCGGCGGCACCGGCGCCGCGGCCTCGGCGTGCGGAAGCGCGCCGAAGACGCCGTCGAGCGTGCCGGCGAGGCGCTCGGGATCGATCGCGCCGACGGCGGCGATCTTCTCGCGCCCGTCGGCGATCACTCTCGCGTGCAGGTCGCGGATGTCCTGTCGGGTGATCGCGGCGACGCTCTCGATGGTGCCGCTCGTCGGATGGCCGTAGGGGTGGCCCGGAAAGGCCTCGGCGAAGAAGCGGCGCGAGGCCATGACGCCGGGATCGTTCTGCTGGTAGCGCAGCCCGGCGATGGTCTGGGCGCGCACGCGCTCGATCGCGTCCTCGTCGAAGCGCGGCGAGGCCAAGGCGAGGCGCAAGAGCGCGAAGGCCTCGTCGGCGTGCCTGACGAGCGTCTTGAGCGAGCCGCCGACGGCGTCGGGGCCGGCGTTGAAGCTGAGCTCGATCGCGCGGGCCGCGAGGCGCTCCTGGAAGGCGTCCGAGGAGTAGGCGCCGGCGCCCTCGTCGAGGAGGCGCGCCAGCATCTGCGCAACGCCGGCCTTGCCGGGCGGGTCCTTCGCCGAGCCGCCCTCGAAGGTGAAGGCGAGCGCGACGAGCGGCACGAGGTCCGACTGCACGTGCCAGGCCTCGACGCCGCCGGGCGACAGCACCTGGCCGATCTTCGCCGGCGAGGCCGACAGCGTTGCGGCGGCGCTCGTCACCCGCTCTGCCCCTCGTCGGTCTTGCACAGATAGCCGGTGACCGCCCGGCGCGGGATGAGGAAGCGCTCGGTCACCGAGGCAAGCGCCGGCGTCGTCACGGCCTCGATCTCGTCCGGCCAGCGCCGGACCTCCTCGATGGTCTCGCCGATGGCGAGCGCCGAGCCGTAGATGCGGGCGAGCGACGACTGGCTGTCGGTCGAGTAGATGGTCTCGGCGACGAGCCGGGTCTTCGCCCGCTCGACCGCCGCGTCGTCGAAGGCCTCGGCCGGGACGGTCTTGACCGCCGCGTCGACCGCCTCCTCGAGCGCTTCGAGCGAGACGCCCTGGCTCGGCACAGCGTAGATCGAGAAGCGGGTGTCGTCGATCGAGGAGCCCATGTACCAGGCGCCGGCGTTCACGGCGACGCCGCGCTCCATCACGAGCTTGCGGTAGAGGTAGGAGGTCGGGCCGCCGCCGAGCACCTCGGCGAGGAGCTCGAGCGCCTGCGAATCGCGCCCCTGCGCGGTGCGCGAGGACGGCGTCAGGTAGAGGCGCTGCAGGGTCGGCTGCTCGACCTTCGGGTCGGCAACCTCGATGTGGCGGGCGGCGCGCGGATCGGGCTCGCGCGGACGCCGCCGGACCGGGCGCTCGCCGAACGGCGTGACGCGGCCGTAGGTGGCGTCGGCGACGCGGCGCACCTCGTCCGGCTCGACGTCGCCGGCGACGACCAGAATCGCGTTCTCGGGCGTGTAGAAACGCCGGTAGTAGGCGAGCGCGTGGTCGCGATCGAGGCCCTCGATCTCGTGCATCCAGCCGATGATCGGCGTGCCATAAGGATGGCGCACGAACAGCGCCGCCGCCATCGCCTCCGAAAGCTGGGCCGCCGGATCGGTCTCGACCCGCATGCGGCGCTCCTCGAGCACGACGTCGCGCTCGGGCGCGACCACGGCCTCGTCGAGGACGAGGCCGGTCATGCGGTCGGCCTCGAACTCCATCATGGTCCTGAGGTGCTCGCGGGCGACGCGCTGGAAATAGGCCGTGTAGTCGTAGGAGGTGAAGGCGTTCTCCTGGCCGCCGAGCGCCGAGACGACCTGGCTGAACTCGCCCGCCGGGTGCCGGCTCGTGCCCTTGAACATCAGATGCTCGAGGAAATGGGCGATGCCGGACTGGCCGACCGGATCGTCGGCCGAGCCGTTGCGGTACCAGATCATGTGCGTGACGACGGGCACGCGGCGGTCGGGCACGACCACCACCTCGAGTCCGTTGTCGAGATTGAAGGACGACACCTCGGGCCCGCCTCCGTCGGTTCGCCCGAAGGGCGCCGCCTCGGTGCGGAGCGTGGCGGCGCCGGACGTGTCAGCCATTCACGAAGCCTCGCACATTGAAATCCGCGGAGCGCCGCGACCGGCTCGTCGCGGGCGCGCCGCCGAGGCCGCGAATCACTGCCGCTTCGCCTGCTCGCGCATGTAGACCTTCGGATCGGCGTCGTCCTCGACCCGGTTGACCTCGAAATCGCGCTTGACCTGCAGGGTCGGCTTGCGGAAGCCGCTCGGCGGCTGCGTCAGGTCGCGGCGCTCCGGCTCCTCCATGGAGGAGAGCTGGGTGTCCTCCTTGCGGCCTTCCCGGCGCAGCTGGTCGGGATGGATCCAGGTGTCCTCGCGGCTGCTGTCGCCGCGGCGCACCACCGGCGCGTCCGGAATGCCGGCGCCGGCCCGGCGGCCGCTGCGGATCTCCTCGAGCGAGAGCGTCGCGTTCTGCTCCACCCGCCGCCGCTCGGTCTGCGTCACCGGGGTCCGCGCGTCGGCCTCGCGGCGCCTCGCGGCGGCGACATCGGGATCGTTCGGCCATTGCGGGTTCGCGGCGTGGAGGCCCTGCGGATCGGCGGGATCGCGCAGCTCCATCTTCGGCGGCAGCACGAGCGGCGCGCGCTCGCGATAATCGATCCGGGGGCGCTCCTTGGGGATGATGCCGACCGAGCCGAGGAGGTCCTTGGCGAACATGCCTTCCTGGGCGCTGGCAGCGGTCGCCGCGAGAAGCGTCGCCGAGGCGAAGAGCGCCGCAAAGCGCGCGAGGTTGAGAATGTTCATGGCACCCCACCGGTATCGTTTCTACATTCCCCGGAATGGACCGGGTGATCTTGCAATCCGGCGAAGGTGTGGCGACTTGGCCGCCTTCTCCGCTCCCAGACCCGGTTTAAAGTCTCGGCGTGTCCTTTTTGCAACGCGCCGCTCGCGCGGGCTTGAGGACACTCGCTCAGGACTTTGCCGGGCGCGGCCGCCGCCGCTCGAGGACGAGCGCGTCATAGAGGAGCCCGACGACCCCGGCAACGATCGCCGCGTCGGCGATGTTGAAGACGTACCAGGAGAAGCTGCCGACGTGGAAATGGATGAAGTCGAACACCGCGCCGTAGGCGACGCGGTCGATGGCGTTGCCGAGCGCGCCGCCGACGATCAGCCCGAGCGCGGCGGCGACGAGCGGGTTCGGCGCCCGCCTGATCCACAGCGAAAGCCCGATGCCGGCGATCAGCGAGAGCGCGACGAGGGCCCAGCGGCCGAGCTCGGTGTGCTGCTGGAACAGCCCGTAGGAGATGCCGCGGTTCCAGACCACGATCAGGTCGAGGAAGGCGCTAAGCCGGATCGGCTCACGCTGCGACAGCACGTCGACGAAGAGGAAATAGAGCTTCGTCGCCTGATCGAGCGCAAGCGTCGCGAGCGCGACGAGCGCGCCGAGGCGGGGCGGAGTGGTCATGCTGCGCGCGCGCTCTCCCACTCGCGCAGCGCCGCGGCGTCGCGTGGCGTCACGTCCGGATAGTCGGGATCGGCGCCGACGTCGGGCGTGATCTTCCACGAGCGGGCGCATTTGCGCCCCTTGGCGAGCGCCGGCACGACGGCGACGCCCTTGACGTCGTCGAGGCGGAAGGCCTCGGGCGGGCCTTCGCCCGGCACCACCCGGATATCCGAGGTGATGCAGATCTCGGCGAGATCGACGCCCTCGAGCGCCCGCAGGAGCTCCGCATCGGCGACATGGACCACCGGCGCGGCGTCGAGGCTCGCGCCGATGGTCTTTTTTGCGCGCTCGATCTCGAGCGCGCCGGTGACGACCCGGCGCACGCGGCGGATCTTCGCCCAGCGCGCCGCGACCGCCTCGTCGCGCCAGCCACGGGGCACGTCGGGGAAGCTGTCGAGATGCACCGAGCCTTCCGCCGACGGGAAGCGTGCGAGCCAGGCCTCCTCGGCGGTGAAGACGAGGATCGGGGCGAGCCAGGTCGCGACGTACCGGAAGGTCTCGTCGATGACCGAGAGCGCGCTCTTGCGGCGCACGCTCGAGATCGGGTCGCAATAGAGCGCGTCCTTGCGGACGTCGAAATAGAACGCCGACAGGTCGGACGTCATGAAGCCGTTGAGGAGCGCCACCACCCGCTTGTAGTCGAACGCCGCATAGGCCTGCCGGATCTCCTCGTCGAGCTCGGCCAGGCGATGCAGGACGAAGCGTTCGAGCTCCGGCATGTCGGCGGCGGCGACGCGGTCCACCTCCTTGAAGTGGGCGAGCGAGCCCAGCATCCAGCGCAGCGTGTTGCGCAGCTTGCGGTAGGTCTCGAC
>DAINQO010000242.1:0-4662 GCA_036742625.1 Microvirga sp.
AGCGGGCTCGCCCAGGACGGCTCCTGGCCGGTCCAAACGCCGTTCTGGACCTCCGCCGTCACCGTGCAGCCGACCGAGCAGTGGGTGCAGATGTTCTTCTTGATGACGGTTTCGACCCCGGGCTTCGGGCCGTCGATCGCCTTCGCCTTGCGCACCGCTCCGAGCTGGATCGAGCCGACCGCGGCAAGGCCGCCGATGGCAAGGCCCGAGCGCGCGAGGAAGCTGCGCCGGTCCATCGCCTCGATCGCCATCCCTGCGGTGATGGCCTGGAATTTCCCGCGGCTCGCTTCGCCGTTCTTGCGCTTGATCAGCATGGCCGCCTCACTTCTTCAGGGTCTCGTAGCCGTTCGTGCGGTAGAAGGCCTGGACGCCGGGGCTGTCGGCCTTGTAGCGCTCCTTGGTCTCTTCCCGGCCGGGATCGTAGGCCTGCGCCTCGGTCGCCGCGATCGGGGCGGCGACGGCGGCCACGGCGGCCGTCGATACGCCTCCGACCGCACGGAGGAAATTGCGGCGATCCATCGCGCTCGTCCGTTTCTCTCGCATCGCTCGTCCTCCAATGTTGCCGCCGAACGCGCTCGTCACGCGTCCATCGCGAAGGCTTGCGCCTCGATTTCTATGAAGATGCGGCCGATCGTGCCGACCGGCCGGTAGAAGCGCGCATGCCGCGCCGTCTCGAGATCGGCGAAGAAGCGCGCCGCCCAGGGCTTCAGATGCCGCTCGAAGAAGCGCCGCTCGGCGCCGCTCTCGACCTCGAACCGTCCTGCGGCAAGACCCGCCATCACCTCGCAAAGAATGGCGAGGTGATCCTCCGGGTCGTGGTGCCCTTCGGCACGCTCGATGCCCAGGCCGTTGAGGTCCTCCCGGACGCGCGCGAGCGGGCGCTCGTTGAGGAAGCCGGTCAGATAGTAGGAGGCGTAAGGAAGAAGCTCGCCCCGCCCGACGCCGACGAAAAGGTCGAAGAACTCGCGCGAGAGCTCGTCGGGATCGATGTCGGAGGCGAGCTCGGCCAAGGCGATATGGGCGAGCCCGAGCGGCGTCGCGTCGCCTTTCAGCTCCGACAGGCGCTCGAGCAAGTCCTTTGCCGGCGCACGGCCGAGGAGCACCGCGAGAAGATCATATTCATGCGCGCGCAGCCGGTCGATCTCGTCGACGCCCGCGGCAGCGGCGTCAGGCATGCCGTAAAGATCCGGGCGAAGACTGGCGCGCGGCACGCCGGTCAGCGCCTCGACCGCGACTACGCGCTCGGCCGGGACCCGCTGCCAGTTGGAAACCGAGGGCTGCGAAATGCCGAGCCGGCGCGCAAGTGCGCCGATTCCTCCAGCAGCCCGGATGGCGTCTTCGAGCCCGCCCTCGCGCATTTTCCTTCCCGACCCGCGCGGTACCTACCCGACAGGGCACGTCCGCACTTTGTTGTGTCGACATAATGCAAACCTATAGCCTCGCCGCAAGCAGTTTCGACAGGTTCTAGACTGGCTTCGCGCCGCCATGCCGGGGTGCCGCAACGGCAGGGGCGGATTTTTGCGGGCGCTCCGATTGCGGTGCAGCAAGCGGGCCCGTCGTCGGGTCGGGGGTTGCCGCCTCGGAGTGCGAGTCGCGCGCCTGCCCCGATGGCTCCTCTTGCTGCGTCGCAGCAACTTGCGATGCATTCCCTGGCGAGCCAGCAACCGCCTCACGATTCTGTGAGCCTTCCGCTTCGGAAGCGGGCGCAGCGGGAGGAGAATCGCCGAAAACGCCCCGGACCATGGCCGCGACGTCGTCCGCAGGGTCGAGAGCACCGGAGCCCGGCACGCCGCCCGGCGTGTTCCAGTCATAAGCGTAGTCGCGGGCTTCGCCGACGAAATCGCGGATCGCCGGGTCAAGCGTCCACATCTTGCGGAGCGCCGCGTTGCGCAACGCATCCGGGACGCCGCGCCGAAGGAAGCCGGAGATGTCGCTCGCGGCCGTGATCTCCTCGACGTTGGGCAGCGCCGCAAGCTCCTCCGGCGTGAGCTCAGGCTCCGGGAGCACCGAGGCCGGATCGGCTTCGAGCGGCGGAGCTCCGGCCGACGCCTCCGCGGCATCGGGCTGCGGGCCGCGCTCGGAGCGCCGGGCCTCCTCCTTCAGCCGCGACCAGCGGGAGAGGAACTCGCCGCTCATTCGTCGTCCCCGCGGCCGCGGTCCCGCCGGCGCTGTGCGAGGGCCTCCGGATCGGCCCGGTCGCGCTTGCGCTTGAAGAAGGGCCGCTCGACGTGGAAAGCCTCGAAGAAAGCCGCGACCTTGGCCTGGATCTCCATCGGCATCGGGACGGCCTCGATCGTCTCACCGATCGCGCCGGCGAGCGCTTCGCCTTCGTAAGGATCCGCCGTCACCGCCGAGACCTCGTAGTCGTCGCCACCGACCGGCCGCAGCGACACCCAGAGCGACGGCCGGCCGGACGCGAGGTTGTCGCGGTAATGCGCGGTCTCGGACGGATGCAGCCGCACCTCGAAGGGGCCGGCGTAGAACAGCTCGTCCTCACCGTCCCGCCCCAGGGAGGTCCAGGGCGCCGTCGCAGGAGCCGCCGGGAGCACCGCGTGGGGCAGCCAAGCGTGGTCGGCCCACGGCCCCTTGAGCTTCCGCCGCGCGACAATCACCCCGACGTCGAAATGGTCCTCGCTCATCTCAACCCGGCCTCACGCCGCCCGCGCGTCGGCCGCCACCGGCAAGCCGACGATCAGGTTCTGCGGCTTCATGCGCACATGCCTGTCCTCGCTCATGGCGAGAAGAAGGTAGACCGGGAAGCCCGCCATCCGCTGCTCGACCGCTCGCCCATTCGGAAAGGTCAGGCGAAACAGGGCGAGCATCCGGGACTGCGCATCCGCCTCGATCTCCTCGCCTTTCCAGAGCGCGTTGCCGATCCGCGTCGCCTCGGCGTCGAGCCCGACGAACCAGCGCCAGTCCGGATCCTCGATGCGGGAGACCGGCTCGACCGCGACCTCGATATTGAGGAGATGGGCCACCCATGCCTCGATCGCCCGGGCGAGGCCTTCGCGGCTGCGCGGGTTCGCGCCGAGCGCGAGAGCCATGGTGAAGGCGTCGGAACGGCTCCAGTAGCTCCAGAGATTGCCGTCTTCGAGCACGTCGAGCTCCGCCGCCAGCTCCTGCCCGATCATGGCGGCGAGCGGCGACGGGCCGCGCGCCTCCTCATGCGCCTCGATCACCTCGGCGTCGGCGAGAACCGCCGCGCCATCGAGAAACGAGACCCTTTGCGGGCGAAAGAACAGCTCGGCGGCGCGAAGGACGTAGGGGTCCTCGCAGCGGTCGAGGGCGTTGCGCAGGATGAGGTGCACGAGCTGGTTCAGAAACAGCGGCGGCGTCGCGGCCGGGCGCCGCGCGATGTCGAGATAGGCGGCCTCGACGCTCGGCGCCGCGAGCAGGCGTTCGCGGAATTCGAGCATCACGGACCAGTTCTCGCGCGCGTCGGGGTCGATGACGGCGGCGATCTCCTCCGTGACGACGGCACGGCGCGGCGCGGCCATCAGGCTCGCGTGCAGGCGACGCTCGGCCGCGCAAGCCTCGTCAGGCGGAACGAGCTCCGGGCGGGCCAGGTAGGCGAGGATCAGCTCGTCCGTGATCGCGAGCCCGCCGCCTTCGGTGCGCGGCGTCAGGTGATGCCCGGATGAGACCCAGAATTCGGGCATCAGCGCTTCGCCTCGGTAAGACCGACGAGGTCGACTGCGTCGCCCGGCTCCTCCTCGACCTCGACGAACTCGAAGGCGCGGGCGTGCGCATGCAGGCGATCGGCGCCCGGCGCCGGGTCGCGTCGCCGGAGGCTACGGAACTGCTCGCGGATCTTGCCGTCCTCGAAGGTGCGATGCATGGCCAGGATGGTGCCGGGCTCGTCCTGGCAGAGCGAGGCCGCGAAGTCGACCTCCTCTGCGGCCGCTGCCCGGGCGGCTTCGCGGCTCGGCGCCCCGAGCGTCGCGTGGATGTGTCCGGCGAGCGCCTCGACCGCGCCGTCCCGCTCCGACGCGGTCGCTGCGGTGACGACGACAAGGGTCGAGAAGCCGAGGGAGTCGACGCCGACGAAGCCGGCCCGGAAGGCGGCACGCGCCTTGCCAGTGAGTGCTGCCACGTCCGCGTCGACGAACAGGAAGGAGCCGGTCACCGCCCATTCGCCCGCCTCCGCCGCGTGCGCGAACACGAAGGCGTCGGACGGGTCGAGGCGGATGGTACGCGGCAGCATGAGCATGGTCAGAGCCTCGGCGCGCCGGCTTGCCGGTCGAGCCAGGCGGGCTCGTCGAGTGCCGGCACGAGCGGCAAGCGCAGCATCGCCTCCTCCTCGCCGCCGATGACGAGATCGCCGTTGTCGTCGAGCCGGCTTTTCCCCGGCAGCGTCAGGCGGGAGAGATAGCCGGCCGCCACCGGCTCGAACCCCTTGTCGTTCCAGGTGTCGAGGGCGACCATGAGGAAACGGGCAAAGCCCTCGAGGATGGCCTCGCTGCCGGTCGCGAAATGCTCCTCCTCGAGCGAGGTCGACGCCGGCGCCGCGCCGGATTCGAGGATGCCGATCCGAGCCCGCGTCAGCGATGCCGAGAACACGAGCCAGCCCGGCACCGCATCCTCGGCGCAATCCGCCGGCCAGCCGAGCCGCCCGCCGCCGATGCGGGCGCCGTCGAAGAGGATCGTGTCCGGCCAGTCGAA
>DAINQO010000243.1:0-4651 GCA_036742625.1 Microvirga sp.
AGGATGCGCTCGACCTCGCCGCCGAAATCGGCGTGGCCGGGCGTGTCGACGATGTTGATGCGGGTGTCCTTCCAGACCACCGAGGTCGCCTTGGCCAGGATGGTGATGCCGCGCTCCTTCTCGAGGTCGTTCGAGTCCATGGCGCGCTCCTCGACGCGCTGGTTGGCGCGGAACGAGCCCGACTGCGACAGGAGCTTGTCGACGAGCGTCGTCTTGCCGTGGTCGACGTGGGCGATGATGGCGATGTTGCGTAAGCGCATGGGGCACCGGAAAAGCGAATCTGCCCGGCTCGGGGGACGAGCCGGGCAGGGTCATTCTGCTGCGAGGCATATAGGCGAGATGGCTGGGGCGAGAAAGGGGTTTGGCCGTCCTCAAGCCTTCCCCCGGGCGTCGCCGGCGACGACGAGGCGCAATGCGAGCGCCAGCATCACGGCGCCGGCGAACCGCTCCTGCCAGGCCACGAGCCCGGGCCGCCGGGCGATCAGATCGCCGACCGAGCCCGCGGCAAAGGCCGTGCCGCCGAGGACGAGGAGGCCGGTCAGCTTCTGCACGGCGCCGAAGAGCAGCATCTGGCCCATCACCGACCCGTTCGCCGGATCGACGAACTGCGGCAGGAAGGCGAGCATGAAGACGAGCACGTTGGGGTTCGTCAGGTTCGACACCATGCCCTCGGCGAAAGCCGCGCGCGCGGTCGTGCGCGGCGCCGCCGCGGGCTCCACGCGCCGGCGCCGCAGCAGCAGCCCAAGCCCGAGCCAAACAAGGAAAGCGGCGCCGGCGTAGCGCAGGAGGTCGAAGGCGAGCGGCGACGAGCGCACGAGCGAAGCGACGCCGCCGGCGAGCAGCGGCAGCTGGACGAGCCCGGCCGCAACGGCGCCGAGCGCGGTTGCGACCGCGACCACCCGTCCCTGGCCGACGCCCCGGCTCACCACCAGCATCGTGTCGGGACCGGGCACCGCCTGCATGGCGAGCACGGCGGCGAGGAACGCCATGAAGGTCGCGGCATCCGGCATTTACGGGCTCCATCCCGCCAACGCCGCCCGGTCGGGAAGGTTCGCCTGCTCAGCCGCCTGCGCCAGCTCCGGCGCTTCGGCGCTGCTGCCGCGTCGGTCGGATGCTCTCGGAAAGCTTGCAGTCCCGCTGTCTTCCCGCGAACATAGATGACCGCGAGGAAACCGGCTCGGCCTGCGGAGGGAGGCGCTCATGAACTCGGCGATCGGAGCAGCCTTTGGGGGCCTCGTTGCCGTGATCCTGCTGCTCCTGTTTTCGGCCTCGACGTTTTACATGGTGAATTCGGTCGTCAGCTTCTGTGCTTTGACCAACCCATGCGTTTCGCCGCCAGCCGGGCTCGTCGGCGAAGGCTTCGTTTATGTTGTCACCACGGTCGCCGGTCTCGTTTCGGCGTTGGTCATCGCCCAGCTGAGCGTCACCGAGCCGGGCAAGCCTCCGACGCTGGGATCGTTCAGGCCGGAGGGCCGCGCCGCAACGATGGTCACGGGCGTCGTCGCCCTGTATCTCCTGGCGTGGATCGCGACCGGCCTTGCGGCTCTGGTCGTCGGCGTGATGCTCTATCCGAAAGTCAATCAGACCCTTGCCGACATCGGGACGACGTGGCTCGGGCTGGCTGTGTCGGCTGCCTATGCGTATTTTGGCCTAACCCCGAAGCAGACCGAATCCGAGGCCCGGCCCGAAGCCCGGCCCGAGGCCCCGCTCGAAGCCCGATCCGAAGCCGTTCCGGTTTTTCTGGCGTCTGCAGCCAACGAGCTCAGCCTCGGACAAAAGGTTCCGAACGCGTCCGAGCTCGCGACATCCGGCGCGATCGCGCGGAAGATCAAGCGCACCGACCCGGAATTCGCGTCGCTGGTCAAGAACCTAAACCCCAAGATCGTCTTCAAGGACGAGGAAGGGACCGGGGCGGATCGAATGATGACGCAGAGGTTGAGCGACCGGCTGGACAGGCTCGCCGACCTCGTTGCGTCCGAATGGTCGGACGAAAAACTGAGGGTCACCGAAGCCTGGGATGAAAACAACGAACACGCCGGGAGCTCACTCCATTACGAAGGCAGAGCGGCCGATCTCACAACTTCTACCCGTGACGGAGCGAAGCTCGGGCGTCTCGGGAGGTTGGCCGTGGATGCCGGTTGCGATTGGGTTTTTTTCGAGAATTCCGCCCACGTCCACGTGTCCATGAAGAAGGTCTGACGCGGCGTCCGCGCCACAAGACGGCGAGCGACCGCGCCTCACCCGCTGCCGCTCGCCTCGACACGCGGCTTTCGACGCTCTCGAGCCTGTTTTGCCGGAGCGAAGCGAAGAAGACGGGGTTATTCCGCCGCTTGCGCCAGCTCCGGCGCCTCGCCGCCATGCGCGAGCAGGATCCGCCGCCGCTCGCCGATGGCGCGGCGGGCCTGGTCGAGGCCGAGCGTGAAGGCCGCGACGCCGGCGTTGTCGATGCCGCCGGAGCCGGCTTTCGCCAGCGCCATGCCGAGGATGTCGTCGGCTTCGCGGTCGAGCGCGTCGAGCGCCGCGATCGAGCCCCCCTCGTGCGCGCGCCGGACGATCGCGAGGAGCTCGCGCAGAAGCTCCATGTTGCGTGCCCGCGCCCGGTTCGCGGCCGACGACGCCATCGCGGCGATGCCGGAGCCGCCGATCGAGAGCACCATGATGACGAGGTAGAACCAGTCGCCGTAGCGCTCGAAGAAGGTCTGGACCTCGCCTTCGTAATAGGCCGTCGCACCGGAATGGACCGGCAGCGCCGAGCCCTTCGCCGTGTCCGGCGCCTCGATCTTGTTTGCGAGCGCCACCTCCTGGGCGAGCGTCGGGCGCGCCGTGAAGAGGACCTTCGTGAGCTCGGAAACGACATTGTCGTCGAGGCTCGTCTTGGCGACGAGGCGGTGGCTGACGCCGAGCGTCTCGACCGTGCTCGCCGGCCGCGGCGGCGTGCCGCCGAAGGAGCCGCGCACCACCTCGAGGCTCTCGAACTTGGGCGAGCGCTGGGCGATCGCGTCCGCCTCGTCGATCGGGATGAACACCGGCGCCATGTTGGCGGCCTGGCTCACCGCCGCGACGGTCTCGGTCATGGTGCGCCCGGTGACGGTGCCGACGGCGAGCACCGCGTCGACGCGTTTCGTGCGCAGCGCGTCCTCGACCTCGTTCGGGCCCAAGGTGACGATGACGACGCTGTCGCGCGGGATCTCGTAATGCGCAAGCCCGGTCTCGAGGAGGGTGCGGTTTGCCGCGATCTCGCGCACCACGCCGACGTTACGGCCCCACAGCCCCGACACCTTCGAGATGCCGCTCTCCGGCGTCGTCATCAAGAGCGCGGCGTCGCGGTGCATGATCGCGACCGTCTGGGCCTTGACCGGCATCGCGACGTCGGTGCGCACGATGGCGAGATCGGCCTTGTCGTCCTCGACCGCCTTGGCCGAGGCGTCGACGCCTTCCGTCAGCACCAGCCGCAGCCGCACCGTCGAGCGCTCGCGCGCCATGTACTGCTGCAGCGCGACGACGAGCCGCGTGTTCTCGCTGCCCATCGGCCCGACCGCGACCTTGAGGGTCGTCGGCGCCGCCGTCCATTGGTACACGACGAGGCCGCCCGCGAGCACGGCGAGGCTGATGGCGAGGGCGATGAGGAACTCGCGCCGCATGACGGGCGGAAGGTGGACCTGGGGCGGCGGCGGCGCAAGGGCGGCGGTGCGCTCCGCCCGGGTTATGCCCGGCCGCAGGTGAGCCGGGATGCTGATCGGCCGCGCGCGCGGCCGGATGGCTCGGGTGGTAGGATTCGAACCTACACGGCACTCGTGCGTCGCATTAACCACGCTACTCGTGCGTCGCATAGACCGTGCGATGCGTCTGCCAATTCCGCCACACCCGAACGTGACCCGCCGGAGGCGGGCCGGGCCCGGTGCTTTGCGAGAGCGCAGCACCCTGGGCCGCGCCGACACTCCCCGCCGCCCCGCCGCCGGTCAAGGAACTCCGCCCGTTGAGGCTACCGGGTAGGGATAACGAGGCGGGCACATCGGCGACTTCGGCCCGCTCGCTTGAACGGGTATAGCTGTAGTGCTATCAAGAGCTGAGCGGATGTCCCTGCGAAAGACCGTGGAGTGGATTGGGTCATCGAAGGACGACCTCCGGGAATTTCCGCACGAGGTCCGCCGTGTGATCGGCCAAGCGATCAACGACGCGGAACTGGGCGGCGAGCACCCGGCCGCCAAGGCCCTGAAAAGGTTTGGTGGGCGGAGCGTGCTGGAAATCGTCGACGATTTCGACGGCGACACCTACCGAGCCGTATACACCGTGCGCTTCGCGGGCGTCCTGTATGTCCTTCATACCTTTCAGAAGAAAGCCAAGAAGGGCATCGCGACCCCACAGCATGAGCTTGAGGTGATCCGGAACCGTCTCAAGCGGGCCAGGGAGCATTACGAGGCGAACTACGGGAAAGGGGCCAAGCCATGACCGATGAGATCGCCGTAACCCGGGGCAGCGGCAATGTTTTCGCCGACCTCGGCTTCGCCAATCCCGAGGAGGAGCTCCTCAAGGCGCAGCTCGTGCGCGAGATCCGCGACCTGCTCAAGCGCCGTCGTCTGACACAGGCCAAGGCCGCAGAGCTGCTTGGGCTCAAGCAGCCCGACGTCTCGGCGCTGGTCAACGGCCGCGT
>DAINQO010000244.1:0-4651 GCA_036742625.1 Microvirga sp.
CCGAGGTCCAGCCTCGGCAGAGCCAAAGGCGCCGAAGCGCGAGGCCAGGGACCAAAGGCGCCGCGCGGGAGGCCTGGTCCGGCTCACGTTCGTTGAGCGGGACCCATCCTTCCCATCCCATCCTCGTGCGCACGCCCGCCGGGCGCGAGCACGGGCCAAGGCCTCCCGCACCCCTTCGGGGTTTGCGGACGCTTTCCCGATCATCCCCCTCGGGCCGACAAGGCCGCGAGGATAAAGCCGCGTGCCCTCAGAGCACGCGCTCGAATCGCGACGGCGGGCCTTCCGCCCCGGGATGACCGGCGGCCGCGTAGGTCGAGGCGCCGGCGTCCGGCCCGGCACGGCGGCGGCCGCAGAAGGGCGCCAGCCGCGCCTCGCAGGCGAGGAGCTGCGTCAGGAAGGCGGCAAGCGGGGCGGACCGCATCGGCGGGCCCGGCCGCGCAGACGAGCGCCCGCGAGGCCGCGGCATCGGCCGCCGTGTCATCGCGCATCGAAGATCGCCCGGTGGGGTGCCATGCGACGCCGCGGCGCAAGTTTCCGGCCAGGCCGGCCGTGAGATTTACACCGCCTTAACGCCGCGCTCTGCATCATTTCGGAACAACGCAGACGGCGCCGAAACGGTCCGGTTTTCCGGCCCCGCCGGCGCGTCCAAGATCGCATCGAGGGGGGCCGAATGCGCAGGTCAGGCGCGCCGCGCGCGGAACCGACGGCAGCGATGCCCGAGGCAACCCTCGATCCGCGCCACGGCCCGCTCGATCCGCGCAAGGTGCTGACCTCGATCGGCGAGGTCGTCTACGACTGGGATCTGGCGAGCGACGCCCTCGCCTGGGGCGCGAACGCGGCCGAGGTGCTCGGCGTCGCCGACCGGGCGCGGCTCGCCTCCGGCGCCGGCTTTGCGCTCATGGTCGATCCCGGCGGCGGCGAGACCCGGCACGAGGCGATCCTGCGCTGCGAGGCCGCCGACGAGGGCGCCGGCGTGCCCTACCGGGCGCGCTACGTCCTGCGCCACAAGGGCGGCCGCGCCTCGACGATCGACGACACCGGCCGCTGGTATGCCGGCCCCGACGGCCGCCCGGCGCGCGCCCACGGCGTGCTGCGGATCGACCGCACCGCGCCGGCGGCGGTTGACGACGCCGGGGCGTCGGCGCGCGACCGGACCGAGTTCCTGCGCCGGATGCGCGCCGAGGTCGCCGAGGCGGGGCGCTCGCGCCGCCCGCTCACGATCCTCGTCCTCGCCTCGACGAGGGCCTCGAGGACGAGCTCGGCTTCGAGGCCGGCGAGGCGGTCGCAGCGGAGGTTGCGTCGCGCATCCGCGGCGTCATGCGGCGCCGCGACGGGCTCGTGCGCTATGCCGGCTCGCGCTTTGCGCTCGCGCTTCGCTCCTGCCCGCCGGACCAGGCCGAGATCGCCGCGGCGCGCCTGCGGCAGGTGATCGCCGAGCCGCCGCTCGCGACGCCGCGCGGCCCGCTCGCGCTCGCGCTGCGCATCGGCGGCGCGACCGCGCCCGACCACGCCATCGACCCCGCCACTCTCCTGGCGCGCGCCGAGGAGGCGCTCGCCGCGGCAAAGCGCGCGCTCGCGCAGCCCTTCGTGATGTACGATCCCGTCACGGCGAGGGGCGCCGCCCGGCCGCGCGAGGCGCCGGTCTTCGACGCGCTCGAGGCGCTGAACGCGCGCCGCATCCTGTTCGCGGCCCAGCCCGTCGTCGAGGCGGGATCGCGCGCCGTCGCCTTCCGCGAGGCGCTGCTGCGCATCCGCGCCGGCGACGGCACGATCGTCAACGCCGGCGCGATCCTGCCCGGGCTCGAGCGCGGCGGGCTCGTGCCGCTGTTCGACGCGCGCATGCTGGAGCTCGTCGCCGACCACCTCGGCGCAAATCCGGACGAGCGGATCGCGATCAACCTGTCGCCGGTGACGCTCGAGACCCCGGACTGGCTCGACACCTTCGCGGCCCATCTCGGCGCCCGCCCCGGCATCGCCTCGCGGCTCATCGTCGAGATCACCGAGACGGCGGCGGTGCGCGACCCCGGCGCCACCCGGGCGCGGCTCGACGCCATGAAGGCGCTGGGCTGTGCGGTGGCGATCGACGATTTCGGCGCCGGGCACACCTCGTTCAAGCATCTGCGCGGCTTTCCCGTCGACCTTCTCAAGATCGACGGCGCCTTCGTGCAGAACCTCTCGCGCTCGCCCGACGACCGCTTCTTCGTGCGGGCGCTGATCGATCTCGCCCACCACCTCGGCGTCGCCTCGGTCGCCGAGTGGGTCGAGGACGAGGAGACGGCGCGGATGCTCACCGAGTGGGGCGTCGATTTCCTGCAGGGCTGGCACTGCGGCGTGCCGGTCGTCGTTGGCGACGGCGCCACCCGGGCGGCGCGGGACGCCGCCTGAGGCTACTTCTTCGACAGCGCCTCGAGCCGCGCCTGCATGTCGGCCATCTGGCGCCGAAGCGCGTCGAGGTCGTCGCCGCCCGATTGGGCGTCTTCCTCGCCTTCGGGCTTTGCGGCGGACTTGCCGGCGAAGGGCGTGAACATGCGCATCGCCTCGGTGAAGAAGGCCATGTTCGTCCGCACTTGCTCCTCGATGGCGTGGAAGGCGCCGGGGCCGAAGGTCTGGGCCATCTGCTCGCGCAGCTTCTGCTGGTCGCGGGCGAGGTTCTCCATCGAGAGCGCGAGATAGCTCGGCACCAGCGCCTGCATGCTGTCGCCGTAGAAGCGGATGAGCTGGCGCAGGAAGGTGATCGGCAGGAGGCTCGGGCTGCCGACCTTGTTCTCCTCCTCGAAGATGATCTGGGTCAGCACCGAGCGGGTGATGTCCTCGCCGGTCTTGGCGTCGTAGACGACGAAATCCTCGCCCTGCCGGACCATGCGCCCGAGATCGTCGAGCGTCACATAGGTCGAGGTGCCGGTGTGGTAGAGTCGGCGGTTGGCGTATTTCTTGATGACCGTCGGTGGCTTTTCGCTCGCCATGATGTCCTGTTCCAAGACGGCCCCTCGGGAACGCGGCCGGGCGCGCGCCTGCTCACCGCGGTTCCCAGCTTAAGCGTTTCGGCCCCGGCCGAAAACAGCAAATGCGCGCCGTCTCGGCCGGCCCTGCATTGAGGTAAAGAGGCCGGCACCGCACTTAACTTGACTTCACCCCCTCCCTCGGCTTGATGCCCTGAAAGGCGGGCGCTGCCGGCAAGGCCGGTCGCGGCTTCACGAGGAGAGCAGCCATGGCTCGGCAGGATATCGTCATCGTCGGCGCGGCCCGGACCGCGGTCGGGTCCTTCAACGGCGCCTTCGCCAACACGCCGGCGCACGACCTCGGCAAGGCGGCGATCCAGGCGGCCATGTCGCGCGCCAAGGTCGAGGGTCCGGAGGTCGACGAGGTCATCCTCGGCCAGGTGCTCGCCGCCGGCCAGGGCCAGAACCCGGCCCGCCAGGCGGCGATGAACGCCGGCATCCCGAAGGAGAAGACCGCCTGGGGCCTCAACCAGCTCTGCGGCTCGGGGCTGCGCGCCGTCGCCATCGGCATGCAGCAGATCGCCAACGGCGATGCCGACATCATCGTCGCCGGCGGCATGGAGTCGATGAGCCAGGCGCCGCACGCCGCCTACATGCGCTCCGGCACCAAGATGGGCGACTTCAAGCTCGTCGACACGATGCTGAAGGACGGCCTGATGGACGCCTTCAACGGCTACCACATGGGCAACACGGCCGAGAACGTCGCCTCGAAGTGGCAGCTCACTCGCGACGACCAGGACAAGTTCGCCGTCGCCTCGCAGAACAAGGCCGAGGCGGCGCAGAAGGCCGGCAGGTTCAAGGACGAGATCGCGCCCTTCACCATCCAGACCCGGAAAGGCGACACCGTCGTCGACCAGGACGAGTACATCCGCGCCGGCACGACGATCGAGGCCGTCGGCAAGCTGAAGCCCGCCTTCTCCAAGGATGGCACGGTGACGGCCGGCAACGCGTCCGGCATCAACGACGGCGCCGCCGCGGTGGTGCTGATGACGGCCGAGGAGGCGGAGAAGCGCGGCCTGACGCCGCTCGCCCGCATCGCCTCCTGGGCGACCGCCGGCGTCGATCCGGCGATCATGGGCACCGGCCCGATCCCGTCCTCGCGCAAGGCGCTCGAGAGGGCCGGCTGGAAGGTCCAGGACCTCGACCTCGTCGAGGCGAACGAGGCCTTCGCGGCGCAGGCGCTCGCCGTCAACAAGGACATGGGCTGGAACCCGGAGATCGTGAACGTCAACGGCGGCGCGATCGCCATCGGCCACCCGATCGGCGCCTCGGGCGCCCGCGTCCTGATCACGCTCCTCCACGAGATGGGCCGCCGCGACGCCAAGAAGGGCTTAGCCACGCTGTGCATCGGCGGCGGCATGGGCATCGCGATGTGCGTCGAGCGGTGACGTAGTCAGTCGTCAGTCGTCAATCGTCAGTCGTGAGTGGCGCGCGCTTGGAGCGTTTCACGACTGACCACTGACCATTCACGACTGACGACACCGATGAACAAGCGAGGGAGGAAACCATGGCACGCGTCGCACTCGTCACCGGCGGCTCGCGCGGCATCGGCGCCGCGATCTCGAAGGCGTTGAAGGCGGCGGGCCACACGGTCGCCGCGAACTACGCCGGCAACGACGAGGCGGCGAACAAGTTCAAGGCCGAGACCGGCA
>DAINQO010000245.1:0-4647 GCA_036742625.1 Microvirga sp.
GCGATGCCGGGGAAGATACACAAGATCACGATCGCCAGCACCATGCACAGGACATAGGGCACGGACCCCCAGAGCACTGTCTTGGTCGGCACGTCGGGGGCGATGGCGTTGACGACGAAGAGGTTGAGCCCGACCGGCGGCGTGATCAGCCCGATCTCCATGTTGATGGTGACGATCACCCCGAACCAGATCGGGTCGAAGCCGGCGGCCTTGATGATCGGCAGCAGGATCGGCGCCGTCATCAGGATGATGCCGGCCGGCGGGATGAAGCAGCCGCACACCAGGAGGAAGACGTTGATCATTCCCATCAGCACCCAGCGGTTGACGTCGGCGGCGGCGATCGCCTCGGCGAGCGTCTGGGTGATGTAGAGCGAGGTCAGCATGTAGCTGAACAGCACCGCGGTCGCGATGATCATCAAGATCATCACCGACTCGCGTGTGGTGGAGCGCAGGATCTCCCACCAGGCCTGCGGGCTCCACATGCGATAGATCAGGATCGCGAGCACGACGCACATGGCCGCGCCGACGCCGGCCGCCTCCGACGGCGTCGCGACGCCGCCGTAGAGCACGTACATGACGCCGATGACGATCACGAGGAAGGGCGCGATCTTCGGGATCGACGAGAACTTTTCCTTCCAGCTGTAGCGGAACTCCGGCGCGTAGGCGCGGAAGCCGCTCTTCCAGATGTAGAACAAGGTCCACAGCATGAAGAGGGCGGTCAGCATGATCCCGGGCATGACGCCGGCAAGGAAAAGCCGCCCGATCGAGGTCTCGGTGGCGATGCCATAGAGGATGAAGGTGATCGAGGGCGGGATCAGGATGCCGAGCGTGCCGCCGGCGCAGATCGAGCCGGTCGCGACCGCGTCCGGATAGCCGCGCTTGCGCATCTCCGGGATGCCCATCTTGCCGATGGCGGCGCAGGTCGCGGGCGAGGAGCCGGTGAGCGCCGCAAAGAGCGCGCAGGCGCCGAGGTTCGAAATGACGAGGCCGCCCGGCACCCGGTAGAGCCAGCGGTCCAGCGCGATGTAGAGGTCGCGGCCGGCTGGTGAGGAGCCGATCGCCGCGCCCATCATGACGAACATCGGGATCGAGACGAGGGTGAAGTCGTGCAGGCCCGAGTAGAGGGTCTCGGCCGCGACCCGGAGCGAATCCACGCCCTGGAACAGGACCAGGAAGCCGAGCCCGACCGCGCCGAGCCCGAAGGCGACCGGCGCGCCGGTCATGAAGACGAGGATCGTGGCGACGAGAACAAGGACGCCCTGGCTGGTCGGGTTCATATCCCGGCCTCCTTGATCGAGACCGTGTGCGAGTCCGGGTCCATGCCGAAGGGCGGCTCGCGCCCGGTGACGAGCTCCACGAGGTCGACCACGTACTGCAGGGTCAGCACGCCGAGGCCGATCGGCATCGCCCCGTAGGGAATCCACAGCCGCGCCCGCCACATGGATTCGGAGCGCCAGTTGTTTTCCCAGGCCTCGAGCCAGAACTCGAAGGTCAGCACCGCCATGGTGAGCGCGAAGGCGAGCGAGATCAGGATCGCGACGAGGGCCAGCCACCAGCGGGTGCGCTGGCGGACGTAGATCGGCAGCACGTCGACGTTCACGTGCCCCTTGGTCAGGAGCACGTAAGGCGCCCCGATGAAGGTCGCGGCGACGAGACTGAAGGTGACGAAGTCGGTCTGCCAGATCGTGGTCTCGTTGAGCACGTAGCGCACGAAAACCATCTGGCAGACGATGACCACGGCGGCAGCCGTCAGGGCGGCGGCGAAGATGCCGCAGGCCTGCGAGAGCAGCCGCACCCCACGGATGAGAACGTCCATCGGCGCCTCTACTCTTCCGGAAGGCCGGGCCGGCCGCCGCCGGCCCAAGGGTGGGCGACGGGCTACTTCACGGAAAGCGCCGCATCGATGAGCTTCTTGCCGTCGGAGACCTCGCTGGCGAACTGCTTGTACGAGCTCTCCTGCGCGACCTTGACCCAGGCGTCGTATTCTTCCTGGGTCAGGGTCACGACCTCGACGTTGTTCTTCTTGAAGGTGTCGACCATCTCCTGGTCGAGCTTCTTCGATTCCTGGTTGAAGTACTCCTCCGACTTCTTGCCGGCCTTGAGCAGCACCTCCTGCTGCTGCTTGTTGAGCTTGTTGAAGCTCCGCTTCGACATCAGCACCGGCTCGTACATGAACCAGAGCGCGTTGTCGCCCGGCGCGGTCACGCACTTCACCTGCTCGTAGATGCGGAACGACACGAAGCTGCCGGTCGAGGTGTCGGTCGCCTCGGCGACGCCGGTCTGGAGCGCGTTGTAGACCTCGTTCGAGGGGATGTTGACGATCGAGGCGCCGGCCTGCTGCCACATGGCCGCGAAGGTCGGCCCGGCCGAGCGCACCTTCTGGCCCTTGATGTCCTCGGGCTTGCGGATGCAGCTCTTCTTCGAGGCGACTGCGCCGGCGAGCCAGGCGTCGGCGAGCACCACGCCCCCGGCCTTGTCGATCTTGGCCTTGATATCCTTCATGAAATCGGAGGAGTTGAGCCTCGCCGCGCGCTCGTGATTGCGCACGAGGCCCGGCATCAGCGTCGCGCTGAAGGCGCCGACCTTCCCGCTCGCGTAGTCGAGCGGGAAGGACGTGATGTCGAGCTGGCCGTTGACGATCGCGTTCCACTGGTCGTTCGGCTTGAACAGCGAGGCGCCGGGATAGACCTGGATCTCGAGTCCGACATTGGCGGCCTTCGCCTCCCGCGCGATGATCTGCACCATCTCGTCGCGCGGGTCGCCTTTGCCGCCCGGGAACTGGTGCGACGCCTTCAACACCGTCTGCGCCGAGGCGGCGGTCGCGCCGAGCGCCGCCGCGCCGGCCAGGAGGGCGTAAAGAACGGAACGCATTGCGGTTTCCTCCGTGATTTGTTCTTGACGGGCTTTAAGAGCCTTGGCCCGGAACCTAGACGCAAAGACCACCGCGGTCGAGGGAGGTATGTGCCATGCCGTCGACCCTGGGGGCCCTGCTCGGCCTTTACGGGCTTGACCCCACGACCGGCCGCACTCAAGAAACGCCGGCAAGCCGTTTTGGACGCATCTGAACGGCGCATATGTTCTGGAAGTGGACGCAGGATGCGCATCGCACTGATTGGATCGCGCTGGTTCGGAGCGCAGATGTTCCGGCTTCTCGGCGACAAAGGGCACGACCTCTCGGTCATCGGGCTCGAGGAGGAAGACCAGCTCACGACCGCGGCCCGCGCCGCCGGCGTGCCGCTCGTCGTGCTCGGCCGCGCGCGCCGGGTCGTCGCCGCCGACATCCCCGACGCGGTCGACGTGGTGCTGGCGGCCCACGCCCACTCCTTCATCACGGCGGAGGCGCGCGCCAAGGCGACGAAAGCCGCGATCGGCTACCATCCCTCGCTCCTGCCGCGGCACCGGGGCATCGCGGCGGTCGAGTGGACGATGAAATGCCGCGATCCGATCGCCGGCGGCTCGGTCTACCACCTCTCCGACGGCATGGACGAAGGCCCGATCGCGGCGCAGGAGTGGTGCTTCGTCTACCCCGACGACGACGCCGGATCGCTCTGGCGGCGGGCGCTCGCCCCGATGGGGCTGCGGCTGCTGATGCGGGTGATCGGCGACATCGAGACCCGCGGCCATGCCGACGCCGTCGAGCAGGACCCGAAGGCCGTCACCTACGCGCCCGCCCTCGCGGCCGCGCAGGCTTGAGCAAGGCCGATCAAGCCGGTCCGCTCAAGCGCCGGATCTCGCTGACGATCGCGCCGGGGCGATAGGGCTTCGGCATGAAGGCGCTCTGCGACACCCGCCGCACCGGCGTGCCGGTGTAGCCCGTCGTGTAGATCACCGGGCCGGACGGGTTGCGGCTGCGGAATTTCTCGGCCACGTCCCAGCCGTCGAGCGCGCCCGGCAGCCGGATGTCGGTGAACAGCACGTCCACCGGCTCGTCGCCGGCGATGAGGTTCAACGCCTCCTCGCCCGTGGCCGCGCGCAGCACGATGAAGCCGAGCGTTTTCAGCTCGTCGACCATGAGCTCGCAGAGCAGCGGCTCGTCCTCGACGACGAGCACCGTGACCGGGCTCAGGATCATAGGCGCCTCAAAAGAGGTGATTGCGAAGCTTACGCCGGGACAACGCGCGACGGGGCCGGCGGTTCTCGCCGGAACCTCGCTGCGCCGGCCGGGAACGTGGTAGCCTTTTGCGCACCCGGAGCTCGCCGTCATGAACTGGATCCCGCCCCGCCTGCTGCGCATCCTCGCCGTCGTGTCGGCGCTCGGCGCTGCCGGGCCGAGCCAAGCCCAGAACGAGACCGAGGTCGACCTCGCCCTGGTTCTGGCGGTCGATGTCTCGCGATCGATGGACGACGACGAGCAGCGTCTCCAGCGCGACGGCTTCGTCGAGGCCTTCCGCTCAGCCGTCGTCCATGACGCGATCCACAGAGGGGTGCTCGGGCGGATCGCCGTCGTCTACATGGAATGGTCCGGCCCGACCGAGCAGAAGGTCGTCCTGCCTTGGACCGTGATCGACGGGCCGGAGCGTGCGCTTGCCTTCTCCGCTCGCCTGGCGCAGGCCCCGATCGGCCGCATCTTCTCGACCTCGATCTCCGGCGCCATCGATTACGGCCTGCGGCTCCTCGGCGAGAGCGGCGTCGACCCGCTTCGGCGCG
>DAINQO010000246.1:0-4646 GCA_036742625.1 Microvirga sp.
AACGCAAAAGCCCGCCCTCCTTGCGGAGAGCGGGCTTCTCGCCGACGGCTGATCGCGTGAGCGACCGCGCCATCAACACGATCATCATGCGCCGGCAGGGCGCGCCGGGAAAGCCCCCGCGGGGCGGTGCGTTTCGAGGATTGCGGGGATAAGACGCGCTGGCCGCGGCTCGCCTGACGGCAGGCGCTGCTCTAAGCTCCCGCCGATTCCGCGGGGGGTGTTTCATGCGTCCGTTCCGATCGATCCTCGCCGCCGGCTGCGCCGCGCTCGTCGCGGCGCTGACGCTTGCCGGCGCCGGCGATGCCGAGGCGCGGCGCCGGCAGCGCGACGAACCGGCGGATTTCGATTTCTACCTCATGGTCTTCAGCATCGCGCCGAGCTTCTGCCGGCTCGTCGGCGAGGCGCGCGGCAAGCGCCAGTGCGACGCGCCGAGCGACGCCGACTACCGCGCGACGCCGCTCACCGTGCACGGGCTGTGGCCGAACCGGAAGAACCGCAGCGTCAACCAGCAGCCGGCGTTCTGCTCGAACGAGGCGCTGGCGCTGTCGCCGGAGCTGCGGCGCAAGCTCCGGGTCTACATGCCGGGCATGGCGGACGGGCTCCAGGAGCACGAGTGGCGCCGGCACGGCGTCTGCTCGGGCCTGACGCCGGAGGAGTATTTCGGCAAGATCGTCGGGCTCGCCGAGAAGGCGAACGCCACCATCGGGGCGGTGCTCAGGGAGAAGGGCCTCTTTGGCCGCGAGGTGCCGGTCCGGACGCTGCTCCAGGGCGTCGCCGAGAAGAGCCGGGCGCTCGCCGACGCCATTGTCGTCGACTGCAAGTTCCCGCGCCGCGGCGGACCGCCCGGACCGGATGGGCGCTCGCGCGCCTACGTCGCCGAGATCCGCGTCCTGATCAGCAAGGACATCTCACGCGATCCCGACGGCGACGGCTGGCCCGGCTCCTTCGTGCCGCTGACCGAGGTCGGCTACGGCGCAAATTCGGGCTGCCCGGGAGGGGCCGGCTTCATCCCGGGCGGGTTCGGCTCATGATCCGGTGGGCCAGGACAGCGTTCGCCGCGGCGCTCGCCCTCAGCATGGCGGCAACGGCGGCGCGCGCACAGGAAGCCTCCCGCGACCGCGCCGACCTCGATCTGGCGGCGGGCCGCGCCGTGCCGGCGCCGACGTCGGCGGTGGCCGAGCGGCCGGGCGAGAGGGTCGCGGAGGCCGCGCCCGGCGGGCCGGCGACGACCCGCAGGCCGGTGCGGGTCGTCCTGCCCTCGCCCTATGGGCGCTGAAGGGGGGCCGGCCTAGAACCAGACCCCCGTTTCCATGCTCTCTTCCCAGCCGTCGATTTCTTCATCTTCATCCATGGCCGGGAGCTAAGCCGTGGGCGGGCGCTCCGGTAGCACCGCCGCGGCAAAGGGGGCTTGCTCGCCGTGCAGCGTCCTATTGCCGCCGACCTAAGTACCTGAAACAACAGATATATTGCCGATCGCTCGGCGCCGCGGGCCCCGGCCGCCTAGCAGCGTCGCACCCTCGGGCGACCCCACCGGTCGTACAAAATCGTGCCGCGCCGGGTCGTGACGTAGCAATAGCCCGGATCGAGCGGCCCGCCCGGCGCCGCCACGACCGCGCCGGCAACGCCGCCGACGACCGCCCCGACCGGTCCCGCGACGATCGCTCCGGCGACGACGCCGCCGGCGGTTCCGGCCGATTGCTGCGGGGTCTGGCAGGCGGCGACGGACAGCCCGATCAGGGCCGCGAGCAGGAGCTTCCGCATCGTTCTCTCCAAGACGAGGGGCCGCCCGGCCCGGCGGGACGCCAACGCCGCCGGGGCTGAGAAGTTCTGCGTGCGGTCAGGCCTGGAGAGAATGGTGGGCGCACGTGGGATCGAACCACGGACCCCTGCGATGTCAACACAGTGCTCTACCGCTGAGCTATGCGCCCATCCGCCGGCAAGCCGGCCTCGCAGGAAGCGGGCGATATAGCGGCTCGCCCAGGGGGGTGCAAGCCGGGCTCGGGTAGCGCCCGGATCGGGCGGCTCAGGGCGCGGCGGCTCAGGCCGCCATCATCTTCTCGACCTCGTTGACGAGCTCGCGCAGATGGAAGGGCTTGGACAGGATCTTCGCGTCCTTCGGGGCGCGCGAATCGGGGTTGAGGGCGACGGCGGCAAAGCCGGTGATGAACATCACCTTGATGTCCGGGTCGAGCTCGGTCGCCCGGCGGGCGAGCTCGATGCCGTCCATCTCCGGCATGACGATGTCGGTGAGGAGGAGCTCGAACGGCTCCTCGCGCAGCCGGTTGTAGGCCGAGAGCCCGTTGTCGAAGGACGCGACGTCGTAGCCGGCGTTCTGCAGCGCCTTGACGAGGAAGCGGCGCATGTCGTTGTCGTCTTCGGCCAGAAGGATCTTCATCGTCGGCAAGACCTGCTCGATGCCTCGGGGCTGGTGATCCCATAAAGCGCGGACAGGGTAAACAGAGCGTTGATGCGCGTCCTCGGACCGGAACCGAAAGGCGTGGACAGGCGTCTTTCCTGCCGCCACAGTAGGCCCCGAACGGCACCCGCCCTCAAGTCCCGCCCGAATGTCATCCGCACCTGAGTCCGATTTCGAGCCGCCGCACCACGTGTTGGAGCCCGCCCGGCAGACGATTCCGTTCGTCTTCAACGCGCCGCACGCCGGCGCCGTCTATCCGGGCGCCTTCCTTGCCGCCTCGCGGCTCGACGCCGTGGCGCTGAGGCGCTCGGAGGACGCCTTCGTCGACGCGCTGTTCACCAACGTCGTCGCGCTCGGCGCGCCGCTGATGACGGCCCGCTTCCCGCGCGCCTATCTCGACGTCAACCGCGAGCCCTACGAGCTCGACCCGCGCATGTTCGACGGCCGGCTGCCGCCCTTCGCCAACACGCGCTCGATGCGGGTCGCGGGCGGCCTCGGCACGATCCCGCGCGTCGTCGCCGACGGGCAGGAGATCTACCGCGCCCGGCTCAGCGTCGACGAGGGCCTCAGGCGGATCGAGTGGCTCTACAAGCCCTATCATCGCGGCTTGCGTCAGCTCGTCCACCGCACCGCGCGCGCCTTCGGCCACGCGGTGCTGATCGATTGCCACTCGATGCCCTCGACGAGCCTTGCCCGCGACGACGCGGTCAAGGCCGACATCGTGCTCGGCGACCGCTACGGCACGAGCTGCGCGACGGCGCTGACCGACCTCGTCGAGGTGGCGCTGCGCGAGCGCGGCTACGCCGTCGTGCGCAACAAGCCCTATGCCGGCGGCTTCATCACCGAGCACTACGGCGAGCCGGCGCTCGGCCGCCACGCCCTCCAGATCGAGATCAGCCGCTCGCTCTACATGGACGAGCGCTCGCTCGCCCGGCGGCCGGATTTCAACGCCGTCGCCGCCGATCTGCGCGACGCCTTCGCGGCCGTCGCTGCCGAGATCGAGGGCGAGCTGAGCCCGCACCGCATCGCCGCGGAGTAGCCGCCGGCCGGCGCGTTCAGTCGAGCTTCGCGCCGGAGAACTCGACCACCTTGCGCCACTTCTCGGTCTCGTCGGCGATGATCTTGCCGAAGTCGGCCGGGGTGCCGCCCATCGGGGTGCCGCCGAGGTCGGCGAGGCGCTGGATCATGGCCTTGTCGCTCAGGGCCTCGTTCACCGCCTTGTTGAGGCGGTCGATGATCTCGGGCGGGGTCCCCTTCGGGGCGCCGATGCCGAACCATGCGCTCGCCTCGTAGCCCGGCACCGTCTCGGCGACGGTCGGAACGTCGGGGAGCGCCGGCGAGCGCTCGGCCGTCGTCACGGCGAGGGCCCTCAGCTTCCCGGCCTTCACGTGCTCGATCGAGGACGGCAGGTTGTCGAAGAGCACGTGCACCTGGCCGGCGATCATCGCGGTCAGCGCCGGGCCGGCGCCGCGGAACGGCACGTGCACCCACTCGACGCCGGTCATCGCCCGGAAGAGCTCGCCCGAGAGGTGGACCGAGGTGCCGAGGCCGGAGGAGGCCATGTTGATCTTGCCCGGATTGGCCTTGGCGTAGTCGATGAACTCCTTGACGGTCTTCGCCGGCACGTCCGGGTTGATCTCCATCACGTTCGGCACCCGCGTGATCCCGGCAACCGGCGCGATGTCGCGGATGAAGTTGAACGGCAGGCTCTTGTAGAGCGTCGCGTTGATGCCGTTCGCCGGGTTGACGAGGAGGATCGTGTAGCCGTCGGGGTCGGCCTTGACGACGGCATCGGTGCCGATGTTGTTGCCGGCGCCGGGCCGGTTGTCGATGAAGACCTGCTGGTTAAGCCGCCGGCTCAGCCACTCCCCCATCAGCCGTGCGAGCACGTCCGTCGTCCCGCCGGGCGGATAGGGCACGATCCAGCGGATCGGACGCGTCGGATAATCGGCGGCCGCCGCGGGGCCGGCGAAGATAGCGACGGCGGCGGCGCAAAGGAACGAGCGTCGAGCCAAGCTGAGGCGCATGCGGTTTCTCCCGAGCCTCCGATCTTGTCCGCGAGCCCTGCTCGGCCGGAGGCGCAAACACCCTTAATCGCGGTCGCCGGCGCTCGACAAGCGGCGGGTGTTTGCGAGCCGGCGGACGCGCGCGACAAAAAAAGGGCCGCACCGAGGTGCGGCCCAAGTCTAGGGAGGAAACGCCCAAGGAGGGCAGCGATACCGCGACGCCA
>DAINQO010000247.1:0-4606 GCA_036742625.1 Microvirga sp.
GTCGCGTTGGCGCCGCGCAGGTTCGGCACCCAGCCCTCGAGCCGCGAGGAGACGAGGTTCTTGTTCGAGTAGAACAGGATCGGAATGTAGGGCAGGTCGCGCATGAACACCGTCTCGGCCTCGAGCAGGATCGCGGCGCGCCGGTCGAGGTCCTTCTCCTCGCCGGACTTGCGCATCAAGGCATCGTAATCCTGGTTCTTGTACTTGGCGTAGTTGAAGCCTGGGTTGTCCGACTGGACCAGGAACAGGAAGTTTTGCGGGTCGGAATAGTCGGCGATCCAGCCGGCGCGGGCGACGTCGAAATCGCCGCCGTCGCGCAGGTATGCGAAGTGCGTCTTGGCATCGGTGTTGATGAAGCTCGTCTCGACGCCGATCGCCTTCCACTGGTTGGCGATCGCCACCGCGGTGTTCTTGTTGTTGTCGGTCGTGTTGTAGCGCAGCTCGACCTTGAGCGGCTTGCCCGGGCCGAAGCCCGCTTCCTTCAGCAGCGCCTTCGCCTTGTCTTCGCGGTCGACCGGCGAGAGATCCTTGTAGTCGGCGGTCGCGGGCTTATCGTAATTGCCGGTGCCGGGCGGCACGAACGAATAGGCCGGCAGCATGGTGCCCTGCCAAATCTCCTCGGCGATGAACTCGCGGTCGATGGCGATCGACAGCGCCTGGCGCACGCGCACGTCGTCAAAGGGCTTCTTCGACGTGTTCACGGCGAGGTACCAGGTGCCGAGATAGGGCGAGATCTTGACCTGCTCGCCGAGCTTCTCCTTGAGGAACTTGGTCTGGTCGGCCGGGATGTCGCTCGTCGACTGCAGCTCGCCGGCCATGAAGCGCCGCGCCGCGGCGGACAGGTCCTTCGTCGGCTCGTAGCGGACGACGTCGATCTTGACGCTCGCGGCGGCGTGAAACTGCGGGTTCTTCTGCAGGCGGATGTGCGAGTTCGGCACCCACTCCTTCAGCACATAGGCGCCGTTCGAGACCATGTTCTCGGGCTTGGTGAAGTTCGCGCCATGCTTCTGGATGGTGCCCGGATGCACGGGCGTGCCGCTCTGATGGGTCAGGAGCTCGAGGAAGTAAGGCGTCGGGCGCTCGAGCGTGATCTCGACCGTGCGGTCGTCGACCGCCTTGACGCCGAGGTCCTCGAGCTTCGCGCCCGGCTGGCCCTTGTTGACCTTCTCGGCGTTGAGGATCGGGTAGAGGATGTTGGCATATTTCGCGCCGGTGTTCGGGTCCATGATGCGGCGGAAGGAGAAGACGAAGTCGGACGCCTTCACCGGGTCGCCGTTCGACCATTTCGCGTTGTTCCGGAGCGTGAAGCGGTAGACGCGGCCGTCGTCGGATATCTCGTGCTTCTCCGCCACCCCCGGCGCAACCTTGCCGGCGCCGTCGTGGATGAGGAGACCTTCGTAGAGGTCGCGCAGGATATTGGCCTCGTAGACCGTCGCGGTCTTGTGCGGATCGAGGGTCTCGGGATCGGCGTCGTTGCCGCGGTTGTAGGTGACCTGCGCCGCCGCCGCGCCCGTGAGCGCCGCCGCCGCGACCGCGGCGAGCGCGAGCGTCCTGAACCAGCCCATGCGTGCCTCCTCGCACTCATCGCGGCGAGCCTGCGGCGGGGCAGGCGATTTGGCAATGCCTATCCTTTAGTTCCGAATCGTGGCGAGCCACGCCGCGACGTCGCGGCGCTCGTCGAGGCTCATAGCGGTGATGTTGTTCGGCGGCATGGCGTGCGTCAGCACGGCCTGGATGCGGATCTCGCGCGCGTGGCGGGCGATGTCCTCGGGCGTGTCGAAGCGGACGCCCTTCGGGGCGATCGCGATGCCGGGATAGAGCGGCGCGCGGGCGTGGCACATCGCGCAGCGCGACTGGATCGCGGCGACGGCGGCGTGGGTCGGCGCCGTCGCGGCGGCCGGGGCTGCGCTCGCCTCGCCCGGCTTGCCAATGACGGAGAGCCAGATCGCGAGCGCGACGCAGGCTGCGGCGAGGGCCCAGGTCCACCACGGCGAGCCGCGTCCGGCGTGGCGGGAATTGTAGAAGTGCCGCACCACCGCGCCGGCGATGACGATCAAGCCGACGATCGCCGGGCTCCAGCGCGAGGACCAGGCGAGCGGATAGTGGTTCGACAGCATCAGGAAGAGCACCGGCAGGGTGAGGTAGTTGTTGTGCGTCGAGCGCTGCTTCGCCTCCTTGCCGAGTGCCGGGTCGGGGACGCGGCCAGCGATCAGGGCCGCGACCGCCTTCTTCTGGTTCGGGATGATCACCATCGCGACCGACGCCGACATCCAGGTCGCGACCATGGCGCCGGTGTGCAGGAACGCGGCGCGGCCGTTGAACACGAGCGTAAAGCCGTACGCCGCCGCGACGATGAAGGCGAAGACCACGGCCCCGAGCGCTGCTTCGTTGCCGCCGAGCGGCGATTTGCACAAGCCGTCATAGACGATCCAGCCGAGGACGAGCGCGCCGATCCCGATCGCCGCCGCCTGCCACGGCTCGAGCGCCGCGACGGCGGGGTCGATCGTGTAGAGCTCGGCGTGCAGGTAATAGATCCAGACCAGCAGGAAGAAGCCCGAGATCCAGGTCGCGTAGCTCTCCCATTTGAACCAGGTCAGCTCGGCCGGGAGCTCGGGCGGCGCGATCACGTATTTCTGCATGCGGTAGAAGCCGCCGCCATGCACCTGCCAGGCCTCGCCGCCGACGCCAGCCGGCAGGCCCTCGGGCTTTTTCAGGCTAAGGTCGAGGTGGATGAAATAGAACGACGAGCCGATCCAGGCGATCGCGGTGATGACGTGCACCCAGCGCAGGAGCTGGCTTGCCCATTCCGAGAGCTGCGGATCGATCATCAGAGCGTTAGATCATCCCCTTCAGGCGCCGTCATCCCGGAAGCCGCGGCACGCGGCTATCCGGGATCTTGCGCCAGGCGAGATCCCGGGTTCTCGCTTCGCGAGCCCCGGGATGACGCGAACGCTGCGGTGTCTTAAGAAGGCGCCATGACCCCGATCGATGTCGCCACCATCCGCCGTGCCGCCGAGCGCCTTGCCGGCCGCATCGTGCGTACGCCGCTCCTCGCCTCGGCGATGCTCGACGAGCTTGCCGGTGCCAAGGTGCTGGTGAAAGCCGAGCCGCTGCAGAAGACCGGCTCGTTCAAGATCCGCGGCGCCTTGAACAAGATCCTGTCGACCCCGCAGGAGAAGCGGAAGAGCGGCTTCGTCGCCTTCTCGTCGGGCAACCATGGCCAGGCGGTCGCGGCCGGGGCCCGCATGGCCGGCGCGCCGGCCGTGATCGTGATGCCGAAGGACGCGCCTTCGATCAAGATCGAGAGCTGCCGCTGGTGGGGCGCCGAGGTCATCTTCTTCGACCGCCTCACCGACGACCGCGAGGCCATGGGCCGCAAGATCGAGGACGAGCGCGGCATGACGCTGGTGCCGCCCTTCGACGATCCCGACGTCATGAGCGGCCAGGGCACCATGGGGCTCGAAATCGTGGAGCAGCTTCGCGAGGCCGGCGTGAAGCCCGACGCGCTCCTCGTCAACTGCAGCGGCGGCGGCCTTGCCTCGGGCGTGATCACGGCGGTGAAGCACGCCTTCCCGGACACGCGCTGCTACACCGTCGAGCCGGCGGGCTTCGACAAGATGGCGCGCTCGCTCAAGGCCGGGGCGCCGCAGAAGAACGAGCGCCTCACCGGCTCGATCATGGACGCGCTGATGGCGCCGGCCCCGGGCAAGCTGACGCTCGCGACGCTGCGGGCGAACGGCGTCGAGGGCGTCAGCGCCACCGACGAGGAGGCGCTCGACGCCATGGCAGCCGCGTTCCGGACGCTCAAGCTCGTGGTCGAGCCCGGCGGCGCGGCGGCGCTTGGCGCGCTCCTTGCCGGCAAGGTCGGTCTCTCCGGGAAGACCGTGGTGGTCGTCTGCTCGGGCGGCAATGTCGATCCGGCGATGTTCGCCCGCGCGCTCGAGCGCCGGCCCGCATCGCTCGCCCGCGCCGCGTAGACTTACTTCGACTCCCCACAAGCCGCAATCCGAAGTGAGAGCGGGAGCGGGCCAAGCCCTCCACCAAGCCCGCCAACAAGCGCAGGGCGGCGAAGGGAAAGACGTGAGGTGATCCAGTGGCTTTCTCAGAAGGATGCTCAGATTCTGGAGAAGGCCGGGATCGAGTCAGCGCAGATTGTCTCGGTGCATAATGCGCCCCAGGCGCTGGTCACGATCACGCGGGTTACGATGGCGCCCAAGGCGACTTCGGCAAGGCACCGCCATCCCCATTCTGAGCAAATTTGGCTGGTCGAGCGGGGAACGGCGACCTTGTTGTTGGATGCCGGGCAGGTGGCAGAGATCGGTGCGGGCGATGTGATCCGCACCTCGCCCGGCGAGGTTCATGGCGTCACGAACACCGGAAGCGAGCCGTTCGTCTATTTGGCTGTGACGACGCCGCCTCAGGATTTCACAGACGCGTATTTGGGAATGAAACAGCCCGGCCAGTGAGCCGGGCTGCCGGAGCGATGCTAAGTCAAGCATCTAATCGCGAAAATAATCCTTGACAACCGCGGAACAACGTCCTAGATCTCCGCCCGTCCCGCCCGCGAGGGGCGCTTCCGGAGGCGTTCGAAAGCGGGGCGGCATCG
>DAINQO010000248.1:0-4604 GCA_036742625.1 Microvirga sp.
TGACAACTATGCTCCGGTTGCGGTGGCCGCGTAAGCGGTCTCTGACACCGACTCTGAAGTCCTGGCGGTCTAGCAGCCGTTAGGCGGGGTTCGGAGGCACCTGGCAACAGAAGCCTCCACTTCATTTGCGCGCCCTAGGCCCCTGGATGACCAAAGACCTGATCCGCTACGACCTCCTGGTGCAGGACGCGCTCAAAGGGGTCGTGCGCAAGGTCCTCGGCGACGCGGCGAAGCACGGCCTTTCCGGCGACCATCACTTCTACGTCTCGTTCCGCACCGACTTCCCCGGGGTGCGAATCTCGAACCGTCTGCGCGAGAAATACCCGCAGGACATGACGATCGTCCTGCAGCATCAGTACTGGGATCTTTCCGTGACCGAGAGCGGCTTCGAGGTCGGGCTGTCCTTCTCGGGCGTGCCGGAGCGGCTCGTCGTTCCCTATGACGCGGTCATCGGGTTCTTCGACCCCTCGGTGCAGTTCGGGCTGAAGTTCGAGCTCAACGGCGCAGGCGAGACGGCGACGGCGCCGGCGCTGGTGCCGGCTCCTGCGCCCGCCGCCGCCCGGCGCGGCGCAGCCTCGGAACCGGCGGAGACGCCGCCAAGGAAGCCCGTCGTGCCGGTCACCGGCAGGAGCGCCGCCCCGAAGCTCGCGGCGAAGCCCGCCGGCGGCGACAAGCCGGTAAAGGCGGAGAAGACCGAGAAGCCCAAAGCCGAAAAGCCGGCGGACCCCGCTGCCGGCGCCGAGGTCGTCAGCCTCGACTCGTTCCGCAAGAAGAGCTGAGCTCGGCCGCTACCGGCCGCGCGCAGGAGCCCGCGTCGCGCAACCGCAACGTCATCGGCAGCCCGCCGCCGGGGCGCAGCGTCACCCGGTGCACCGGCATGACCTCGTGCCCCGCGACAAGCGTGAAGCGGGCCGCGCCGACGGCGCTCGCCAGCACGATGACGGCTTCCTGCAGCGAGAAGGACGCGCCGATGCAGACCCGCGGCCCGGCGCCGAACGGCAGATAGGCGAAGCGGTCGATGCCGTCGCGCCGCTCCGGCAGGAAGCGCCCCGGCACGAAGGCGTCGGGCTCGTCCCAGAGCCGCCGATGGCGATGAAGCACCCAGGGAGCGATCGTCACCATCGAGCCACGCGGGATCTTGAGATTGCCGATCCGGTCCTCGCCGAGCGCCGCCCGGCTCATATAGGGCACGGGCGGATAGAGCCGCATCGCCTCCTCGACGACGGCCTTGGTGAAGACGAGCCGCGACAGCGCCTCCGGGGCGAGCACGCCGTCGGGCATGACCGCGTCGACCTCGGCCTCGATCCGATCGCGCGCGGCCGGCGCCTGCGACAGGAGGTAGAGCGACCAGGTCAGGGCGTTCGCGGTGGTCTCGTGACCGGCGCCAATGAAGGTGACGATGTTGGCCCGCACCTCGACGTCGGTGAGCCCGCGCCCGGTCTCGGGATCGGCGGCCTGGAGGAGGAGCGTCAGGAGGTCGTTCGGGGACGGCTCGCCCCGGGCCAGCAGGGCACGACGGGTGTCGATCAGCTCGCCGACGACCTCCTCGAAGAAGCGTAGCGCCGGCCGAGCGCGCCACCGGCCGATCCGCGGCAGCCACTCCGGCATGCCGAAGAGGTCGAGCGGGTCGAGCGGCCCGAGCGCCTCGAAGTAGCGCGTGATCGCGCGCCCGAGCGCGTCCGGGTCGCGCTTGAGCCCGGTCGTGAAGATCGTCCGCTCGAGCACGTCGAGCGTCACGCGCGTCATCTCGAGGGCGACGTCGAGGACCCGGCCGTCGCGCCGCCGCCAGCGCCGAACCAGCCGCTCCGCCGCCGCGATCATCGCCGGCACGAAGCCGGCGACGTGACGCGGCGCGAACAGCGGCGCGAGGGTGCGCCGCTGCAGCCGCCACTCCTCGCCCTCGGCCGTAAGCAGCCCGTTGCCGAGCCCGGGCGCCAGCACCCGGCGCTGGAGGTCGTCCTTGCGGTAGTTTGCGGCATTGTCGACGAGCACATGCCGGATCGCCGCCGGGTCGTGCACGATGGTGATGCGCCCGAGCGCGCCTTCGCCGGCGAGGATCAGGTGCTCGAAATGGTCCTCGGTCCAGGTGGTGAGCGGATTGGCGCGCAGCGCCGCGAGGAAATCGAACATGTCGGGCGGGGTCCGGCGCGGCACCGGCGCCGGCGGGCGGAACGGCGTTTCGGCAGCGATCAAGGCAAATTGCTCCAGAATGCGCGCCGTGGGATCGAAGCGCGCCCTTCCGCACCCTAAGTTAGGGCCTGCCGCAGCATTCAGAAGAGGCCACGATGTCGCCCGTGCAAGCGAACCGGCAAGAGCCCGGCAACGACCTGGCTGAGCCCACCCGCACCGAGAGCGACACCTTCGGGCCGATCGAGGTTCCGGCCGAGCGCTATTGGGGCGCCCAGACGCAGCGCTCGCTGCAGAATTTCCGCATCGGCGGCGAGCGTATGCCGGCGCCGCTGATCCGGGCGCTGGGGCTCGTCAAGCAGGCGGCGGCGCTCGTCAACAAGGACCTCTGTGAGCTCGAGCCCCGGATCGCCGACGCGATCGCGGCCGCGGCCGCGGAGGTGGTGCAGGGCAAGTACGACGACGAGTTCCCGCTCGTCGTCTGGCAGACCGGATCCGGCACCCAGTCGAACATGAACGCCAACGAGGTCATCGCCGCGCTCGCGAACGAGGCGCTCGGGGGAAAGCGCGGCGGCAAATCGCCGGTGCACCCGAACGATCACGTCAACCGCGGCCAGTCCTCGAACGACTCCTTTCCGACGGCGATGCACATCGCCGCGGCGCGCGAGATTGAAGCGCGCCTCCTGCCGGCGCTGCGCCACCTTCACCGCGCCCTCGACGACAAGGCAGAAGCCTTCGCCGACGTGGTCAAGATCGGCCGCACCCATCTCCAGGACGCGACGCCGGTGACGCTCGGGCAGGAATTCTCCGGATACGCCGCGCAGGTGGCGCTCGGGATCGAGCGCATCGCGGCGACGCTTCCCGGGCTTTTTGCGTTGGCGCAGGGCGGCACCGCAGTCGGGACCGGGCTCAACGCGCATCCGCGCTTTGCGGAAGCCTTCGCGGCAAAGGTGGCGGAGCTGACCGCCCTCCCCTTCACATCGGCGGCGAACAAGTTCGAGGCGCTCGCCTCCCATGACGCGCTCGTGTTCACGCAAGGCGCGCTCGCGAGCCTCGCCGCCGGGCTGTTCAAGATCGCAAACGACATTCGCCTGATGGGCTCCGGCCCGCGCTCGGGCATCGGCGAGATCTCGCTGCCGGAAAACGAGCCCGGCTCCTCGATCATGCCGGGCAAGGTCAACCCGACCCAGGCCGAGGCCATGACCATGGTCTGCGCCCAGGTCATCGGCAACGCGACGACCGCCGCCTTCGCCGGCAGCCAGGGCCATTTCGAGCTCAACGTCTTCAAGCCGGTGATCGCGAACGCGGTGCTGCAGTCGATCCGCCTCCTCGCCGACGCGGCGGTGAGCTTTGCCGACAACTGCGTCGTCGGGATCGTGCCGAACCGCGAGCGCCTCGACGAGCTCCTCGGCCGCTCGCTGATGCTGGTGACGGCGCTCGCGCCGAAGATCGGCTACGACAAGGCTGCGGCGATCGCGAAATCGGCGCACAAGAACGGCACCACCCTGAAGGAAGAGGCCGTGCGCTCCGGCCATGTCACGGCCGAGGAGTTCGATGCCGTGGTGCGGCCGGAGACGATGCTGGGGCCGGGGTGAGGTGCTTGCCGCCGGCGCCGTGAGGCATAAGGTGTGACACAGAAACGGAGCTACCCGGTGGACGATCCGACGAGGGTCCGAGTGGAAGTGGAGCTCGACAAGGAGCTCGTCGAATTGGCGGCCACCGCCGGGCTCGACCTAAACGAGGTTGCGGGCCGTGCCCTGAAGCGCGCGCTCGGCGTCAAAGCATCCTCGGACGAGCGAGCCCGTCGCTGGGCAGAGGAGAACGCCGAAGCCATTCAAGCCTCTAATGAGGAAATTCGCCGAAACGGCCTCTGGTCTGACCGCCATCGCTTGTTCTGATGCAGCAGTTCGATATGCACCGGCGACTCGCCGCCGTCGAACGGCACTCGGTCGGGCCGCGCGTCGGCTCGCTTGAACCGCACCGCGATGACCTCATCCGGGCCATCGATACGCTCTTCACAGGCTTCTGACCCATGGCTGACATCATCAATCTCCGACGCGCCCGCAAGGCCAAAGCCCGGGCCGAGAAGGAGGCCGAGGCAAGCGAGAATCGCGCCCGCTTCGGCCGCCCGGGCCGCGAGCAGATGTCGACCGAAGCGACGCGCGACATGCAGGATCGCAAGCTCGACGCCCACCGCCGGGACGGGCCGGGCGAAGATCCCGCCGGAGACGACGGCGCGGCATGAGCCGGGCGGTCGGCGCCGGCGTCGTCAAGCGCTCCGTCGCGATCGCCGGGCACCGCACGAGCGTCTCGCTCGAAGCGCCGTTCTGGGCCGAGCTGCATGAGATTGCGCGGCAGCGCGGACGGTCGGCGGAGGCCCTCGTTGCCGAGATCGACGCCGGGCGCGCCGCCGGCCAGAACCTCTCCTCCGCGATCCGCGTCTTCGTGCTCGCCGCCGTGAAGGCGCGCGGCGCCGG
>DAINQO010000249.1:0-4599 GCA_036742625.1 Microvirga sp.
GCACCGTCGGGCTCCCGGTCATGACCCTCGACATGCAGGCGAGCTTTCTGTCGCCGGGCCGCGGCGAGCTGACGGCCGAGGGCCGGGTCGTGCGCGCCGGCCGCTCGATCGTCTTCTGCGAGGCGGAGGTCCGGAGCGCCGAGGGCGAGCTCGTCGCCAAGGCGAGCGGCCTGTTCAAGCCGGTTACGCCGAAAGAGCCCAGTCGGGCCGACCTCCCAGGCCCCTCATCCTGAGGTGCGAAGCCCGCAGGGCTGAGCCTCGAAGGACGCAACCCTGCCGGTGCAGCGTCAGCCATGTGCGTGCTTCGAGGCTCGCCTACGGCTCGCACCTCAGCATAAGGGGGGCTATGTATGGCCCAAAGACAATCACAGAGAGAGGAAACGAAATGATCACGAAGGACCATGCCACCCGCCGCGCCCTCGTCGCCGGCGCGGCGGCCCTCGCTGCCGCCCTCGCCTGTTCCTCGCCCGCCGCGGCGCAACCGGCCTATCCGACCCGCACCATCCGGGTGATCGTGCCGTTCCCGGCCGGCGGGACGACGGACCTTCTCGCCCGCCTCTTCGCGCAGCGCCTGGGCGAGGGCCTCGGGCAGTCGGTCATCGTCGAGAACATGGGCGGGGCCGGCGGGTCGGTCGGGGCGGACGCGGTGGCCAAGGCCGAGCCCGACGGCCACACGCTCCTGTTCCACAACCTCACCTTCTCGACGACGACCGCCTCGCTCGAGTTCGCCGGCCGCGCCAAGCACGGGCTTGCCGACTTCGCGCCGGTCTCGCTTGCCGCCAACGTGCCGATGCTGGTCGTCGCGAACCCGGGCGTGCCGGCGCGCGACCTCAAGGAGTTCGCCGCCTATGCGAAGGACCAGGCGGGCAAGCAGGCGCTCTTCTACGGCTCGACCGGGCCCGGCAGCATCATGAATCTCGCCACCGAGGTCTATAAGCGCGACGCCGGCGTCGCCATGGACCACGTGCCGTTCCGCGGCGCCGCGCCGCTCGTGCAGGAGCTCGTCGCCGGCCGCATCCAGTTCGGCGGCGACCAGCTCTCGACCGCGCTCCCGCACGTGAAATCCGGCGCCCTGAAGCCCCTCGCAACGCTTGCCGCGGAGCGCACGCCCACCTTGCCGGACGTGCCGACCGTGCGCGAGCTCGGCTTCCCCAACATGGAGCTTCGCGGCTGGAACGGCTTCTTTGCTCCGGCCCGCACCCCTGAGCCGATCGTCGCCCGGCTGCAGCAGGAGATCGCCAAGGCGGCGCAGCATCCGGACGTGCGCCGCCGGGCCGAGGAGGTCGGGGCCGAGCCGGTCGGATCGACCCCAGCCGAGCTCGGCCGGATCGTCCGCGAGCAGATCGACAAGGTCCGCCCGCTGGTCGCCGAGCTGAAGCTCGTGGTGCAGTGACGGCTGAGCCGGAGCCCGCGCGCCGCGACTTCTACGAGGCGCTGCCGCGCTTCCGCAGCTTCGCGCGCCTGACCGATCCGGCGGTCTACGCCGCGCTGCCGGACGGCTGGGTGCTCGGGCTGTCGGACATCGTGCGCTCGACCGCGGCGATCGCGGCCGGGCGCTACAAGGCCGTGAACACCGCCGCCGCCGCTGTGATCGCCGCCGTCGCGAACGCGCTCGGCGACGAGGATTTCCCGTTCGTCTTCGGCGGCGACGGGGCCAGCATCGCCTTGCCGCCCGACGACGGCGATCTCGGCCGCGCCGCGCTCGCCGCGGCCGCCGCCTGGGTGCGGGACGATCTTGACCTCGAGATGCGGATCGCCGCGGTCCCGGTCGAGGCCGTCCGGGCGGCCGGTCTCGACGTGCGCGTCGCGCGCTTCTCCCCCTCGCCGGACGTGTCCTACGCGATGTTTTCCGGCGGCGGGCTCGCCTGGGCGGAGCGGCAGATGAAGGCCGGCGCCTTTACGATCGAGCCGGCGCCGCGGGGCACGCGGGCCGACCTCAACGGGCTGTCATGCCGCTTCGCCGAGATTCCGGCCGAGCGCGGCGTGATCCTGTCGCTCATCGCCGTGCCGGCGCCGGGCGCCGCGGCGTCGTCCTTCGACCGCTTCGTCGCCGAGGTGCTGGCGCTCGCCGAGGGCGCTGCCGAGGCCGGGCGCCCGGTTCCGGCGGCCGGCCCGGAGCTGCGCTGGCCACCGGCCGGGCTCGCGCTCGAGGCGAAAGCCTCGCCGCTCAACCGCCGCTCGCCGATCGCGGCCCGGCTCTGGACCGGCGCCCGGACGCTCGCCTCGCACGCCATCTTCAAGACCGGCCTCAGCGTCGGCTCCTTCGATCCGGCGCGCTATCGCCGCGAGCTCGTCGAGAACACCGATTTCCGCAAGTTCGACGACGGGCTCAGGATGACGCTCGACTGCAGCCCGGCGCTCGCCGACCGCATCGCGGCGCTGCTTTCCGCCGCCGAGGCCGCCGGCACGGCGCGCTGCGGCACCCACCGTCAGAGCGCCGCGCTCATGACCTGCTTCGTGCCGTCGCCGACCCGCAGCGACCACGTCCACTTCGTCGACGGCGCCGCCGGCGGCTATGCCGCCGCGGCGCGCGCCGTCAAGCTCGCCTCTTAGACTCCGCTCAAAGCATCGGCCGGAGCTTTCGCGCTATCTCGGCCGTCGAGCGCCGGCGGCAAAGCGCCGGCGACAATAGCGATTGACAGCCCCCGGATCGGGTACCAAGCTCGACCGTACCGGGCGCTGGGGGGCGCCAGTCGCGTTCGCGTCCTGTTTTCCGATTCCAGCCATCGATTTTCGATCACCTCGGCGCTTGTGGGAATCGGTTGCGAATGTCCGTTTTCACACCGAAGGTCGCCGTGACGGCATTGGAGAATATCGACGGCTTGGCCGGCGGTCCGCGGACCGATCCGCAGCTCCGCGAGGCGTTGTCGAAGGGCGGCGTCGGCCTGTGGTCGTGGGACCTGACGAGCGACCGCTTCTCCGCCGACGACGTCACGCGCAGCCTCTGGGGGCTCGAATGGCGCGGCGAGATCCCGGCCGAGCGCATCCTCGATTCGGTCCATCCGACCGACGCCGGCCGCGTCCGGGCGATGGCCGAGGCCGCCCGCGACGGCAACGACGAGGCCGACATCGTCTTCCGCGTCCGCCGGCCGGGCGGCGAGATCCGCTGGACGCGGGTGCGGGCGCATGTCTCGGACACGATCGAGGGGCGCCGCCTCGCCGGCGTCGCGATCGACATCACCGAGCGGATGCGGGTCGAATCGGCGCTCACCGCCACCGAGGCGCGGCTGAAGCGCGCCCAGGAACTCGGCGGCGCGCTCGCCTTCGAATGGGACGCCCGCACCGACACGGTCGTCGCGGCGCCGGCCTTCAAGGCCTTGTATGGACTTGCCCCCGGCGAGCCGATGAGCATCGCCACCTGCCTGTCGCGCGTGCACCCGGACGACCGCGAGCGGGTCGAGGAGGACCAGTACCGGCTCCTCGCGTCGCCCGGTCCCTACGAGTCGGAGTTCCGGGTGGTGCTGCCGAACGGCGCCGTGCGCTGGATCCTCGCTCGCGGCGAAAGCGTGCGCGAGGGCTCGGCGCCGCCGACCGGGATTGCCGGCATCAACATCGACATCACGGCCCGCAAGCAGGTCGAGGAGGAGCTTCGGCAGAGCAAGCGCGAGGCCCGCACGCGCTTTCGCGAGGTGCGGGCGCTCTACCAGCATGCCCCGGTCGGGCTGGCGCTGCTCGATCTCGACATGCGCTTCCTGCGCGTCAACGAGTTCCTGCGCGACATCACCGGGCTTGCGGCCGAGGAGCATGTCGGCCGCTCGATCTTCGAGATCCTGCCGGATCTCCGCGACGGCCTCGAGCCGGCGCTGCGGCGGGTCATCGAGAGCGGCGAGCCGATCCGCAACATCGAGGTCGAAGGCGGCACCCCGCGCGAGCCGGAGGTCAAGGTCTGGTGGCGGCTCCACGTCTACTACCTGACCGACGACTACGGCGCGACGCCCGGCATCGGCCTCGTCGCCGAGGACGTCACCGCCCGCAAGCGCGCCGAATACGCCCGCGACCTTCTCGGCCGCGAGCTCAGCCACCGCATCAAGAACCTGTTCGCGGTCGTCGCCAGCATCGTCACCCTGTCGGCGCGGGGGAACGACACGCTGCAGGCCTTCGCCCGCACCATCCGGGCCCGCATCGAGGCGCTCGGCCGCGCCCACGACTACGTCCGGCCGGCCGAATGGGAGGGCGGCGGACCGGCCGCCGCCCGGACCCTGCATGGGCTCCTCGCCGGCCTGCTCGGCCCCTACCGCGGCGAAGCCGGCGAGCGCATCCGCATCGCCGGCGACGATCCGGCGATCGGCCCGACGACGGCGACGGCGCTCGGCCTCGCCTTCCACGAGTTCGCGACCAATGCGGTGAAATACGGCGCGCTGTCGGAGCCCGAGGGCGTCGTCGAGCTCGCCTGCCGCGGCGGCGCCGAAACGTTCGAGGTCGTGTGGACCGAGCGCGCCGGCGCGCCGGTCCGCGGCGCGCCCACGACCGAAGGCTTCGGCTCGCTCCTTGCCCGGCGCAGCATCACGCTCGACCTCGGCGGCACGATCGAAGCCGCCTGGCCGCCGGAGGGGCTGACGATCCGGGTGCGGGTGCCGGTCGAGCGGCTGACGGCGTGAG
>DAINQO010000250.1:0-4579 GCA_036742625.1 Microvirga sp.
TAAGATCCATTTTCGGCGTCCCCTCCTCGCCTTCTTCAAGGCCGGGGTCCGCCTCGGCGCTCGCGCCCGGGGTGGATTCCGCGCGCCCGATTTTCGCGGAGGTCTCCGTTCGGGAAAGGTTATGTCAAAGCGACTTCAAAAGATTGTCGGCGCCGGAGACGTCGGCCTTGCCGGGCGCGTCCTCGATGTTGAGCGAGCGCACGACGCCGTCCTCGACCACCATCGAATAGCGCTGCGAGCGCGTGCCGAGGCCGAAGCCCGAGCCGTCCATGGTGAGGCCGAGGGCCTTCGCGAAATCGCCGTTGCCGTCGGAGATCAGCTCGATCTTGTCGCCGCAGCCGCTCTGCTTGCCCCACTCGGTCATGACGAAGACGTCGTTCACCGCCGTCACCACGATGGCGTCGACGCCCTTAGCCTTGATGGCGTCGGCCTGCGCGACGTAGCCCGGCAGGTGGTTGCGGTGGCAGGTCGGGGTGAAGGCGCCGGGCACGGCGACGAGCACCACTTTCCGGCCCTTGAAGACATCGTCGGTGGTCTTCGGCTTCGGGCCGTCGGCGGTCATGACGCGAAAGGTGCTCTGGGGAAGGGAATCGCCGACCTGGATCGTCATGCTCGTCTCCGCGGGTTCTTGGATCGGTTGAGTTAGCGTGGCAGCCGCGCCGTGTCGAGGCGCGCCGCGGTCTCGACGGCACGCTCGCCCGCCGCGAGCGTCAGCCGCAAATCGAGGGATCCGGTCGCGTCCTTCGGCCGCTCGAAGATCTCGACCAGGAACCGGCCGTCGGCGCCGCCGCTCGCGGCCGGGAGCGGCTGCAGCCGCCCGGCGGCGACATACCAGCCCTCGGGCCCCTCGACGAACAGGTCGGCGCCCGGCGGGGCGCGCACCGCGACCGCGAGCGCCGGCTTGCCGTCCACGGTCTCCGGGTCGATCGCAAGGATGGACAGACCGCCCGGCGCGCCGAGCGCCTGGGGCCTCGGCACGCGGGCGAGTGCCGCCGCGATCTCGGGCGCGGGCGAGCCTGCCTCGCCGGGCCGAAGGGCCAGCGCCAGCAACGCCTGCGCCGGGATGCAGATGTCCTTGCAGACGCCGTAATCGAGCTTGAGGGCGAGCCGCAGCGGCTTTGCCGAATCGTTCGGGCTCACGCGCACCGGCAGCAGGACGCGGTCCTTGTAGCCGTAGGCGACGCCGCCGGCGTCCTCGAAGCGGTGCGGCGCCGGCCAAAGCACCTCGGCCGCCGAAAGGTTTTCCGACCCCGCCCAGTCGAACGCGGGCGGCAGCCCGGATTCGCCCGGCGAGCGCCAATAGGTCTTGAAACCCGGATCGAGGACGATCTCGATCGCGGCAAGACGCGCCGCCCCGTCGGCGCCGCCGGCAACGAGCCGCGCCCGGGAATGATGGCCCTGAACCCAGGGCGAAGCCTCGCCGGCGATGGCGGCGGCCGCAAGCACAAGGCCAACCATCGCTCCGAGAAGGGCCGCGGGGCGGTGCGGCGCGATCGCGCGTGGAACCAGGGCCCGAGGTTTCGGCTTCATCTTAGGTCGGTCAAGATAACCCCGCCGCGCCGGCGAGCCATCCACGATCCCGTGAGGCTCGGGCGGTTGGGGGTGGCACGGCAATCCGCCTCGGCGTAGCATGGGTCATGGCTCCGGTTCGCAACAGGGAAACACCAGGCACACCCGGCTATTTCGACGGGCAGCTCCTCGTCGCCATGCCGGGCATGGGCGACGAGCGCTTCTCGCGCACCGTCATCTATGTCTGTGCCCACTCGCCGGAAGGGGCGATGGGCATCGTCGTCAACAAGCCGGCGGCGGATCTCAGCATGCCGGACCTCCTCGTCCAGCTCGAGATCATCCCCGAGGCCGAGCTGATCCGGCTGCCGAACCGGGTCGGCCGCATGCAGGTTCTGATGGGCGGCCCGGTCGAAACCAGCCGCGGCTTCGTGCTCCACTCGCCCGACTTCTTCATCGATCAGTCGACGCTGCCGATCGACGAGGGCGTCTGCCTGACGGCGACGGTCGACATCCTGCGCGCGATCGCCAAGGGCGAAGGCCCGCAGAGCGCCGTGCTGGCGCTCGGCTATGCCGGCTGGTCGGCGGGTCAGCTCGAGAGCGAGGTCCAGGCGAATGGCTGGCTGAACTGCCCGGCCGACCCCGAGCTCATCTTCCACTCGGCCTTCGACCACAAATACGAGATGGCGCTGCGCCGGATCGGCGTCGATCCGGCGATGCTGTCGATGGACGCCGGCCACGCCTGACGAAGGGGTCGCGGCGCTTCGCCGCCGGCCGGAACGTTTCGGGCGCCGCTCGGTTCTCCGCCCTGCAGACGCGTTTGGAGTGCCATGCCGCAGCGTGCCGAACCGGGATTTCTCGTCGTTCTCGCGTTCGTCATCCTGTCGGGACCGGCGCTCGCTCAAAGCGCCGCCGCTCAAAGCGCCACCGCGGAACGCTCGCAGAGAAAGGCAATGAGCCGCTCCTGGGCGGACGAGGTGCGCACCGCCATCGGCAGCGGAAAGCCAGCCCGGAGCGCAAGACCGGCGGAGCGCGGGCGCGGCTCCGATGCCGAGACCGGCAGCACGACCCTCTTCTCGCCGCCTCGGCCCGAGCGGCGATAGGCGACTCAGGCCGCCTCGGGCGCGGCGCCGACGAGCTGGCGCGCCTGCAGCGCCGACATCGGCTCGCCGAAGGCCCAGCCCTGGGCGTATTCGCAGCCGATCTGATAGAGCTCGATCGCGTCCGACTCGGTCTCGGCGCCCTCGGCGACGACCTCCATTCCGAGCTCGTGCGCCATCTTGACGATCGAGCGCAGGAGCACCGAGCGCTGCCCGTTGCTGCCCGGGCGCACGAAGGACTGGTCGATCTTGATGGTGTCGAAGGGGAAGCGCTGGAGGTAGGACAGCGCCGAGTAGCCGGTGCCGAAATCATCGAGCGACAGGCCGGCTCCGAGGTGCCGGATGCGCTGCAGCATCTGCGCCGCGTATTCCGGGTTCTCCATGACGAGGCTCTCGGTCAGCTCGAGCTTGAGCGAGCCCGGGTGGACGCCGGTGCGGGCCAGCACCGTCTTGACGTCGTGCAAGAGGTCGTGGCGCAGGAGCTGCCGGCTCGACACGTTGACGCTCGCGAAGATCGGCGGCTCGACCTCGAGGGCGCGCTGCCAGGCCGCGAGCTCGCGCCCGGTGCGCTCGAGCGCGAAGACGCCGAGGTTGACGATCAGCCCGGTGTCCTCGGCGATCGGAATGAAGGTCGCGGGGGAGAGGCGTCCGAGGCGCGGATGGTCCCAGCGCAACAGCGCCTCGAAGCCGGCGATGGTGCGGTCCTCGAGCCGCACGATCGGCTGGAACAGCACCTTGATCTCGCCGCGGTCGATGGCGCGCCTCAGGTCGCTCTCGAGGGTGAGCCGATCGCCGGTCTCGGTCCGCATCGTCGGCCGGAACACCTCGACCCGGTCGCCGCCATGGCGCTTCGCGTGCACCATCGCGATCTCGGCGTTCTTGAGCACCTCCTCGCGCCGTCCCGCGGTCTGGCGCTCGTAAAGCATCAGCCCGACCGAGGCGGTCAGGAAGATCTCGCGCTCCTCGAAGGTGATCGGCGTCGTCGTCGCGCGCCGGACCATGTCGGCGAAGCCGATGATCCGGTCGGGATCGTGCTCCGACATCAGGATGATCGCGAACTCGTCGCCGCTGATGCGGGCGAGGGTGTCGTGCGGCTTCAGGAGCCGGCCGAGGCGACGCGACAGCGTCAGGAGGATCGAGTCGCCGGCGGAGAGGCCGACCGAATCGTTCACCTGCTTGAACCGGTCGAGATCGAGGCAAAGCACGGTCGGCCGGATGCCCTCGTCCTGCGCCGCGAGGGTGAGCGCCGCATCGAGCCGGTCGTTGAAGAGCTCGCGGTTCGGAAGCCCGGTCAGGCTGTCGTGGACGGCGTCGTGGAGCAGGCGCTCCTCGGCGGTCTTGCCCTCGGTCACGTCGGCGATCGTGCCGACGATGCGGATGACCTCGCCGTCTGTCCCGACCATCGGCCGGGCTTTGAGGCGAAACCAATGGTATGGGCCGCTCGCGGCACGCAGGCGGAAATCCTGGACGACGCGGCCGCGCCGCTCCTCGATCACCGCGTCGAGCGAGGTGCGGTAGCGGTCGACGTCGAACGGATGCAGCAGCTCGAGCCAGCCCGCGGCCGAGCCCTCGAGGGCGCCGCGCTTGAGCCCGAGCTGCTGCTCGACCTCGGGGCCGACGAAGACCTTGTCGCCGGTGACGTCCCAGTCGAAGACGATGTCGCCGGCGCCGGCGAGCGCCAGCGCCCGGCGCTCGGTGTCGCTCATCAGTCCCTGCGCCAGGACGCCGCCGGCGAAGGCGTGCTGCATGACCGTGAAGCCGATCAGCATCACGATCAGCACCAGCGCCCCGATCAGCGCCGGCTGCACGAGGTCGGAGGCGAGCGACCCCGTCACCGTGAAGGCGCCGGCGGCGACCCAGGCGACGAGGAGAACCCAGGTCGGCACCAGCATCACGGCGCGATCGTAGCCGTGCGTCGCGAGATGCACGACGAGGAGGAAGCCGACGCCGGCGACCGCCGCGATCGAGATGCG
>DAINQO010000251.1:0-4547 GCA_036742625.1 Microvirga sp.
GCGGTTGTTGCGCTTCTCCTCCATGTCGATGAAGTCGATGACGATGAGGCCGGCGAGATCGCGCAGGCGCAGCTGCCGGGCGATCTCCTCGGCGGCCTCCATGTTGGTGCGCAGCGCCGTGTCCTCGATGTTGTGCTCGCGGGTCGAGCGCCCGGAGTTCACGTCGATCGAGACGAGGGCCTCGGTCGGGTTGATGACGAGGTAGCCGCCGGACTTGAGCGTGACATGGTTCGAGAACATCGCGTCGAGCTGCTGCTCGATGCCGAAGCGCGCGAACAGCGGCTGCGGGTCCTTGTAGGGCTTCACCGCCTTGGCATGGCTCGGCATGAGCATGCGCATGAAGTCCTTGGCCTCGCGGTGGGCCTCGTCGCCCGCGACCATGACCTCGTCGATGTCCTTGTTGTAGAGGTCGCGGATCGCCCGCTTGATGAGCGAGCCCTCCTCGTAGACGAGGGCCGGCGCGCTCGAGGTGAGCGTCAGCTCGCGCACGCTCTCCCAGAGCCTCATCAGGTACTCGAAATCGCGCTTGATCTCGGCCCGCGTCCGGGACGCGCCGGCGGTGCGCAGGATGACGCCCATCCCCTCCGGAACCTCGAGGTCCTGGGCGATCTCCTTGAGCCGCTTGCGATCGGCGGCGCTCGTGATCTTGCGCGAGATGCCGCCGCCGCGGCCGGTGTTCGGCATCAAGACCGAATAGCGGCCGGCAAGCGAGAGATAGGTGGTGAGCGCCGCGCCCTTGGTGCCGCGCTCCTCCTTGACCACCTGGACGAGGAGGATCTGGCGCCGCTTGATGACTTCCTGGATCTTGTACTGACGCCGATAGGGTCGCCGGCGCTCGGGGATTTCCTCGAGCGCATCGCCGCGCCCGCCGACCTGCTCGATGATCGGCTCGGCTTCGTCATCGGGGTGCTCGGCGCCGTTGCCGCCGTGATCCTCGACCTCGGTCGGGCTCGCGGCGGTATCGGCGGCAGCTTCTGCCTCCGCGGCCTCGCTGATCAGGGCGTCGCTATCCGCGGATCCACTCTCCGGCGGGGTATCGCCGTGGCCAACGCTCTCCGGCTCGCCCTCGAACCGAGGGGCGGGCGCTAGCTCGGTGATCGGTGCGCCGGATTCGTCGAAGCTTTCGGCCGGCGCGAGCTCCGGCGGCACCTCCGCGGCGCCGATCGGGGCCGCGTCGGGCGCCTCCTCGTCGGAGGCGCCCTCGGCCTCGGCGCGCTCGGCCTCGGCGCCCTCGGCCTCAACCTCCTCGGCCTCGACCTCCTCGGCGACGGTCTCGCCGCCCTCCGAGCGCCGGGGGGCGCCGCGGGCTCGGCGGGGCCGGCTGCGGCGCCGCTCGTCCTCACGCTCCTCCTCGCGCTCGGCACGCGCGTCCTCGGCGAGAAGCGCCTGCCGGTCGGCGACCGGAATCTGATAATAATCCGGATGGATTTCGCTGAAGGCGAGGAAGCCGTGCCGGTTCCCGCCATATTCGACGAACGCCGCCTGAAGCGACGGTTCGACCCGCGTCACCTTGGCGAGATAGATGTTCCCGCGAAGCTGTCGCCTAGAAGCGGATTCGAAGTCGAATTCCTCGACCTTCTGGCCGCGCACCACCACCACCCGCGTCTCTTCCGGGTGGGAGGCATCGATAAGCATCTTGTTTGCCATGACGAACTCTCGACATGGCGATCGCCGACGGCGCTCCTGGCCCGTCGCCCGACGAGGGCTCGAGGCGCGATACACGTGGCCGCATCCTGGCCGGAGGCGGCGCGATGGTTCGGAGGCTGTCGTTGATCGCCGTCGCGCGCCCGCCGGGGGCGCGCCTGGGGTTGATCTTTGATCGCGGATTGGAGCTTGCACGGGTGCGAAGCCCGCGGCGGAGGCCGGGCGCAGCAACGAGCAGCAGCGCTGATCCCGTCTTCACGCCCATCCGTTCCACGACCTTCCAAAATCGATGCGCCGGGAACCCGGCCACCTGACAGGCGACGATGGCGTCGCCGAATTTGACGCCCGGTCCGGAAGCATGCCGTACAGAAAACGACGATCCGGCGGGTGATCTGACGCGACCTGATCCGGGTCCGCCGTCGGAATCGGGGTGAGCCGGACGGGGTCAGAACCAATACAGACCGAACCGGCCGCTTGGCAAGATGTCGGGTCACTGTGGCCGGATTGCAACGGCTCCGCGCCGGCGCCGTTATGTGCTACACAGGCTTCATTAACCAAGCGCGGCTATCGCTCGAAGGGGCGCTTCTCGGAGATCGGCGTTGGCGATGTGGTTCGCCCGATTGAGAAAGTCGGCGTCTCTCTGCGCCTCTCTGTGGCTCGGCTTGACCGCGCCGGCCCTCGCCGCCGCCCCGGGCGCCGCCGCCCCGGCCGTGCCGGTCCCGACGGCGATTGCGGTCGAGATCAAGGCCGAGGGCCCGCGGACACGCCTCACCTTCACCCTGTCCGAGCCGGTCGAGGCCCGCTCCTTCGTCATGGAACGCCCGGACCGGCTGGTCATCGAGCTGCCGCGGGTCAATTTCCAGCTTCCGGCCGAATCGGGCCGGCGCCGCGAGGGGCTCGTGACCTCCTTGCGCTACGGGCTCTTCGCCGCGGACCGGTCCCGCGTCGTCATTGAGCTGGCCCAGCCGGCGCTGGTGTCGCGATTGGACGTGACGACGCGGCCGGCGGACGGCGCCGCGCTCTTGACCGTCGAGCTTGCAAGGAGCGATCGCGAGGCCTTCAGGCGCTCGGCAAGGCCGGAGGCGCCGGCGGTTCCTGAGCCCGAGACGACCGGCAGCGTCGAACCGGGTGGCGACAAGCGCCCCCTCGTCGTCATCGACGCCGGGCACGGCGGCATCGATCCCGGCGCCGTCGCCTCGACCGGCGCGCTCGAGAAAGACATCGTGTTCAGCTTCGCCCAGCGGCTGCGCGAGCGGCTCGAGGGGACCGGCCGCTACCGGGTTGCGATGACCCGCGACCAGGACGTGTTCGTGGCGCTCGACGAGCGCGTGCGGGTGACGCGGGCGGCAAAGGCCGATCTCTTCATCTCGATCCACGCCGATTCGATCTCGGCCGCGCCGCATGTCCGGGGCGGCACGGTCTATACCGGCTCGGAGCGCGCGACCGACGCCGAATCCGCGAACCTCGCCGAGCGCGAGAACAAGGCCGACGCCGTCGCCGGCCTCGACTCGCGCGATACCGCGAACGACGTCGCCGACATCCTCCAGGAGCTGACGCTGCGGGAGACGCGCGGCTTCTCGCACCGCTTCGCCAAGAAGCTCCTCGGCAAGCTCGATCCGGTGATGCGGCTGAGCAAGAAGCCGCATCGCGAGGCGGGGTTCAAGGTGCTGCGCGCCCCCGACGTGCCGTCGGTCCTCGTCGAGCTCGGCTATCTGTCGAGCAAGCGCGATATCGACCTCCTCACCTCCGACGCCTGGCGCGACCGCTCGACCGCCGCGATGGCGACGGCGATCGACCAGTATTTCGGGACGCGCGTCGCAAACCAGGGGCCGTCGAACGCGGGCGGCGCCCCAGTTTCACCATAGATGCGGTGTCGAAAGAGCGGGTCGGCAACGATGGCGGCGGCGCGATTCCTCCGCTAGCGTGCGGTCGGCATCGGGCCGGCTTGCCGGCAAGCGGCCGAAATCCCGGCGACGAAGACCGGGTTCCGGCGAGGACGGCACGAGACGGGGGTCAGTACGGAATGCGGTTCGTCCTACGATTCTTCGGCTTCCTGTTCAGCGTCGGGGCGATCTTCTTCCTGATCGGCGCCGTCGTCGCGGCCTACGGCTACTGGAAGTTCTCGCAGGACCTGCCGGACCACGCGGCCCTCGCCAAGTACGAGCCGCCGGTGATGACCCGCGTCCACGCCGGCGACGGCAGCCTGCTCGCCGAATACGCCCGCGAGCGGCGCCTCTACATCCCGATCCAGGCGGTCCCGAAGCAGGTCGTCGCCGCCTTCCTCTCGGCCGAGGACAAGAACTTCTACCGTCACAGCGGCGTCGACCCGGAAGGGCTCGTGCGCGCCGTGGTGATGAACTTCAAGGGCGGCGGCAAGCGCCAGCAGGGCGCCTCGACGATCACCCAGCAGGTCGCCAAGAACTTCCTCGTCGGCAGCGAGCGCTCGTACGAGCGCAAGATCCGCGAGGCGCTGATCGCGCTTCGGATCGAAAGCACCTATTCCAAGGACCGCATCCTCGAGCTCTACCTCAACGAGATCTATCTCGGCCTGAGCAATTACGGCCTCGCCGCCGCGGCGCTGAACTATTACGGCAAGTCGGTTCATGAGCTGACGCTCGCCGAGGCGGCCTACATGGCCGCCCTGCCGAAGGCGCCGAACAACTACCACCCGTTCCGCCAGAAGCAGGCGGCGCTCGAGCGCCGGAACTGGGTGCTCGATCGCATGGTCGATAACGGCTACATCAAGCGCGATGAGGCCGACAAGGCGAAGAAGGAGCCGCTCACCGTCAGCCCGCGGGTGATCTCCCCGAACACCATCGCCTCGGGCTACTTCGCCGAGGAGGTCCGGCGCGAGATCGCCGAGCGCTACGGCGAGAAGAAGCTCTACGAGGGCGGCCTGTCGG
>DAINQO010000252.1:0-4546 GCA_036742625.1 Microvirga sp.
GCGCATGAGGCGCGACCAGGTCGACCGGTCCGCCCTGTGCTCGGTGCGAACATCGTTCAAACCAGCCCGCTACGGTCCGTTTCCGCCGTCCCGCTGCCCTTCGCCGCCCGTTGCGCCCGTCAGCCCCCCTTGACGGCGCCGGCGGTCAGCCCGGCGACGATTTGGCGCTGGGCGAACACCGTCAGCAGCAGCACCGGGAAGGTCACGATCAGCGCCGCCGCGGCGAGCGGACCCCAGCTCAGCTGGTCGAAGGAGATCATGTTATAGACCGCGACCGGCAGCGTGCGGGTCTCCCGACCGGCGAGCACGATCCCGAAGACGAAATTGTTCCACGAGAAGATCACGGCGAGGATGAAGGCGACGGCCATGCCGGGCCGCGCGATCGGCAGCGCCACGTGGCGAAACACCTGCCAGCGCGTTGCGCCGTCGATGAGCGCCGCCTCCTCGAGCTCCATCGGCGTCGTCTCGAAATAGCCGATCATGATCCAGATCACGATCGGCACCGTCACCACGAGATGGATGATGATCTGCGGCCACAGAGTGCCGAGGAGCCCGAGCCACTGGAACAGCAGGAACAGCGGAATGAGATAGGAAAGGCCCGGCGTGATACGGGCGATCAGGATGACCACCGCCGATTTGTGGGCGCGCATGCGGGCGATGCCGTAGCCGGCCGGCACGCCGACGAGGAGCGCGAACAGGGTCGCCGTCCCGGTGACGATCAGGCTGTTGACGAAATAGGTCGGGAAGCGAGTCGAGGCGAGAACGTCGGCGTAGTTTTTCCAGGCGAAGCGATCCGGGATCAAGATCGGCGGATAAGCGGCGTTGTCGATCTCGTATTTGACCGAGAGCGACACCATCCAGATGAAGAACAGGATCGCCGGCGAGACGATGACGATGACGGCGAAGGCAAGGCCGATCTTGCCGAAAACTTGCCGTGGGCTCATGCGCCGGCCTGGATCTCGCTCCATTGCGTGCGATGACGCAAATAGAGCAGCATCGCGGCGAGCACGATGATGAGGGCGAAGAACACGACCGCGATCGCCGAGGCGTAGCCGACGTCGTAATAGGTGAAGGCAACGCTGTAGAGATAGAGGTTGATCGTCTCCGACGCCGAGCCCGGACCGCCCTGCGTGATGGCGTAGATGATGTCGAAGCTCTTCACCGCGTCGATCATCCGGATCATCGCCGCGATGAACAGGAACGGCGTGATCAGCGGGAACGTGATGTAGCGGAACACCTGCCAGAGCGAGGCGCCGTCGATCAGCGCGCTCTCATAGGGCTCGGCCGGGATCGCCGCGAGGCCGCCGAGCACGATCAGCATGACGAGCGGCGTCCATTGCCAGGTCTCGACGAGGACAAGCGAGGGGATCACGGTTGCCGGGTGAAACACCCAGAGCTGCGGCGGGATGCCGACGAGAGACAGAAGGTAGTTGAGGACACCAAGCTGCGGGTGGAACATCATCGTCCAGACGAGCGCGATCGCAACCGGCGTCGCCATCATCGGCAGGATGAACAGGCCGCGCAGGAAGCCGCGCATCGGGAAGCGGGCGTGAAAGACGATTGCGGCGAACGTGCCGAGCGCGAGCGGCAGCAGCACCGACAGGACAGTGTAGACGAGCGTGTGCCAGACCGCCTCGACGAAGCGCGGGTCGCGTGGCAGCCTCAGATAGTTGGCGATGCCGACATACGTCGTCGGCGCGCCGATCTTCCATTCATGGACGCTCATCCACAGCGTGAACACCCACGGGAACACGATGACGGCGAGCACGACGATCACAGCCGGCACCACGAAGGGCCAATAGGACGGCGGCCGCCAGGCGCGTTCGGGGCCCGTGGCGGCGGGCCGGCCGATCCCGGCCGGCTCGCTCGCGGCGATCTCGCTCACGCCTTCTCGCTGCGCTCCAGGATCGGCCGGAACTGGTCGTTCGCCTTCTTCAGCTCCGTCGCGGGATCGGCCCCGGACAGCGTCGCCGTGATCGCCGCGCCGACGAGGTCGCGGAACTCCGCCACCGGGACGATCACCGGCAGGCCGAGCTTCGAGATCTTCGCCGATCCGACGACCGATTGCAGCCATTCGGGCGGCATCTTGACCCCGCTGCGGACACCCTCGTCGTTGAGGATCGACGAGCGGAACGGCACGCCGCCGCCGGCCTGGAGCAGGCGCGCGCCCATCGCTTTCGACACCGCCCACTGGCAGTAGAGATAGGCGGCCTCCTTGTTCTTGCTCGCCTGCGTAATGCCGATGCCGTCGCCGTAGGTCGCCGAGTATTGACCCTTCGGCCCTTTCGGGACGAGGGCGTAGCCGACCTTGCCGACGACGCGCGACGCGTTCGGATCCTCGACCGGCGGCGCCCAGCCGACGCCGTCGATCCACATCGCGGCGCGGCCTTGCGTGAAGGACGCCATCGATTCCATCCAGTTGAAGCCGGCGACGCCTGGAGGGGCGGGCTTGGTCAGGAGGCGCTGGTAGAGCTTCGTCGCCTCGATCGCCTCCGGCCCGTCGGTCTGGATGTTGCCCTTGGCGTCGAGGAACTCACCGCCGTAGTTGAGGAAGAAGTTGGTCCACAGCGTCATGTTGGCGTTGCGCAGGCCGCGCCCGACGAAACCGTAGATCCCCTCCTTCGGATCGGTGAGCTTCTCGGCGAGGCTCGCCATGTCCTCGAGCGTCTCGGGCAGCGCGACGCCCTTCTTCTGGAAAATCTCCTTGTTCCAGTAGAGGATGAAGTAATCGACCGACCAAGGCAGCGAGTGCAGCGCGCCCTTGTCGTTCTTGGCGAACTGAAGCCCGCCGGGCGAGAAGTCGCTCTCGACGAGGTCAGGCGCGGTGAGGTTTTGATCCTTCAGGTAGGGCGTGAGGTCGGCGAGCCAGCCGGCCTTCTCGAACTGGCGCTTCTGCACGTGGTAGCTCAGGTGGATGACGTCGAAGCTCGGGCGGCCGGAGGTCAGCTCGATCACCGCCTTCTGCCGCTGCTGCTGCTCGGGGACGACCTCGGACAGCACCTTGATGCCGGTGAGCTCGGTGAACTCCGCCGCGTGACGCTGCAAGAGATCGCCGCGCGGGCCTTTGGCCAGGTTGACCTCGAGCGTCGTGCCGGCGAACTTCTTCCAGGCGACGTCCGCGAAGGCCGGCGAGGTGCCGGCAAAGCCGACCGCCGCGGTCGAGCCGGCGAGGAATGCGCGGCGAGTGACGGCGTCCTTGTCGAGCATGCGTGTCCTCCTGCTTTCGTTTGAATGCGCGGCCGTTCGCCGGTCCTTGTCAGGGATTAAGCGCCCGCCCACACTACCGGTCAATCGTGCCGGTGCGGATTGGAGGACCTCGTTTGGGCGACGCGTTGCGCTTCGGCGTCAGTCCCGCTCTGGTGACTCCCTTCGGGCGCGACCGCACGGTCGACGTCGAAGCGCTTGCCGCCCACGCAAGGGATCTGCTCGGGCGCGGCTGCACGTCCGTGACGCTCTTCGGCACGACCGGCGAGGGCCCGTCCGTTGCGCGAAGGGAGCGCGAGGCGACGGCGACCGGGCTCGTGCGGGCCGGCATAGCGCCGGAAAAGCTCGTCGAGGGTGTGATCGCCTGCTCGGTCGAGGAGGCGGCCGAGAGCACGAGAGCGGCGCTGCGAAGGGGGGCGAAGGCGGTGCTCCTGGCGCCGCCGTTCTACTTCCGGCCCGTCCCGGATGACGCCGTTTTCGCCTGGTTCGCAGAGGTGTTCGGCAGCGTCGGCGGGGATCTTCGCGACGTGATCCTGTACCACATTCCGAGCCTCACCGGCGTTTCGCTCTCGATCGAGCTGATCGCCCGCCTGCGGACCGCCTTTCCGGCGGCGATAACGGGGGTGAAGGACAGCGCTGCCGACGCGCAGGCCTCGATGCGCCTGATCGAGGCGCACGGCGACCTCGCGATTCTGGTCGGGGACGAAACCTATCTCGGGCGAGCCTGCGCGGCGGGAGCCGCGGGCTCGATCTGCGGGCTTGCGAACCTCGTGCCCGAAGCCGTCATCACGGTCGCCGCGAGCGGCCGCGACGACCCTCGCATCCAGGCCCTCGTCGACGCGATCAACCGCCACCCCATGATCCCGACCGTGAAGGCGCTGGTCGCGCATCTGCGCCGCGAGCCGGCCTGGGCGACCGCCTCGCCGCCGTTGCCGACGCTGGCTGCGGCGGCGGTCCGCGAGGTGCTGCCATATCTCGAAGCTTTCTTCACAAGCAAGCAAAGGTGATCGGCTGCGGTCGTGCGCTTAGTCCAGCGCGATGCGGGTGCCGGTGGCGCCGTTCAGGAGACGCTTGAGGTGAAAGCTCGCAAGCTGGTCGGCGCCGCGGCTGCCGACCAGGCCGGCGAAGGCGGAGATCGAGCCGGGATCTCCGGCTTCCATCATGGCGAAGGCTTTGAGGTAAGTGCCTGTCCCCGGCTCGGCATATTCGACGGGCGTCAGCGGCTCCAGGGCACGGATCGGCTCCGATCGACCCTTCAGCATGAGATCGCCGATGGGGCGGCCGACAAAGCCCTCGGCCCGTGCCGCGACGTCGCCGCTGACGCAGATCGACGTGCCGAGCT
>DAINQO010000253.1:0-4539 GCA_036742625.1 Microvirga sp.
TGGTCGAGGGCCACGCCGACGAGCGCGGCACCCGCGAGTACAACTTCTCGCTCGGGGCCCGCCGCTCGCAGGTGGTGCGCGACTACCTCTCGTCGCGCGGGATCGCCGGCTCTCGCATCCGCACCGTCTCCTACGGCAAGGAGCGCCCGGTCGCGACCTGCAACGACATCTCGTGCTGGTCGCAGAACCGCCGCGCCGTGACCGTGCTCGACGGCGGGGCCGGGATGTAGCGCCGGCAGCCGCGGGAGTGTGAGAACAAGGCCCCGGATTGGACGGGAATGGGGATGAGAAACGCCATGATTCCGCCGCGGCGGACCTTATCTGATAGGGCGATGCCGGCCCGCTTCCTTGCGCTTGCCCTCCTCATCGCCGGCCTGCCGCTGGCCGGTCCCGCCGCCGCGCAGGATGCCGCCGACTTCGTCGTGCGCATGAACCGGCTCGAGAACCAGGTCCGGCAGATGTCCGGCCATATCGAGCAGCTGCAGTTCGAGAACCGGCAGCTCAAGGACCAGCTGCGGAAGTTCGAGGAGGACATCGAGTTCCGCTTCCAGGAATCGGCCGGCGGGCGCGGCGGGTCTCCCCGCCTGGCCTCGCCGCCGGCGGCAGCGCCGCCTCCGATGGCGAGCCAGACTCCGGCGATGCAGCCGCCGCGAGGGCCGCGCCGCGGCGATGCTTTCGACCCGGGCGCCGCTCCGCACGCGCCCGGCGCGCCGCTGCCGCTCGGCACCACGCGGCCTTCCGCGCCGCTGCCGCCGAACGTCGTCGCCGAGGTCGCGCCGGGCCCGGCCGGGCCGCTCCCGCGCGGCGCGATCGAGCCGGGACCGACGATCGAGACCCTGATCGACGACGAGGACGGCCCCCCGCCCGGCGCCGCGCCGCTCGATCTCAGCGCCGCCGGACGCGTCGCCGCGGCGCCGCCTCCTCGGCCTGCCCCAAGCATCGCCGCGACGGGAAGCGGCAACGCCCGCACCGATTACGATGCCGCCTATGCCTACATCCTGCAGCGGCAGTACGAGCAGGCCGAGATGGGCCTGCGGCAGTTCCTGCAGTCGCATCCACGCGACCGGCTCGTGCCGGACGCGATCTATTGGCTCGGCGAGAGCTACCTCCAGCGCAGCCGCCCGCGCGAGGCGGCGGAGCAGTTCCTCAAGGTCTCGACCGAGCACGCGCGCTCGAACAAGGCGCCGGACGCGATGCTCAAGCTCGGCATCGCGCTGAACGCGCTCGGCGCGCGCGACCAGGCCTGCGCCACCTTCGCCGAGCTCGGCCGGAAATACCCCGAGGCGGCAAGCGTCCGTCAGGGCGCCGAGCGCGAGCAGAAGCGCGCCCGCTGCGCGTGACCGGCGAGGCGAAGCCGCTCTCCCATTCGGAAGTCGCGCCGCTTCTCGAGCCCTATCTCCTGAAGCGGGAGGCCGGCCCGAGCGCGGTGGTCCTTGCCGTTTCCGGCGGCCCCGACTCGGTCGCGCTCATGCGCCTTGCGGCAGGTTTCGCGGCGCCGGGCCGGGTGCCAGTCACGGTCGCGACGGTCGACCACGGGCTCCGCCCCGAGAGCCGCGCCGAGGCCAGAACCGTCGCCGCCTGGGCCGCCGAGTGTGGCTTCTGCCATCGCATTCTCGTCTGGAAAGGGCGCAAGCCAAGCACCGGGCTACAAGAACGGGCGCGCGAGGCACGCTACCGACTCCTCGCCGGCCTCGGGGCGGAGCTCGACGCCTCCCACCTTCTCACCGCCCATACGATGGACGATCAGGCCGAGACGATCCTGATGCGGCTGTCCCGCGGCACCGGGGTCGGCGGGCTTGCCGGCATGCGGGCCGAGACGCCCTTGGCCGGCATCGTCCTCGCCCGGCCGTTGCTCGCGGTACGCAAAGACCGGCTCGTCGCCACCTGTCGGGCGCGGCGCTGGCCCTTCTTCGACGACCCGGCGAATATCGATCCGCGCTTTGCGCGCAGCCGATGGCGCAAGCTCATGCCGGCGCTCGCCGCCGAGGGGCTCACGGCGGAGCGCTTGGCCGCCCTGAGCGTCCGGGCGCAGCGAGCCGAGGATGCGCTCGCGTCGCGGGCCGCCGCGGTCTTCGCCGAGGCGCGCCTCGCATCCGGCAAGGGCAGAGTGACGCTTAACGGCGCGACGCTTCTGCGCGAGCCCGAGGCGATCCTGCTCCGCGTCGTCGCGGCCGCAATCGTCGACGTCGCGGGCGCCCGCACCCGTCCGGTCCGGCTCGACCGCTTCGAGGGGCATGTCCTCGGGGCGATCCGCTCCGCGTTGGCGGAAGGCGGGCGCGGCAAGCTCACGCTTGGCGGCGCGCTGATCGAGATCGGGCCTGATCGGCGCATCCGCTTCTCGCCCGAGCCGCCGCGGCGGACCGGCCGAAGTTAACGAAAGAAGAACGTCGCGCCGCAGGCGCGCCGCATTCCCTTGGCAAGGGGGGGAGGGACACCTAGATTAGCCGGTGAGGCGCGCCGGCCGCGGGACGGGCATCGGCGTCGCGACCCCCAAGGACAGATCGATCTCAATGAACCCCAACTTCCGCAATTTCGCCTTGTGGGTCATCATCTTCCTCTTGGTGCTCGCGCTCGTGACGCTGTTCCAGAATCCGGGGCACCGGTCCGGCGGCAGCGACATCGCCTATAGCCAGCTCCTCAACGAAGCCGACAACGGCCGCATCCTCAACGTCGTGATCTCCGGCCAGGAGATCAGCGGCACGTTCCAGGACGGGCGCACCTTCACGACCTACGCCCCCTTCGACCCGCAGCTCGTGACCAAGCTGCAGCAGAAGGGCGTGCAGATCACCGCCCGGCCGCCCTCCGACAACACGCCGTGGTTCATCGCGCTCCTCGTCAACTGGCTGCCGATCCTCGTCTTCATCGGCGCCTGGATATTCCTCAGCCGCCAGATGCAGTCGGGCGCCGGCCGCGCCATGGGCTTCGGCAAGTCGAAGGCGAAGCTCCTCACCGAGGCGCATGGCCGGGTCACCTTCGAGGACGTCGCCGGCGTCGACGAGGCCAAGGAGGATCTGCAGGAGATCGTCGAGTTCCTGCGCGATCCGCAGAAGTTCCAGCGCCTCGGCGGCCGCATCCCGCGCGGCTGCCTCCTCGTCGGCCCGCCCGGCACCGGCAAGACGCTGATCGCGCGCGCCGTCGCCGGCGAAGCGAACGTGCCGTTCTTCACGATCTCGGGCTCCGACTTCGTCGAGATGTTCGTCGGCGTCGGCGCCTCGCGCGTGCGGGACATGTTCGACCAGGCGAAGAAGAACGCGCCCTGCATCATCTTCATCGACGAGATCGACGCCGTCGGCCGCCACCGCGGCGCCGGCCTCGGCGGCGGCAACGACGAGCGCGAGCAGACGCTGAACCAGCTCCTTGTCGAGATGGACGGCTTCGAGGCGAACGAGGGCATCATCATCATCGCGGCGACGAACCGGCCCGACGTGCTCGACCCGGCGCTCCTCCGCCCCGGCCGCTTCGACCGCCAGATCGTCGTCCCGAACCCCGACGTCGTCGGCCGCGAGAAGATCCTGAAAGTGCACGTCCGCAAGGTGCCGCTCGCTCCCGACGTCGACCTGCGCGTCATCGCGCGCGGCACGCCCGGCTTCTCCGGCGCCGACCTCATGAACCTCGTCAACGAGGCGGCGCTGCTTGCCGCAAGGCGGGGCAAGCGCATCGTCACGATGCACGAGTTCGAGGACGCCAAGGACAAGGTCATGATGGGCGCCGAGCGCCGCACCCTCGTCATGACCGACGACGAGAAGCGCCTCACCGCCTACCACGAGGCCGGGCACGCGATCGTGGCGCTGAACGTGCCGGCGACCGACCCCGTCCACAAGGCGACGATCATCCCGCGCGGGCGGGCGCTCGGCATGGTCATGCAACTGCCGGAGCGCGACAAGCTGTCGATGTCGTTCGAGCAGATGACCTCGCGGCTCGCCATCATGATGGGCGGCCGCATCGCCGAGGACATGACCTTCGGCGCCGACAAGGTCACCTCGGGCGCGCAAAGCGACATCGACCAGGCGACGCGCCTTGCCCGCATGATGGTGACCCGCTGGGGCTTCTCGCCGGAGCTCGGCACCGTCGCCTATGGCGAGAACCAGGAGGAGGTCTTCCTCGGCATGTCGATGGGCCGCACCCAGGCGGTGTCCGAGGCGACGGCGCAGAAGATCGATTCCGAGGTCCGCCGCCTCGTCGAGAACGGCCTCGTCGAGGCGCGCCGCATCCTCGAGGCCAAGCGCGCCGACCTCGAGACGCTGGCGCAGGGGCTGCTCGAATACGAGACCCTCTCGGGCGACGAGATCCGCGACCTCCTCGCCGGCAAGCCGCCGGTCCGCGACACCGGCGAGCCGGCAACCCCGCCGCGCCCCTCCCCGGTCCCCACCGCCGGCCGCGGCCGCCCCCGCGGCGGCGAGCCCGAACCCGGGCTTGAGCCCCAGCCGCAGGCTTAATCCTCTCCCGCGACCCGCTACGGCATGCACACATCTGTCGGCGGCATCCCTCCTCCCCCTTGTGGGGAGGACCGACTCGGCCGAAGGCCGAGCGAGAAGGGGG
>DAINQO010000254.1:0-4533 GCA_036742625.1 Microvirga sp.
CCGGTGCTGCGCAAGCGCTTCCAGGGCCAGCCCGAGCACGTCATCAACTTCTTCTTCTTCGTCGCCGAGGAGGTGCGCGAATACATGGCGCGCCTCGGGTTCCGCAGCTTCCGCGAGATGGTCGGGCAGATGCAGATGCTCGACAAGCGCCGCGTCATCGACCACTGGAAGGCGCGCGGCCTCGATTTCTCGCGCCTCTTCCACAAGCCCGATGCGCCGGACGGCGTCGCGATCCATTGCTGCGAGCGGCAGGACCACAAGATCTTCGAAATCCTCGACCGCGAGCTGATCGAGGAGGCGCGGCCGGCGCTCGAGGGCGAGCGGGCGGTCGTGCTCGTGAAGCAGATCTCGAATGTCGACCGGGCGACCGGCGCGATGCTCTCGGGCGAGGTCGCGAAGCGCTACGGCCATGCCGGGCTTCCCGACGGCAGCATCACCGTCAAGCTGCGCGGCACCGCCGGCCAGTCCTTCGGCGCCTGGCTCGCCGCCGGCGTCACGCTCGATCTCGAGGGCGAGGCCAACGACTACGTCGGCAAGGGTCTTTCCGGCGGGCGCATCGTGGTGCGGCCTCCGGCGAACACCGGCGTCGTGCCGGAGCGCTCGATCATCGTCGGCAACACCGTGCTCTACGGCGCGATCGCCGGCGAGTGCTACTTCCGCGGCGTCGCCGGCGAGCGCTTCGCGGTCAGGAACTCCGGCGCGATCGCCGTCGTCGAGGGTACCGGCGACCATGGCTGCGAGTACATGACCGGCGGCGTCGTCGTGGTCATCGGACAGACCGGGCGCAATTTCGCGGCCGGCATGTCGGGCGGCATCGCCTACGTCCTCGACGAGGACGGCTCCTTCGCCAAACGCTGCAACCTTTCGATGGTCGACCTCGAGCCGGTGAGCGAGGAGGACGAGCTCATGGAGCGCCTCCATCACCATGGCGGCGACATGGAGTTCAAGGGCCGCATCGACGTGCTCGCCAACATGTCGGGCCACGACGCCGAGCGGCTGCACAAGCTGATCGCCAACCACCTCCTCTACACCGGCTCGAGCCGGGCCAAGGAGATACTCGACAACTGGTCGGTCGTCCGCCACCGCTTCGTCAAGGTAATGCCGGTCGAGTACCGGCGGGCGCTCAAGGACATCGAGCGCGCGCAGGAGCTCGCGAGCGTCGCGGCGGAGTGACGCCAAGCCGCGCTTGGCGTCATCGCCGGGCTTGACCCGGAGATATCGATCCGGCGTGCGCACCTCATCGGGATGGCCGGGCCGAGCCCGGCCATGACAGGAAGAGAACGAAGACGAGAATGGGCAAGGTGACGGGATTTCTCGAGATCGATCGGCGTGATCGCAAATACGCGCCGGCGTCGGATCGCATCCGGCATTATCGCGAGTTCATGATCCCGCTCGGCGAGGAGGCGACGCGCGACCAGGCGGCGCGCTGCATGGATTGCGGCATCCCGTATTGTCACAACGGCTGCCCGGTGAACAACCAGATCCCGGACTTCAACGACCTCGTCTACAAGGACGACTGGCACGAGGCGCTGCGCAATCTCCAGTCGACCAACAACTTCCCGGAGTTCACCGGCCGCGTCTGCCCGGCGCCCTGCGAGGCATCCTGCACGCTCAACCTCGAGGAGGCGCCGGTCACCATCAAGACCATCGAATGCGCCATCGCCGACCGCGGCTGGCAGGAGGGCTGGATCGTTCCGGAACCGGCCGATACCCTAACCGGCAAGCGCGTCGCGGTCGTCGGCTCGGGGCCGGCGGGACTTGCCGCCGCGCAGCAGCTCGCGCGCGTCGGCCACGAGGTGCACGTCTTCGAGAAGAACGGGCGCGCCGGCGGGCTCCTGCGCTACGGCATCCCCGACTTCAAGATGGAGAAGCTCCACGTCGACCGGCGCGTCCGCCAGATGGAGGCGGAGGGCGTTACCTTCCACTACGGCGTCCATGTCGGCGAGACGATCTCGGCCGAGAAGCTCTTGCGCGATTTCGACGCCGTGCTGCTTTCCGGGGGCGCCGAGAAGCCGCGCGACCTCGCGGTCGAGGGCCGCGACCTCGACGGCATTCACTTCGCCATGGACTTCCTGCCGCAGCAGAACCGGCGCGTCTCCGGCGAGAACACCGATGTCGCCGACCCGATCCTCGCCTCCGGAAAGCACGTCCTCGTCATCGGCGGCGGCGACACCGGCTCGGACTGCATCGGCACCTCGGCCCGCCAGGGCGCGCTGTCGATCACGCAGCTCGAGATCATGCCGCAGCCGCCCTTGCGGGAGAACAAGCCGCTGACCTGGCCGGACTGGCCGCTCAAGCTGCGCACCTCCTCGTCGCACGAGGAGGGAGCCGACCGCGACTTCGCCGTCATGACGACGCGCTTCTCCGGCAAGAACGGCCGGGTGAGCCGCCTTCACGGCGTGCGGGTCGATGCCGGCTTCAAGCCGATCCCCGGCACCGAGTTCGAGCTCAAGGCCGACCTCGTGCTCCTGGCGATGGGCTTCGTCTCGCCGGTGCATGAGGGGCTTCTCGCCGATCTCGGCGTCGCTCTCGATCCGCGCGGCAACGTCCTGGCCGACACCCGCGCCTACCGCACCTCGGTCGACAAGGTGTTCTCGGCCGGCGACATGCGCCGTGGCCAGTCGCTCATCGTCTGGGCGATCCGCGAGGGCCGCCAGGCGGCACGCGCGATCGACGAGCATCTCATGGGCGCAAGCGTATTGCCGGCGTGACGGAGCGTTGGCGCTCTACGACGGCGGCCACTTGAACTCGTCGGCGCGTCCGGGCTTCGGCGGCACGGGAAGCCCCTCGCGAAGCGCGCGATCGACGAGATAGGCGTCGCCGTCGAGCCGCGGCCGGCCCGACGTGAGCGCACCGCCCGGCGAGGTGTCGGGCTTCGTCAGCGGCAGCACCGGCCCGGCGACCGGGCGGACCGGCAGCGACGGCAGCCCCTGCGGCTCCGGCAACGCCGGCAGCGACGCGCTGATGACGCGCTCGACGTCGAGCTCGTTCGCGGCCGGGGTGCCGTCGGTCGAGGGCGCTGCGACGGCCGTGCCGCCGCGCTGCTCGATCAGGCGCTTCAGCTCGATGTCGGCGAAATGCGCCGCCTTGCGGGCGCCGGCGCGGGTGAAATAGACGCCGTCGGCGCTCCGCAGCCGCACGACCTGGCCCTCCACGTCGGGGCCGGTCGCGGCGTAGCGGTTCTGGTCGTCGACGAAGCCCGGCCAGATGTCGACATAGATCGCGCCGGCCTTCTGCACCCGCTCGCGATAGAGATCGTTGATGGCGAGGAATTCCGCCGAGGCGCGCTCGTTCTTGACCGGCGGGGTGCCGACCCAGATCAACGGAATCTTCTTCTCCGTGAAGACCTTCACGACGTCGTCGATGCGCTGCCGGTAGATCTCCTTCCAACGGTCGGAGAGGGGGTCGATGGCATTCTCGCCCTCGCGCATCGCTTGGCGATCGTTGGAGCCGAGCATCACCACCGCATAGGTGACCTTCTGGCCGCCGTTCAGGTATTCCTGAATGGCCTTCGGCCAGTCGTAGACGTCCGGCCGGACAAGGCCGCTGTCGGCCCGGACCTTCTTCTCGACGCCGATGTCGTCCGCATCCTCGAAGGCCGTGTCGAGCCCCTGCGCGACGAGCTCGGCGAGCGCGTCGCCGAACACCACGACATAGCTCGAAGGCTCGACCTCCGCGACCTCGGGCTTGTCGGGCTTCTCGGGCCTCGGCGCTGCCGGGACGTAGCGCCGCGCCTTTCGCGGCGGCGGGTCGTAGCTCCGGCGCGCCTGGCGCCGCTCGTAATAGGGCTCGTAGGACGGCTGCGCCGGCTCGCGCAGGCCGGAGAAGAACGGAAACCCGCTCGGCTGCGACGGGTAGGCCTGCCGGGTAGCCGGTCGCGGGTCGTATTGCTGCCGGGTGCCTGAGCGCGGATCGTAGTAGTACAGCCGGGACGAAGGCTGAGCCTGGGGCTGATAGCGGTCGTACTGGGTCGAGGAGCGTTGGCGGGCGCCGTAGGAGGAGCCGTAACCCTGCGGCTGGCCGAAGCGCTGGATGCCAGGGTAGCGGTCGTCGTTCTCGGCGAGCGAGCTCGGGCCTCCCGTGGCAAACAGCACGAGGCTCGCGAACACGAGCTCGGCAGCGGAGCGCCAGCGCATCCTGTCGGGTTCCTTCCTGCGGACGGGCCCAATATAGGCCATTCGGCGGCTCCCGTCAGGGCCCCCTTCCTCTCCAGAGGCGCCGCGGTCGCTCACCGCGAGGCGCGCAGCTCCTTCAGCACGGCCGGGTCGGCGTGGCCGTCGGGGAGGAGGCCGCGGTCGAGCTGGAAGCGGCGAACCGCGTCGCGGGTCTTGAAGCCGATACGCCCGTCGGCGTCGCCGTCGAGGAGGCCGCGCTTGGAAAGCCGCCTCTGGATCTCGACCCGCTCGTCGCGGCTGAGCGGCGGCGCTTCCTTTGGCCAGGCGCCCCGGATGGGTCCCCCGCCGAGGATGCGGTCGCCGAGGTGGCCGACGGCGAGGGCGTAGGAATCGGACGTGTTGTAGGCCTTGATGACGA
>DAINQO010000255.1:0-3037 GCA_036742625.1 Microvirga sp.
CGAAGTTGCCGAACTCGTTCGGGCCGAAGCTCGGGCAGTAGCGAGACCGCCAATCTCCCGCTTCGAGACGGGGACGCAGCCGCAGCCTAGCCGATGACACGCCGCTGCGCAGCCGGTCTTTCCCCACCGCCGAACAAAGACGTCACGGTGTTCTGCGGCCCGATCGGCCGGCCGCGAAATGGCGGTCACCCGCCGCTCACGCCGTCGGCACATCACCACAACGTCAACGCCGCCGCGATGAAGGCCGCTCCGCCGATGACGACGCACAGCATGCCGCAGGTGCGCCGCTGGAGCGACGTGCTCCTGTCGTTGAACCAAGGCTCGAAAACGCGGGTCTTCATCATGGCGCCAATCCTTGTCCTATTCGCGATGCAGCGCTTCCTTCTCCACGACGCGCCGCGCATGTGCGTCGTTGCCGGCCGCCTGCACCGCGCTCAGCATCCTGAGCGTGCCGGCGTTGCGGCAATAATCCCGCCACTCCTGCGAGTCTTCCTCGACGAGCGCGTCGGCTAGGTCGCGGGCGCATTGGTCGGGACTTTCGCAGCCGGAGCAGCGGTCGCGCAGCCGCTCGAAGACAAGCGGGCAGGAGCGCGTGAGCTCGCCCGCCTCGAGGCCGAGCAAAGCGAGCCTCGCCTCTAACAGGTGCCGATGATCGGCGATGAGCGCTTCGCGATCGGCTGAACGGGGCTCGCCCGGGCAGGGTTCGCCCAGGCGCACTGGGGGGGCGTCGATCCTGACCGCGGCGCCGCGCAACTCCGCAAGCGCGGGCAGGAGGTTTCGCCATTCGAATCGAAAGGGGATGGTCCACATCCGAGCCTCCTCCGTCGAACGCGCGGAGTGGGACCGCTCCGCGCGATGCTGCAACATGGATTCGCGCGCTAACGACCCCTCACATCGTCCCCTTGGCGAATTTCAGCTTGAGGCCATTGTAGTGCACGGCGTGACGCACCTGCGCGTTGTCGAACGCCGCCAGCCCAAACTCATACGTGCCATCGAGCTTATCGAACTGCACGTCGGTCTTGCTGCCGGTGACGAGCTTGCGCGCCATCACGGCGGTCCATTTGCCGCTTTTCCATGCGATCTTCGTGGCGATGTCGCCGCGGTCGCCGGTGAAGGGCGCGACCAGGATCGAGGCAACCTCGTCCCCCGCCTTGAACTTCGAGTCGTCGAGAGGCGCCTTGTCCTCTTCCTGCAAGTAGTAGGTCCCGCCCTTCCCGTTCGCTGCGACGCCGCTCTTGTGCATGAACTCGGGCTTGCCGTTCAGGAGCTTCACGTCAGTGTAGCCGCCGCCGGTCTTGGCGTCGCTCTTGCGGCCGGCCTCGGGCGACTTGTCCTTGTCGAACCGGGTGTGGTCGAGGAACTGGTCGTCTACCTGGCCGATATAGCCGGTGCGGATCGACTTCATGTGCCAGATGTCGCCGAGCTCGCCCTCGCTTGCGGTGTACTTGTTGCCGAAGGCCTTACCGGGCTCGCCGGCGTGGCACGCCACGGCGCAGCCCGCCTGGCCGAAGCCCTTGATGCTGTTGTTGATGTTCCAGATCAGCGCGAATTTGTCCTCGTAATACACGTTGTCGTCGCCACCCTGGTCGTTGGCGTCCTTTAGCTTCTTCCAGCTTCCGTCGGCCTGCTTCTGGTACGGGAAGCGGCGCACGGATTCGGTTGGGTCGTCATATTGGAGCAGCATGTAGAGCATGTCGCCGGCATAGACCGCCTTCAGTGTCGCCGCGGTCTTGCCGCCTTTGAAATTCACGCCGCCCGAGAGCGAAACCTTCAGCGGCTTCGCGTTCTTCCATGCGGGATCGGCGGCGCCGGCCGCGAGCTGCGGCGCCTTTGACACGGGGATCGCCGTCAGCGTATCGGCCGCCACGGCGGGGCACGCGGCGACGACGCCGAGCGATACGAGCGCGAGCGCGATGGACGATGTCTTATTCATGTCGACTCTCCCCTAGTTGCGGCGAGATCCCGCGCCGGAGCGTGCCGGCTGTCATTGCGTTGGATCAACCGGCTCGACGCGAAAGGCGCGGAGCGCGGCAGCTCCCGTGTGGGATCGGCCGCGGCAGAGGCTTACTTCTTCGGTTCTTTGTTGCCGGCGGCCTTGAACGCCTTGCCATAGCTGTTGAGCGTTGGCGGGGCTGCCGTGTGGCATGCGGTGCAAGGCTTGCCAGTCTGGCTCGCGAACGCCGGCCGCGCATCCGCCGGCCGCGAGGCCGCGACGGTGGCCGCGAGCGCCATCGCGCCGGCGAGGGCGAGTGATCCGCCCGCGAGCGCAAATGCCCCGGCCGAGGCGAAGTTGCCAAAGGTTTTCGTGCACCGCATGATCGCTCCCTCGTCTAACTTGGTTGGCGGCTGCCCGCTCGGCAGCCGCAACACCGTAACACACTTCCAAGGGACCTGATTGATTTCGGTCAATGGCGATTGGCGCGATCGGTTCTAAATGCGAAGTGCAGCCGACAGGGCGCGACTTCGGCTACCGAGACGCCGAGGAGGCATGTGCGCGTATCCACCAAGCACGTAGGGGCAATCCGATGCCGATCTCGCTACGCAACCTGCCGCTCCCGCTCCGCGTGCTGTTTACCGCCTTCCTGATGGTGATCGGCATCGGCTACATCACCGCGCTCGTCTATCTCTTCTACGTCGACGTTGAGCCGCACGCCTCAAAGGGCCAGGGCATGCTCGAGGGCATCGCCGAGAAATATCACGGCAAGCCGACCCGTCTCGAGATGGCGCTGCAGGGCCCGATGAAGGATCGCGTCGGCACCGAGGGCAAGGTGAAGATCATGGCCTGGCTGCGCGGCGGCGCGACGGCGCAGGATTTCGAGCTCGTCAAGCCGGTGCTCGACGCCAACTGCGGCGGCTGCCATGGCGCGAACTCCGGCGTCAAGAAGGCCTCGGGCGATCCGGTGCCCTCGTTCGGAACCTACGAGGAGATCTCTTCGCTTGCTGAGGTCGACACCGGACCGAGCATCGCCGGGCTCGCGCGTGTGTCGCACGTGCACCTGTTCGGCATTAGCATGATCTTCCTGTTGACCGGGTTCAT
>DAINQO010000255.1:3137-4514 GCA_036742625.1 Microvirga sp.
TTCTTGCCGGCATGCGGCATGCGCAGCTCGGGGGCGGCGCGCCAGTCGAGCAGCACGAGGAGGTTGCTCGAGTCCGGGTCGCGCGGCACCACCATCGGCCCGTATTTCGTGCCCTTCATGACGCCGGCGAAGCTGCGCAGGTCGAGCCCGCTCTTGTCGTAGCCGGCGCGGCCGGGCTGGTGGCAGGAGGCGCAGCGCGTCGTGAGGATCGGGAGCACGTCGTCGCGAAAGCTCGTCGTGGGCGAGGCCGCGCGCCTCGGCGCCGCCTTCTGCCCCGCGGGCGCGGGCTGTCCGGAAGCCGCGTCGGCGAGAGGACCGAGCGCAGCGCCGGCGATGCCGAGCACGGCGATGCCGATTGCCAGGGGCCGCATGGCGCGTTCCTTTCCGTCGCTAGGGCGTGTCGGTCTCGCCGTCGCTCGACCAGCGCCCGAGCTCGTCGAGGCCGCCTTCGAGGTATTCACCGAGCAGCGGCACGCCCATGAGGTATAGCGAAGAGTGCCGCCGGTGGCGGTCGGCCGCGAGCGCGCGCGCCTCGGCCCAGCTCGTGCGGTCGAAATCGCCGCGCCCGACCCAGGTCAGCCCGATGAGATCGATCACCTCGTCGTCGCTGAGCTGGTCGATCGCGCCGCTGAGTTCCTCGGCGCCGGGGTCACCGGCGAACTCCGCCGCGAGCGGCGCTCCCCCTTCGGCAAGCGTCTTGGCGTCCTCGCCGGCGCCGGCATCGGCCTTGGCGTCGAACTCCTTCGCCCGGGCGGCGATGAAGAACACCTTTTCGGGGCTGATGTTGAGCTCGATGGCTTCTCTCGGGCCGGACATGGATGCGTCCCTTCGACCAATCCCAAGCGCTGAGCATCGCACGAGGCGGCGCGGCCCGGATTGATCGAGGTCAAGGCCGGTCGGGAACGCGCGAAGTATTCATGGTCCGGGCTGGTGGCCGGGAGGCGCACGCGCCTGAGGGAGGGAGAGCGATGTGGCGAGGCTGGCGAAGACTGCTTTTCCCGGCGCTCATGCGCTCCGTGCGGCGCGCCCGCCGCCGCTCCGCCCTGCTGCGCGAGATGAACTCGCTCGAGACCTGGGAGCGCGACGCGCTGCGGCGCGATCTGCGCCTCAGCGAAGCCGACCTGAGCGGCCTCGCCCGCGGCAATCTCGATCGGCCCGACCTCCTGCCGCGCCTGATGCGCGCCCTGTCGCTCGGCCGGGTTGAGGCGCAGGTGCTGCGCGATCTGCGGCGCGTGTGCGCGCAGTGCCAGTCCGCCGACCTCTGCGCCGAGGAGGTCGATCGCGGCAGCGCCGCGGGCTCGTTCGGCGAATTCTGCCCGAATGCCCACACACTGGCGGCGCTCAAGCAGGAGCTGCCGGCGGACGGCTCGCGCCGGC
>DAINQO010000256.1:0-4502 GCA_036742625.1 Microvirga sp.
TGCGAGACGAATTCGGCTGGATCGAGCATCGCTGTGTCGCCCCCGCGCCGCGTTGCCCGCGATCAGCGTTTCTTGGAGCGCTCGAACTCCCTATAGATTGCGTCATCATTGCGACGGCCTGCGGCGGCGATCAGGAGTTCCTCACCTTCGACGCGATAGATCACCCGGTACTCGCCGATGTCGACGCGTCGATAGTGGTGGGACTTCCCCTTCATTGGGGCGCTGTCGTGCGGGAGCGGATCTGTTCTGAGGTTCTGGATCTTCGCTGCGACCTGCCGCTTGTGCTTGTCAGGCAATCGCGCCAGCGCCTTTTGAGCCGCGCGAGCAAACCTAATCCCGAGCATCGAGGAGGTCCTTCAAGAAGGCCTCGCTCTCATCGGCGCTCAGCAAACCTTCAGCTTCGTTGCGCTCGGCTTGACGCGACCACCACGCGTCCTCGAAAGCTGCCAGCCGCTCGTAATCCTGTGCCGACAAGATCACCGCGACTTGCCGGCCGTTACGAGAAATCGCCACCGGCTCTCTGATCGCCGTGTCCAACAGCTGACCGAAGTTGGTCTTTGCGTCCTTGGCAGTGAAGAGCTTCATAGTTGCAACTCGGGTCGGGGTTTTCGTTCAGCGCGAGTTTCGGGTTCAATCCCCGCGATCACGAAAGAATGATCATAGTACCCCCAATGATCATTTCGATCAATAAGCTCACCCTTGTTCTGAGGGGGAAGATGCCGCCACGCGTGTTCTCCTCGGCGCGCCGAGCCGGTACCCTCGCGGTTTGAGTCGACCCGGAGGCGCCCGTGCTCTCGAACCTTGCCGCTCGCGACGTCGAAACGCTGATCCACCCCTTCACCAACCTGGCGAGCTTCCGCGACACCGGGCCGCTCATCCTCGAGCGCGGCGAGGGCTCCTGGGTCTTCGACGGCGACGGCAAGCCCTATCTCGAGGGCATGGCCGGCCTGTGGTGCACGGCGCTCGGCTATTCGAACCGCGAGCTCGTCGACGCCGCGATGGAGCAGTTCCGAAAGCTGCCCTTCCAGCACCTCTTCTCCGGCCGCAGCCACGACCCGGCGATCGAGCTCGCCGAGAAGCTGAAGGAGATCGCGCCGGTCCCGATGTCGAAGGTGTTCTTCACCGCATCGGGCTCGGAGGCGAACGACACCCAGGTCAAGCTCGTCTGGTACATCAACAACGCCCTCGGCCGGCCGAAGAAGAAGAAGATCATCGCCCGCCTCAAGGCCTATCACGGCGTCACCATCGCCTCGGGCTCGCTCACCGGCCTGCCGCTGAACCACGCCGATTTCGACCTGCCGATCGCCGGCATCCTCCACACCTCCTGCCCGCACCATTACCGCTTCGCGCAAGCCGGCGAGTCGGAGGAGGATTTCTCGACGCGGCTCGCCGCCGAGCTCGACGAGATGATCGAGAAGGAGGGTCCCGACACGGTCGCGGCCTTCATCGCCGAGCCGGTGATGGGCGCCGGCGGCGCGCTGATGCCGCCCGAAGGCTACTTCGCCAAGGTCCAGGCGGTCTGCGACCGGCACGACGTGCTCTTCATCGCCGACGAGGTCATCACCGGCTTCGGCCGGCTCGGGCACGTGTGGGGGTCGCAGGCCTTCGGCATCCGTCCCGACACGATCTCCTTCGCCAAGGCCGTGACCTCGGCCTATCTGCCGCTCGGCGGCGTCATGGTGAACGAGGCCGTCTACCAGGCCCTCCTCGACGAGAGCCGCAAGATCGGCCTCTTCGCCCACGGCTACACGTATTCGGGCCACCCGGTCAGCTGCGCCGTCGCGCTGAAGGCGATCGAGATCTACGAACGCGACCGGCTCGCCGAGCAGGCGAAGGTCAAGGGGCGGCTGTTCCAGCGCCGCCTCGACGCGCTCGCCGATCATCCGCTGGTCGGCGAGGCCAGGGGCATGGGCCTCATCGGCGGGCTCGAGATCGTCGCCGACAAGGGCTCGAAGCGGCAATACGAGGTGAAGCGGGGCGTCGCCGCGAAATGCGTCGGCTTCGCGCAAGCCGAGGGGCTGATCGTGCGCTCGCTGTCCGGCGACCGCATCGCGCTGTGCCCGCCGCTGATCATCACCGAGGAGGAGATCGGCGAGCTCTTCGACCGCCTGACGCGGGCGCTCGACCGCACCGCCGAATGGATCGGCAAAGAGGGCCTGATGGCGGCGTGAGCCGTCGCCGGCGCTCGCCGCTCAGGCGGCTAGGCGCTCGGGCGGGGCCGCGGGCGCGGCCCGCGCCACAGCCGCTCGCTGTTCCGCGCGGGCGGTTCGGATCGTCAGATGCGCCGCCGCCAGCCGCAGCCGGGCGGCGTGAACCCGTTCCGAACCGCGCTCGCCCTTGAAGAGCTCGATCTCCCGCGCGAGGCCGCCGAGCGCATGCGCGAGCCGAAGCGCCGCATCGTCGGAACCAGAAGGCCTCGAGGGCTCGCGATTGTCCATGTGGGCTCGACCCGGTTGCGATGGCGCAGTCAGCCGCAGCATGGTTAACGATCGGTTAACGACCCCTGCCCCGGCGTGGCGAGCCGAGCGCGTCGCTCGCCCGGGGATGACAGTCGGGTGCTTTCTCCCTAAACCGCGCCCATGTCCCACAACAGCTTCGGCCATCTGTTCCGCGTCACGACCTTCGGCGAGAGCCATGGGCCGGCGCTCGGCTGCGTCGTCGACGGCTGTCCGCCGATGATCCCGCTCGAAGCGGCGGAGATCCAGGCCGAGCTCGACAAGCGCCGGCCGGGGCAATCGCGCTTCACGACGCAGCGCCGCGAGCCCGACGAGGTTAGGATCCTCTCCGGCGTCTTCACCGACGAGCGCCTGGACAAGCAGGTCACGACCGGCACGCCGATCGCGCTCCTGATCGAGAACGTCGACCAGCGCTCGAAGGACTATTCCGATATCCGCGACAAATACCGCCCCGGCCACGCCGACTACACCTACGACGTCAAGTACGGCCTGCGCGACTATCGCGGCGGCGGGCGCTCCTCGGCGCGCGAGACCGCGGCGCGGGTCGCCGCCGGCGCGATCGCCCGCAAGGTGCTCGCCGGCGTCACCATCCGCGGCGCGCTCGTGCAGATGGGTCCGCACGCGATCGAGCGCGGCAACTGGGATTGGGACGAGATCGCCCGGAACCCGTTCTTCTGCCCCGACGCCAAGGCTGCCGCCTTCTACGAAGGCTACCTCGACGAGTTGCGAAAGAACGGCTCCTCGATCGGCGCTATCGTCGAGATCGTCGCCGAGGGCGTGCCGCCGGGCCTCGGCAGCCCGGTCTACGGCAAGCTCGACGCCGAGCTCGCGGGAGCGCTCATGTCGATCAACGCCGTCAAGGGAGTCGAGATCGGCGACGGCTTCGCGGCCGCGCTCCTCTCGGGCGAGGAGAACGGCGACGAGATGCGGCCCGGCAACCAGGGCGCGCCGGTGTTCCTGTCGAACCACGCCGGCGGCATCCTCGGCGGCATCTCGACCGGGCAGCCGGTGGTCGCGCGCTTCGCCGTCAAGCCGACCTCCTCGATCCTGTCGCCGCGCCAGACGGTGACGCGCCACAACGAGGCGACCGAGATCGTCACCAAGGGCCGCCACGACCCTTGCGTCGGCATCCGCGCCGTGCCGGTCGGCGAGGCGATGGTCGCGTGCGTCATCGCCGACCAGTTCCTGCGCCATCGCGCCCAGGTCGGCGAGGGCATGTCATGGCCGTTCGAGAAGCCCTGATGCCGGATACCGTCACCGAAGCCGTCGAGGCCTTCGCCCGCGGCGAGATCGTCATCGTCACCGACGACAACGACCGCGAGAACGAGGGCGATCTCACCGTCGCGGCGTCGCTGTGCACCCCGGAGAAGATGGCGTTCATCATCCGCCATACCTGCGGCATCGTCTGCGCGCCGCTGACGGTCGCCGAGGCGCGCCGGCTGCGCCTCGATCCGATGGTGGCGGCGAACGACGCGCCGCACGGCACCGCCTTCACGGTGTCGGTCGACGCCCGGCCCGGGCTGACGACCGGCATCTCGGCCGAGCAGCGCTCGAACACGGTGCGGGCGCTCGCCAACAACAACATGGGCGCTTCCGACTTCGTGCGCCCCGGGCACGTCTTCCCGCTGATCGCCAAGGACGGGGGCGTGCTCATGCGCTCCGGCCATACCGAGGCCGCGGTCGACCTCTGCCGCCTCGCCGAGCTGCCGCCGGTCGCGGCGATTTGCGAGCTCGCGAACGACGACGGCACGGTCATGAAGGGGCCGCAGATCGCGGCTTTCGCCGCCGAGCACGGCCTGCGCCGCATCTCCGTCGCCGACCTCATCGCCTACCGGCAGGCGCGCGAGAAGCTCGTCGAGCGGCTCGGCTCCTTCCCGGTCAAGAGCGAGATCGGCGAGCTCACCGGATATGCCTATGCGACGCCGTTCGATCCGGTGCAGCATTTCGCCTTCGTCCACGGGCGCATCGGCGACGGGCGGAACCTGCTCGTCCGCCTGCACCGCGCCGACGTCGTCGCCGACATCTTCGCCGGCGGGCGCACGATCC
>DAINQO010000257.1:0-4501 GCA_036742625.1 Microvirga sp.
CGAGATCGCTGGCGTTGTCGACGGAGTAGGTGTCGTTGCCGAGGCCCCCGAACATGGCGTCGTCGGACAGGCCGCCGATCAGGGTGTCGTTGCCGTCGCCGCCGACGAGGCCGTTGTGGGCCGCGTTGCCGGTGATGACGTTGTCGAGCGCGTTGCCGATGCCGTCCCGGGCCGCCGTGCCCTCGATGAGCAGGAGGTTCTCGACGTTGGCGGGCAGGGTGAAGCTGACCTCCCGGGTCCAGACCGTGTCGTTGCCGGCGCCGGCTTGCTCGACGACCGTGTCGGCCGCGTCGACGTAGACGTAGAGGTCGTTGTCGGCGCCGCCCTGGAGCGTGTCGGCGCCGGGGCCGCCGTTCAGGACGTCCCGGCCGTCGAGGCCGATGAGCGTGTCGTTGCCGCCGCCCCCGACCAGCAGGTCGCGACCGTTAGTGCCGGTGACGGTGTCGTTGCCACCAGTCGGCGTATAGAGGGGGGCCGCCCGGAACGTTCACGAAGATGGTGTAGCCGCCGGTCTGGTCGTTGCCGTTGTCCTGTAGCTCCAGGCTATAGCCCGAGTAGCTGCTCCCGCCGTTGAACTGCAGGAACGTCTCGCCCGCGCCCAGGCTCGTGCCCGTCGCCACGACATCTGAGGAATTGAAGCGTGGGTACAGGGTGAGCACGCCGTCGAACGGGGTGCCGTCATTCGCGATGACGTTGATCGTGACCGTACCAGAGAAGATTAGGAAGGAATCAATGATGTTCGAGGGCAGAGGAATGTCGAAGTAGTCGTGATCCCCGATAAAATCGATGGCGCCGTATCCGAACACAACGTCGTCCGGAGAATGGAGTAAGCGGAAGCCCTGCGCCCGGCTCCCTCGAAGCTGGAGATAAGCCGCGTTCGGGGAATTGGAACTATCCGGCTCGTTGATTGCGAATTGAGTCGCCATCGAAGACCTCTTGGCTCAGCTCGTGTGGCGGCTTCGCCAATGCACAGCAGGACCCGGGCGTGTAGCTTACGAAGAACCGGTTGTCGACGAGACACTCTGCCCCGGCACGGTCAGCGAAAAGCGGCATCACCGGCCGCTACGCTCTGTGGAGGCGCGCCATGCCCCCCGCCAAGGCTTCTTCCGGCGGGAAGCGGAGCTTTCGTCCGCTGAGGCTTCGAAGCCCCGACATCGGAGCGCGCCTTGTGGCGCAGCGCGCCATGCAGCGGCACGCCGCCCCTACCGCGCCGCGAAGCGCAGCTCGCTGACCTGCCGCGAGACCTCGCCGGGCCGCAGGATGCAGGACGGGAAATGCCGCTTGTTCGGCCCGTCCGGGAAGCGCTGCGGCTCGAGGCACAGTCCGCCGTGGGGCCCGTAGCCGCCGCCGCCGAGCGCGCCCGCCGGGACGTGGAGCTTGTGGCCGCCGTAGAACTGCAGCCCGGGCTCGGTCGTCCACAGCTCCATGGCGACGCCGCTGCGTCGCGAGGCCAGCGTCGCGGCGTGACCGAGCCCCCCGCCGGCGCCGGACAGCACATAGTTGAGGTCGTATTCGGCCGCCGCGACGTGCTTTGCGGCGCGGATCGGGCGCAAGGCGCGGAAATCGTAGGGCGTGCCGGCGACGCTCCTGACCTCGCCGGTCGGGATCAGCTCGTCGTCGGTCGGCGTGACGTGCTCGGCCGCGATCTTGAGCTCGTGGTCGAGGATGTCGGGGCCGCCGTCGAGATTGTAATAGAGGTGCGTCGTCAGGTTGACCGGCGTCGGCTGGTCCGCCGTCGCCTCGAGCACGATGCGCAGCGTCGCCGGCTCGAGGAGCGCATAGGCGCAGGTGGCGACGAGCCGCCCGGGATAGCCCATGTCGCCGTCGGCGGAGACGAGCGCGAGCGTCACCGACGACGCGCTCGCATCGACGACGGTCCAGAGCCGCTGCGCGAAGCCCCGCCCGCCGCCATGGAGGTGCTGGCGGCCGTTCTCGTTGAGGTCGAGCGCGAAGCTCTTGCCGTCGAGGCCGAAGCGGCCGTTGCCGATGCGGTTGCCGTAGCGCCCGACGATCGCGCCCATGTAGCGGGCGCTTCCGACATAATCCTCGACGCGGTCGAGCCCGAGGACGACGCGCTGCGGTCCCTTGCGGGAGGGCACGACGAGATCGCGGACGATCGCCCCGAAGGTGATGATCTTCGCGACCGCCCCGGCCGCCGAGGAGAGCGTCACCTCCTCGACGCCCTCGCCGCCGAGCGTCCCGAACGGCGCTCGCGTCATGCCGGTCCGATCCGCTCGCCGGCAAGCCGCGCCGCGAGCCGCACCAGCGCAAGATCCGAGCCCCGCGGCCCCAGAAGCGAGAGCCCGAGCGGCGCGCCGTTGCGCTGCGTCAGCGGCATCGCGACCTGCGGCACGCCGGAGAGGCCGGACAGGCACAGGAGGTTGATGGCGCGATTGCGGTAGGCGTTGAGCGCCTCCTCGGGCTCGGCGAGGAGCGGCGCGATATCCGGCATGGTCGGGAGCAGCATCACCGCGCCAGTGCCGATAAGGCCGCGGAATCGGGTCGCGAAGCGCTCCCGCACCTCCTCGGCTTCCGCGACCTCGGCGTCGGTGACGAGCCGCGCGAATTCGAAGCGATCGGCGACGCCGGGACCGAGCGGCGGCCGGTAGCGCTCGATCATCGCGCCGAAGCTGCCCCAGGCCTCGCGCGCTTGCAGGCGCCGGTGCGACCAGTACAGCGGATCGAATCCCTCCGGCGCGGTCTCGACGAGACTCGCTTGCCCGAGGGCGCCCTCGATCGCCTTGATGACGGGCGCGAGCACGGCCCGGACCTCGACGTCGACCATGGCGAAGGCATCGGCGGCGAGCAGCAGGCGCGGCGTCGCCGGCAAGGGCGCCGGGTCGTCGCCCAGCAGCACCGCGCTCACCTTTTCGAAGGTGGCGGCGTCGCGGGCGAAGTAGCCGCAGGTGTCGAACGACGGCGCCAGCGCGAGGCAGCCCTCGAGGCTGATGCGGCCGTGGCTCGGGCGGATGCCGAACAGGCCGCAATGGTTCGCCGGCCCGCGCACGGAGCCGCCGGTGTCGCTGCCGAGGGCGATGTCGCAGAGCCGGTTCGACACCGCGGCGGCCGAGCCCGAGGACGAGCCGCCCGGGATGCGGTCCGGCGCGCCGCCGTTCACCGGCGTGCCGAAATGGGCGTTCTTGCCGCTGAGCGAGAAGGCGAGCTCGTCGGTGATCGTCTTGCCGACGAAGCGGGCGCCGGCGCCGACGAGCCGCTCGACCACCGCCGCGCTGCGCGTCTTCACCCCGGACAGAGCGAGCACATGCGGCGAGCCGCCGCTCGTCGGATAGCCGGCGACGTCATAGAGGTCCTTGACGCCGAGCGTCAGCCCGGCGAGCGGGCCCGAGGGCGCGTTCGCAACCTCGACGGCCGGATAAGGCATGAAGGCGCGGGCGGGATCGTCCGGAAGAAGCATCGGGAGTGCGTGAATCCGCAACGGGAATGTGGAGAGAACGCGCCCGCACGGCTTTGCGCAAGGGGGACGTTGCCGGGCGTTACGCCTGTGCTACCGTCCGCCCGGGTCGAACCGGAGCCGACAGATGGCCAAGAATCCCTCGCTGCACCTCTCGCGCCGGGCCCTGATCGCCGGCTCGGCCGCGGGCCTTGCCGCCACCGCCGCGCCGGCCTTCGCCCAGGGCAAGGACCCGGTGAAGGTCGGCGAGCTCAACTCCTACAGCCGCATGGCTGCCTTCTGCGTTCCCTACCGCAATGCGATGCAGCTTGCGCTCGAGGAGATCAACGCCAAGGGCGGCGTGCTCGGCGGCCGCCGGCTCGAGTTCATCTTCCGCGACGACGGCGCCACCACCGGCGATGCGACGCGCGTCGCCGAGGAGCTCGTCACCCGCGAGAACGTGTCGATGCTCGCCGGCACCTTCCTCTCCAACATCGGCCTTGCGGTCGCGGACTACGCCAACCAGCGCAAGGTCATGTTCCTCGCCTCCGAGCCGCTGTCGGACGCCGTCACCATGGCGCAGGGCAACCGCTACACCTTCCGGGTCCGGCCCTCGACCTTCATGCAGACCAAGATGCTGGTCGAGGCGGTGAAGGGGAAGACCGTCGACCGCTGGGCGATCGTCGCGCCGAACTACGAGTACGGCCAGTCCGCCGCGGCGAACTTCAAGCGCCTGATCAAGGAGGCGAACCCGAAGGCCGAGATCGTCGTCGAGCAGTACCCGGCCCTCGGCAAGCTCGACGCCGGCGCGACCGTCAACGCGCTCGCGCAGGGCAAGCCCGACGGCATCTTCAACGTGCTCTTCGGCGCCGATCTCACGCCGTTCGTGCGCGAGGGCAACTCGCGCGGCCTGTTCGAGGGCAGGACCGTCGCGAGCCTCCTCACCGGCGAGCCCGAATACCTCCTGCCGCTCGGCGAGGAGACGCCGGAGGGCTGGATCACCACCGGCTACCCGTGGGAGCAGATCGACAGCCCGCGGCACAAGGCCTTCGTCGACGCCTACCGGGCGAAGTTCAACGACACGCCGCGGCTCGGCTCGCTCCTCGGCTA
>DAINQO010000258.1:0-4482 GCA_036742625.1 Microvirga sp.
AAGCGTCGACTTGCCGACGTTCGGCAGGCCGACGATGCCCATCTTGAAGCCCATGGCTTCATAACTCCTTTCTGGCGGCTTCGTCGGGCCGCTTCGCGTCACCCCAGCCTTTCGCCGCGAGCGCGAGGTGGACCTTGTTCTGGAAGCTCGAATCCTCGCCACGAGCGAGGAGCGCGGCGTGGTCGGCGACCGCGGCGCAGAGGTCGTCGACCCAAGGCGCTTCGCTCTTCGCGAAATCGCTCAGCACATAAGGGTGCACGAGCACCTTGTCGCCGGGGTGCCCGATGCCGATGCGCACGCGGCGATAGTCGTTGCCGCAATGGGCGGTGATCGAACGCAGCCCGTTATGGCCGGCGTTGCCGCCGCCGAGCTTCACCCTCACCTTGCCCGGCGCGAGGTCGAGCTCGTCGTGGAACACGACAACGTCGGAGAGGGCGATCTTGAGGAAGCGCTGCGCCTCGGCGACGGCGCGCCCGGAATCGTTCATGAAGGTCGTCGGCTTCAGGATCAGGACGCGCTGGCCGCCGAGCACGGCCTCGGTGCCCTCGCCGGAGAAACGCCGGCGCCAGGCCGGCGCGCCGTGGGCGCGGGCGATCGCGTCGACCGCCATGAAGCCGACATTGTGGCGGTTGCCGGCGTAGCGCGCGCCGGGATTGCCGAGGCCAACGAAGAGACGCATGGGCTCACCATGGCGAAACGCTCCGGCCCAAAGACCGGAGCGTTGCAGCCAACGGAAGATGGCGAAGAAGCGCCTAGCTCTTCGCCGGCGCCGCAGCCGGAGCCGCCGGAGCCGCGCCCGGCGCCGGCTCGGCCGCCGCCGGCGCCGCAGCAGCAGCAGCCGCCGCGGCCGCCGCCGCCTCTTCCTTCAGGCCCGACGGGGCGACGATCGTCGCGACGGTGAAGTCGCGCTCGCTGATCGTCGGCTTCGCGCCTTCCGGCAGGGTGATCGCCGAGATGTGGAGCGAATCGCCGATGTCGAAGCCGGTGAGATCGGCGTCGAGCGCGTCCGGGATGGCGTCGACCGGCACCAGCAGCTCGATCGTGTGGCGCACGATGTTGAGCGTGCCGCCGCGCTTGAGGCCCGGCGAGGCCTCCTGGTTGATGAAGTGGACCGGCACCTCGACCCTGATCCGCTGGCCTTCGGCGAGCCGCAGGAAATCGACATGGACAGGCAGGTCCTTCACCGGATCGAGCTGGTAGTCGCGCGGGATGGCGCGGGTCTTCTCGCCGTCGACCTCGATCTCGAACACGGTGGTGAGGAAGTGCCCGGCGAAGATCAGCCGGCGGGCCTCGTTGAAGTCGAGGGCGATGGGCGTCGGCGCGGCGCCGGCGCCGTAGATGACGGCGGGTACGCGGCCCTGGCGACGAACGGCCCGGGCGGCCCCCTTGCCGACCCGGTCGCGCGCCACGGCCTGAAGCTGCTTCACGGAAGCCATGGTCGTGGTCCTTCGATTGGTGTTTTAGAAAACCGAAAGCCGCCCTGGGGCGGCCGGTCCGGTTCGCGCCCCTTGCCTCCAAGGGTGTCGAGCGGGCGCGGGCGGGCATATAGCGCGCAAGCCCACGAAGTGCAACGCGTTTCAGGCCGGCGCCAGCCCCAGCCGCTCGTCGCGGCGGCGGAGCCAGCGGGCGAAGGGGATGGCGAGCAGCACCATCCAGGCCTTGCCGACGATCTGGCCGAGGAGGAAGTCGAGGCTGCCGAAGGCGAGCCAGAGGAAAACGGCCGAGTCGACGACAAGCCCGGCGAGGCTCGACAGCACGACCGCGGTCACGAAGCGCCGCCTCTGCAGCGGAGCGTAGACGGCGAAGTCCGTGAGTTCCGAGATCAGGAAGGCCGCGGTCGAGGCGATGACGATCGCGGGCGGCGCGAGTGCGGCCGAGACCGCCGCCCCGACCACGATCGCAGCGAGCGACGCAGCCGGCCCGAGCCGGCGCTGAACGAGGTCGCGCAGCACGAGCGTCAGGCCGACCATGACGACGCCGCTCGGCGCCATCAGCCCCGGCGCGACCGGGATCAGGCACGGCCCGGTCGGCGGGCAGAGCGTGCCAACGTTCCCGATCATCCAGTTCGCGGCCGGGATCGTCAGCGCGTAGAGGACGAGGAAGACCGCGCCCTCGCGGATGCGGCGGCGCTGGAGATCAGTGCCTGCGCTGCTCAATCGAACAGGCTCGAGACGGAGGATTCGGTCGCCGTGCGCCCGATCGCCTCGCCGAGGAGGGCGGCGATCGAGATGACGCGGATGTTGCGGGCTGCCTTCACGGCCTCGGTCGGCTGGATCGAATCGGTGATGACGAGCTCCTTCAGCTTCGAGGTCGCGATGCGCGAGACCGCTCCCCCGGAGAGCACGCCGTGGGTGATGTAGGCGTAGACGTCCTTCGCCCCTTGCGCGAGGAGCGCGTCGGCGGCGTTGCACAGGGTGCCGCCGGAATCGACGATGTCGTCGACGAGGATGCAGGAGCGCCCGGCGACGTCGCCGATGATGTGCATCACCTCGGATTCGCCGGCGCGCTCGCGGCGCTTGTCGACGATGGCGAGGGAGGCGTCGATGCGCTTGGCGATGGCGCGCGCCCGCACCACGCCGCCGACGTCCGGCGAGACCACGACCTTCTCGCCGTTGCCGAGCCGCTCCTTGATGTCGCGCACGATCACCGGCGCGCCGAACAGGTTGTCGGTCGGGATGTCGAAGAAGCCCTGGATCTGCCCGGCGTGGAGATCGACGGTCAGGACCCGGTCGACGCCGGCGCGGGTGATGAGGTTCGCGACGAGCTTCGCCGAGATCGGCGTGCGGCCGGAGGTGCGCCGGTCCTGCCGGGCATAGCCGAAATAAGGGATCACCGCCGTGATGCGCCGCGCCGAGGAGCGCCGCGCGGCGTCGATCATGATCAGGAGCTCCATCAAGTGATCGTTCGCCGGGAACGAGGTCGACTGGACCACGAACACGTCCTCGCCGCGGACGTTCTCCTGGATCTCGACGAAGATCTCCATGTCGGCGAAGCGCCGCACCGAGCAGCGGGTCAGGGGCACCTTCAGGTAGTCGCCGATGCCTTGCGCGAGCGGACGGTTCGAGTTTCCCGCGACGAGCTTGATCGAGGAGTTGAACAGCATCGATAAGTCCGCTGCGCCCGGGAAGCGCCCGAGCCGTAAGGGAGGCGTGAGGCTCTTAGCAGCGTTAGGAAACCGTCACAATATGAGGGGGCGCCCCCGGCCCCGTTCCGGCGGGGAGGTCGGGCGGCGAGAGGACCGCCCTCAGCCCGTCCGGGATGCGCGACGGGCGTCCGCCGGCGATCGCCGCTACGCGCACGTCGGCCGTCACGAGGATCTCGTCGCCGCGCAGGATGCGCTGGGCGATGACGAGCGAGGCGCCGCGGACCTCGCCGGTGTGGGTCTCGACCAGGAGCACGTCGTCCATGCGGGCCGCCCGGAGGTAGTCGATCGTCATCCGCCGCACGGCGAAGGTCAGTCCCTCGCCCTCGGCGTGGAGGATCGACTGGTCGACGCCGGCGGCGCGCAGGAACTCGGTCCGGCCGCGCTCGAGGAAGCGCAGATAGTTCGCGTGGTAGACGACGCCGGACCAGTCCGTGTCCTCGTAGTAGACGCGCATGGGGAGAAGGTGACGGCCACCGACGATCATCCCTTCGGTCGGCCTCAGGCCCATCTGCCGATCGAGATCCACGGGTCGCCTGACGCTCGCTCGCCAGCCGCGCCTCCGGCCCGGCTTTCCGTCACGCCACACGACCCAGAAAGATGGCGAAAGCGCGGAGACCGAGGGGCTAATCGTCTACCGCGCCGGCGCTGTTCTGGAACAGCCCGAACTGCACCGCCGGATCGCGCTGCGGCTCGGGCAGGCCGAGATGGCGGAAGGCGTGCGGCGTCAGCACGCGGCCGCGCGGCGTGCGCTGGACGAAGCCGCGCTGGATCAGGAACGGCTCGATGATCTCCTCGATGGCGTCCCGGGGCTCGGACAGCGCCGCCGCCATGGTCTCGATCCCGACCGGGCCGCCGCCGAACGAGTTCGCGATGGTCAAGAGGTACTTGCGGTCCATGAGGTCGAGCCCGATCGGGTCGACGTCGAGGAATTTCAAGGCGCTGTCGGCGACCTCGCGCGTGACGGCGCCGGCTTCCTCGACGAGCGCGAAATCGCGCACGCGCCGCAGCAGCCGCCCGGCGATGCGCGGCGTGCCGCGCGAGCGCTTGGCGATCTCGTTCGCGCCGTCCTCGGACATGCCGATGCCGAGCACGCGGGCGCCGCGCTTCACGATCAGCTCGAGCTCGTCGACGGTGTAGAACTCGAGCCGGATCGGGATGCCGAAGCGGTCGCGGAGCGGCGTCGTGAGGAGCCCGGCGCGGGTCGTCGCGCCGATCAGCGTGAACTTCGGCAGCTCGATCTTGACCGAGCGCGCCGCCGGCCCCTCGCCGATGATGAGGTCAAGCTGGTAGTCTTCCATCGCCGGGTAGAGGATCTCCTCGACCGCCGGGTTGAGGCG
>DAINQO010000259.1:0-4471 GCA_036742625.1 Microvirga sp.
GAGCGCGAGGACCCGGGCAACGAGCATTTCGGCACTGGCACGATCCCGAAGGTCGTCGGCGGCGATGGCCCGGAGGCGCTCGCTGCCGCGAAGGCGCTCTACGACGCGCTCGTAGTCGAGACCGTCCCGGTCTCCTCGACGGCGACGGCGGAGGCTGTGAAGATCACCGAGAACGTCTTCCGGGCCGTCAACATCGCCCTCGTGAACGAGCTCAAGGTCGTCTACGACGCCATGGGCATCGACGTCTGGGAGGTGATCGAGGCGGCGAAGACGAAGCCGTTCGGCTTTATGCCGTTCTATCCCGGCCCCGGCCTCGGCGGGCACTGTATCCCGATCGATCCGTTCTACCTCACCTGGAAGGCGCGGGAGTACGAGATCGCGACCCGCTTCATCGAGCTTGCGGGGGAGATCAACACGCGCATGCCGAACTACGTCGTCGAGCGTCTCATCGAGGCGATCGACCGGCGGCTCGGAAAGGGCCTATCGGGCTCAGCGATTCTCCTTATCGGCATCGCCTTCAAGAAGAACGTCGACGACATGCGCGAGAGCCCGTCGCTGAAGCTGATCGCGCTGATCGAGGCGCGTGGTGGAAGCGTCGACTACCACGACCCGTTCATCGAGGTGATGCCGCCGACCCGCGAGTACCCGCACTTCGCCGGCCGGCGCTCGGTCGCGCTGTCGCCGCGAACGATTGCGTCTTACGATGCGGTGTTGATCGCGACCGACCACGACGGCATCGATTACGCTGCGATCATCGAGCACGCGCAGATCGTCATCGACACCCGCAACGCCTGCGCCCGCGCCGGGCTCGCGAGTCCCAAGATCGTCAAGGCGTGACCGCTTCCGCTCCAACCCTCGTCACCGGCGCCGCCGGCTTTATCGGCTTCGCGGTTGCGCGGCGGCTCCTGGAGCTCGAGCGGCCGGTGGTCGGCGTCGATAACTTCGCGCCCTACTACGACCGCGCCCTCAAGGAGGCGCGACTACGCGTGCTCGAAGCGCAGCCGCTGTTCCGGTTCGAGCGCCTGGACCTCGCCGACTCCGATGCGGGGAACAGGCTGTTCGAGACGCACCGGCCCGCCCAGGTGATCCATCTCGCTGCCCAGCCCGGCGTTCGCTACTCGCTCGAAAATCCCCGCGCCTATATCGACGCCAATCTCGTCGCTTTCGCCAACCTCCTCGAGGCGTGCCGCCATGGCGGCGTCAAGCACCTCACCTACGCTTCCTCGAGCTCGGTCTACGGGCTAAACCGCAAGATGCCGTTCTCGGTGCACGACAACGTCGATCATCCGGTGAGCCTCTACGCCGCGACCAAGAAGGCGAACGAGCTCATGGCGCATTCCTATAGCTATCTCTTCGGCCTGCCGGCGACGGGGTTGCGCTTCTTCACGGTCTACGGCCCCTGGGGCAGGCCCGACATGGCGGTCTACGCCTTTACCCACGCGATCGTGCAGGGTCGGCCGATCCAGGTCTACAACCACGGCCGGACACTGCGCGATTTCACCTATATCGACGACGTGGTCGAGGGAGTGATCCGAGTGCTCGATCGCCCCGCCGCGCCGAACCCGGGTTGGAGCGGAGACAGCCCGGATCCGGCCACAAGCCCAGCCCCCTACCGCGTCTACAACATCGGCAATCGCACGCCGGTCGAGGTGAACACGGTGATCGCTCTGATCGAGCACGAGCTTGGGCGAAAGGCCGAGAAGGTGATGCGCGACGCGGAACCCGGCGACATGGCCGCGACCTGCGCCGATGTCGAGGATCTCGCCCGCGACATCGGCTTCTCGCCGGCGACGCCGCTCGCCGAAGGCATCCGCCGCTTCGTCGCCTGGTACCGCGACTACCACCGCGGCTGAGCGACCGCGCATGGCGTCCGCCGCGAGCATCGTCGAGAGCGCCGGCTTCACGATCGCTGAGGCCGGCGGGACGGCGATGCGTCTCGTGCCGCGGCGGCCGCTGCGACCGGGCCTCTACGATGTCGAGATCGCGTTCGCGAGCAGCCGGCTCTCCGATGTCGGCTTCGATTTCGAGTACGGTGCCGGCGAGCGGGCCCGGCTCCGCACCATCCCGCTCGCCTATCTCGGCCAAGGCCGATACCGGAGCGTCTGCGACGTACCGGAGCCGCTCCAGGCGATCGTTGTCCAGACGGATACCCTGGGCGAGCGACCCTCGATCGCGGGCTTTCGCGTCGCGCGGCTTGGGCCCCTCGCCCGCCTGCGCCTTCTCGGCGGGCGGGCGTTCGAGCTCTTACGGCGCGACCCGCGGGCGCTCTTCGCCGCCTTCCGCCGCTATCGGGCGGGCGTCGTACGGGGCGACGTGATCGTCTCCCGCCGCGGCGCCGACACGCAAGCCGGCGACTACGAGACCTGGCTCGCGACTTTCGACGACGACCCCGCCCGCGACGCGCCGTACTACCGCGAGCGCCTGGCCGGCTCCGCGACGCTGCCCTCCTTCGCGATCTTCCTCGCCCTCGATCGTTTCGACCCAGAAAAGCTCGACCGCACCGTCGTGGCGCTGCAAGCGCAATTCCACGAGGCTTGGGAGCTGCATCTCGTCGCCGGTGCGGAGCTGAAGCCGCAATTCGCCGAGCTCGCCGCGGGGCCCGAGCGCGATCGCCGCATCCGGCTTCTCGTCGGACAAGAAGGCGACGACCCCGCGACCGGGCTGAACGACGCCCTCACCCAGACGCACGCCGATTGGGTACTGCGCCTCGACGCGGGCGACATCCTCCGCCCGCACGCGCTTGCCACGATCGGGCTTGCCATCGCTGAGTCTACGGTCGATCTCGTATACAGCGACGAGGATCAGATCGATCGGAACGGACGGCGGCACACGCCCCGGTTCAAGCCGGACTGGTCGCCCGATCTGCTGCGCTCCTGGAACTATCTCGGCCGCGTCACCGCCTGGAACACCGAGACCCTGCGCCGGCTCGGCGGCTGGCGTCAGGGCTTCGGTGCTGCCCGTGACCACGATGTGAACCTGCGCGCGACCGAGCAGGTGGCGGCCGACCGCATTCGCCACGTGGCCAAGGTTCTGGTCCATGTCGAGGACGGCGGGGCCGATCCGGCGCGCCCATCCGACCCCGCCGCCGCTGCGGCGAGCGCGCGGGCCGTTTCAGAGCATCTTCGCCGCATCGGCCGGCCCGGGCAGGTCGAGCCGATCGCCGGCCGGTCGATTCTGCGCATCCGCTACGCCATACCGGCTCCGCCGCCGCTGGTTTCGATCATCGTCCCAACCCGCGATCGGCTCCCGCTCCTGCGGGGCTGCCTCAACTCCATCCTGGAGAAGACCGCCTACGCATCCTTCGAGGTGATCGTCGTCGACAACGCCTCGCGCGAGCCGGAGACCTTGCGCTATCTCGCCGCGGTCGCGGCCGACGGGCGGGTCAGGGTTCTGCCGTATCCCGGCCCATTCAATTTCTCCGCCATCAACAACTTCGCCGTCGCGCAAGCCCGCGGAAGCGTGATCGCCCTCGTCAACAACGACATCGAGGTATTGGCGCCGGATTGGCTCACCGAGATGGTGGGGCACGCGCTTCGCCCTGAGATCGGTTGCGTCGGCGCGAGGCTCCTCTACCCGGACGGCACCGTGCAGCACGCCGGGATCGTGCTCGGCCTCGGCGGCCTCGCCGGCCACGCCCACAAGGGCCTGCCAGGAGGCGCGCCGGGCTATGTCGGCCGGGCGATCGCGGCGTGCAACGTCTCGGCCGTCACCGCCGCCTGCCTCGTGGTGCGGCGCTCGGTCTACGAGGAGGTCGGCGGGCTTAATGAGGAGCTGGCAGTCGCCTTTAACGACGTCGATTTCTGCCTCAAGGTCCTGCGCGCCGGCTACCTGAACCTCTGGACGCCCTTCGCCGAGCTTCGCCACCACGAATCCGCCTCCCGGGGGGCTGAGATCAGCCGCGACCAGGCGCAGCGGTTTGGACGAGAGATCGAGCTCGTGAAACGCCGCTGGGGGCCGGCGCTCCGGCGCGATCCCTACTACTCGCGCGAGCTGACGGCCTTGCGCGAGGACTACTCGCTTCGCCCATGATCCTCCGGCTGCCAGCTTCGGGCAGGTTTTCGGTTGCATTCATGACCCTGCTTGTGCCCGGTGCTTGATCCCGCAGTGCGGCGTTACTTTCGGCCGTGGTATGCGCGACCTTTTAGGCCACGGCTGGCTTCGTTCTGCACACTTACCTCTAAGAGCTGTTTTTGTGGATAATTACACGCCCAGGTTGATTGTGGGCTTGCGACCTATCGAGCCTCGATCCAGAGCGCTCACGAACGTCCCGAGCGCATCGGCGGCAAGGACGATTGGGCCAAGATCCTGGGGAACGCTCAAGGCGTCTGCGACCATAGCGAGGTGCTGCTACCGTTGGACATTCGCCGCCGCATAGGAGGCGGAGGACGACGCCACCGGCTCCGTTTTCACCTGCGGCCGCTCGAAGGGACCGAGCCTAAGCTAGAAAAATAGCCCGAAGGCTCGCGATCAG
>DAINQO010000260.1:0-4451 GCA_036742625.1 Microvirga sp.
TCCTTGAGGCCGAGGTTGAGGCCCTGGCCGGCGATCGGGTGGATGACGTGCGCGGCGTCGCCGAGGAGCGCCAGGCGCGGGGCGGCAAAGCGGCGCGCGATGCCGAAGGCGAGCGGGTGCGCCTGCGGCCGCGTCTCGAGCGCGATGCGCCCGAGCCGCAGCCCGAAGCGGCGCTCGATCTCGTCCCGCTGGTCCTCGGGATCGAGCCCGAGGAGGTGCGGCACGCTCCCGGCGTCTTCGGTCCAGACGATCGAAGAGCGGTGACCGAGCGGCCCGCCGGGCGCAAGCGGCAGGATCGCGAACGGCCCCGCCGGCAGGAAGTGCTCGACGGCGCGGCCCTCATGGTCGCGCTCATGGGCGATCGTCGCGACGATCGCCGATTGCGGGTACGACCAGCCGACCCAGCCGATGCCGGCCTCCTCGCGCAGCCGCGAGCGCGCGCCGTCGGCAGCGACGAGGAGATGGGCGTGCGCGCTGCCGCCGCCGGCGAGGCGCAGCGACACCGCCTCGTCCTCGGCCTCGTAGCCGCCGGCCGCGGCGGGGTGCAGGTCGACGACCGCCGCACGGCAGGCCTCCATCAGCGCCGCCGCGAGCGCGCCGCTCTCGACCATATGGGCGAAGGGCTCGCCGGGCTCGACCTCGCCGTCGAAGGTCAGGAACACCGGCCGCACCGGATCCGAGACCCGGCTGTCGGTGATCACCATGTCGAGGATCGGTTGCGCCCCGCCCTCGATCGCTCCCCAGACGCCGAGCGCCGCGAGCATCCGCCGCGCGCCGGCGGCGATCGCATAGGCGCGCCTGTCGCCGGCGGGATCGCGGGCGAGCGCCGGATCGTAGACCGCCACCGCGAGCGCCGAGCCGAGCGCCTGCTTCAGCGCCAGCGCCAGCGACAGCCCCGCGATGCCGCCGCCGGCGATGGCGACGCGCCAAAGGGCTCGGTTGGCGGCAGCTTTGTACGGCTCATCGGGCATGCCCCTTTGTGCCCCCGCCGGGCGGCCCTGTCATCCGGCGTCACGCCGCTTGCATATTTGTGATGGCAGTCACGCGAGCCGTACACCCCCAATGACGCGCAAGGCGTCCTATATTGCTCCGTTCACGCCCGTGGGGCGTCGCCGACAAGGATCGATGGTCATGGAGACGACTTCGGCGCACCCCGCCGCCGAGCGCAGCTTCTGGGTCCCCGTCATCTGCGGCGCCGTGATCCTGACGATCGGCATCGGCGCCAGGCAGAGCTTCGGCATCTTCCAGAAGCCGATCGCACTCGACCTCAACGTTGGGCGCGAGCTGTGGTCGTTCGGCAACGCGCTGTCGATGCTCTTGATGGGCGTGCTGTCGCCCTTCGTCGGCAACGTCGCCGATCGCTTCGGCACGGCGCGCACCGTCGCGGCCGGCGGCGCCGTCTACGTCGCCGGCATGCTGATGATCGCGGCTGCGACCGAAGGCGTCCTGCTGACGCTCGGCAACGCGCTCACCGGCGTCGGCATGGCGGCGGCGGGCTTCGGCCCGATCTTCGGCGCCATCACCCGCCAGACGCCGGTGGAAAAGCGCTCGATCGCGCTCGGCGTCGCGACCGCCGGCGGCTCTTTCGGACAGTTCGCGGTGGTGCCGATCGCCTCGCTCCTGCAGGAGCGGCTCGGCGACTGGCACCTGACCATGCTGGTGCTGGCGCTCGGCTCGATCGTCATGATGCCGCTGACGCTCGGCCTGCGCGAGGACCGCGGCGGCGCGCCGGCGCGACCGGGGTCGGCGCCGGCGCAGACGAGCCGCGAGGCGCTCGACGAGGCGTTCGGCAGCCGCAGCTTCTGGCTCCTCACATTCGGCTTCTTCGTCTGCGGCTTCCACGTCGCCTTCGTCGGCCTGCACCTGCCGGCCTACATCTCCGACAAGGGCGTCGGCATGACGGCGCTCGGCGTCACGGTGTCGCCGCTCGAGCTCGGCGGCTGGGCGATCGGCCTCGTCGGCCTGTTCAACATCTTCGGCTCGCTGATGTGGGCGTGGCTCGGCTCGCGGCACAAGCGCAAGGACATGCTGGCGCTGCTCTATCTCCTGCGCTCGGCGGTCTTCGCCGTGTTCCTGATCGTGCCGCTGTCGTGGGTCAGCGTCCTCGCCTTCGCGGCCGCGCTCGGTTTCCTGTGGCTCGGCACGGTGCCGCTGACGAGCGGGCTCGTCGGCTACATCTTCGGACCGAAATACATGTCGACGCTCTACGGCATCGTGTTCTTCAGCCACCAAGTCGGGAGCTTCCTCGGCGGCTGGGGCGCCGGCCGGCTCTACGATCTGCGCGGCAACTACGATCTCATGTGGTCCATCTCGATCGCGCTCGGGCTGTTCGCGGCGCTGATCAACTGGCCGATCCGGGAGCGCCCGGTCGAGCGCCTCGCCTTGCAGCCGGCCTGAGATCGCACGGATGCGATCCGGACGGCACTGCATTGGCGCATTCAAGCCACCTTGCGTCGCGGCGGCGGAATCGCGTTCCCGGCCGCAGTCGCCGCCGCAATCCAAGCCCTGATGGCATCCTGGAGCTCGATGATCGCTTCACTCTGGGTCTCGCCGAAGGCGGAGCACCCCGGCAGATCGATCGCCTCCGCGATGAAGCCTTCGTCCTCGTCGCTCCAGAAGACTCTGGCCGGATACCGGCTGGTATCGATCACAGCTCGCTCTCGTACTTATCGATCATGGCGATCAGCTGCCGCGCCTGGTACGGCTTGATCTTGCCATTTCGGTTCTGGAAGTTCAGCAGCATCGGCTCGCCGGGACGTGAATACGCGCGATGAGACCCTGCGCCGCCCGTTGCCGTGAAGCCGAGCCACCTCGCCGCCCTGCATGCGTCTTCGAACCCGACATCCTTCGGATTGTTCCGGATCGCCGCGATAAGCTTATCGCGTTTGGTCATGGACCGATACTGCTCATGCGAGCTCCCGGCTTGTGCCGCGCGGCGATTGTCGCCAAACCGTCCGGCGCCGCCTAGATGCGGGCAGCCGCCTCGCTTCCTGCCACTCCCGCCGTTTGGCCTCAATCCATCTCATGCAACCGATCATCGCGATCTCGAAGCTGTCGAAGACCTACGCCTCGGGCTTCGAGGCGCTGAAGGGCATCGACCTTTCGATCCGCCCGGGCGAGATCTTCGCGCTGCTGGGCCCGAACGGCGCCGGCAAGACGACGCTGATCAGCATCGTCTGCGGCATCGTCAACCCGACGGCCGGCACCGTCACGGCCGACGGGCACGACATCATCGCGGATTACCGCGCCGCGCGCGCGAAGATCGGCCTCGTGCCGCAGGAGCTGACCACCGACGCCTTCGAGACCGTGTGGGCGACGGTGAGCTTCAGCCGCGGCCTGTTCGGCAAGCGCCGCAACCCGGCCCATATCGAGAAGGTGCTGAAGGACCTGTCGCTGTGGGACAAGAAAGACAGCAAGATCATGACGCTCTCCGGCGGCATGAAGCGCCGGGTGATGATCGCCAAGGCCTTGTCGCACGAGCCGCAGATCCTCTTCCTGGACGAGCCGACGGCAGGCGTCGACGTCGAGCTCCGGCAGGACATGTGGCGGCTCGTGCGGCGGCTGCGCGACACCGGCGTCACCATTATCCTGACGACGCACTACATCGACGAGGCCGAGGAGATGGCCGACCGCATCGGCGTCATGAGCAAGGGCGAGCTCATCCTCGTCGAGGAGAAGGCCGAGCTGATGCGAAAGCTCGGCAAGAAGCGCCTGGTGCTGCACCTGCAGGCGCCGCTCGACCGCGTGCCCGAAGCCCTCGACGGCTACGGGCTCGCGCTGTCGCCGGACCGCGACGAGCTCGTCTACACCTACGACACGCAGGGCGAGCGCACCGGCATCACGGCGCTCCTGCGCGACCTCAACGCCGCCGGCATCGGCTTCAAGGACCTGCACACCGACCAGAGCTCGCTCGAGGAGATCTTCGTCAGCCTGGTGAGGGAGCGGCGATGAACCTGCACGCCGTCCAGGCCATCTACCTGTTCGAGATGGCGCGCACCTGGCGCACGCTCCTGCAGAGCATCGTGTCGCCGGTGATCTCGACCTCGCTGTACTTCGTCGTCTTCGGGGCGGCGATCGGCTCGCGCATCGCCGAGATCGACGGCGTCTCCTACGGTGCCTTCATCGTGCCGGGGCTGATCATGCTGTCGCTGTTGACGCAGAGCATCGCCAACGCCTCCTTCGGCATCTACTTCCCGAAGTTCGTCGGCACGATCTACGAGCTCCTGTCGGCGCCGGTGTCGTATTTCGAGATCGTGCTCGCCTATGTCGGCGCGGCGGCGACGAAGTCGATCATCCTCGGCCTCATCATCCTGGCGACCGCGGCCCTGTTCGTGCCGCTCAAGATCGCGCACCCGTTCTGGATGGCCTTCTTCCTCGTCGTCACGGCGGTGACGTTCAGCCTGTTCGGCTTCATCATCGGCATCTGGGCCGACGGCTTCGAGAAGCTGCAG
>DAINQO010000261.1:0-4401 GCA_036742625.1 Microvirga sp.
CGCTGGCGCTGCCAGAAACGGCGCATCTCGCGCATGCGGCCCCGAACGTGGACCGCGAAGACATCCGGGTACTGGTGGAGGCAGGGCGGCCCGGGCCCGCCCCGGCAACGCTCGGCGAGCCGGCAGGCCCGCTTGCGGCACAGCACCGGGACGACGAGAAGGTCCGAGAGCTGCCGCATCAGGTCGTCGATGTCGGCAAGGCCCTCGCAGGAGCGGAACCGGAACTCGGCCGGTTGCCTGTCGTCTTCGCGGCGGCGGCGGTCGTCCGTCATCGTTCTCGCGGTCCTTCCGGCCCGAGGCATGGGAGGCAAGACGATCGAGGGGTGCGCGGAGCGCAACGGACCCGATCTATTTTAATTTGCGGGCCGTTTTGCCCCGCGCACGGTGTTCTGCGGCCGCCGCAGGGCCGAGACCGGGACGCCGACGTCCAAGCCCGGCAGCCCCCGGCGAGGTCCGGAGCGCTCTGAATCAAGTCTCCCCCGGCCGTTAGCTGCGTGTTCCCCGCGCGGCGCCGGACCGAGGCATGCGTTCCCCGGCGCGGCACCGGCCCCGCCCCACGCCACGACGCCTCATGAGCGCGCCCCTCGGGTGGACGGGACGGGAGTGATATAGGACAGGGTTCCGAGCGTGTCAAGGACTATTTTCACCCCGATGTACCCACCGCGCGACCCCTCTCCCGGAGGGAGAGGTCGAGACGGCGCGCAAGCGCCGTCCGGGTGAGGGGTTACGCCGCTGCCGGCGGAGCCTGCCGGCGGCGTCTGTCCCGCGGCCGGTTCCCCTCACCCCTGCCCCTCTCCCTCCGGGAGAGGGGTTTCCGTTAGAGGCCGCGCAACCGCCACTGCCTCCCCTCGGGCGAGACCGGGCCCTCGCCTCCGCCGCTCTGCCCGGCCGCGGCGCTCTCCACCACCCGGTAAAAGCACGAGCGGCGGCGGGTGTGGCAGCAGCCGCCGTCGCCGGCGATGCGGACCTTGAGGAGGACGGCGTCCTGGTCGCAGTCGATGCGGGCCTCGACCACGCTCTGGAGCTGGCCGCTCGTCGCCCCCTTGCGCCAGAGCTCGCCGCGCGAGCGCGACCAGTACCAGGCCTCGCCGGTCGCGAGCGTCCGCGCCAGCGCCTCGGCGTTCATGTGCGCGACCATCAGCACCTCGCCGGTGTCGGCGTCGGCCGCGACCGCGGTGACGAGGCCGTCCGGGCCGAAGCGGGGGGCGAGCACGAGCCCTTCCTCGAGCTCCTGCTTCGAGGCGGCGACCGGGAAGGGTGCGGGCATGAGTGCGGTCCAATGCGCGACGCCCGGCTCGGGGCCGGGCGCGTCAGCTTCCATCGGCGGGTCGGTCGGTCAAGCCTTGCCGCCGCGCACGAGCGTCAGGAACCGGACCTGCTCGGCCGGGTCGTCCTTGAACACGCCGGTGAACTGGGTCGTGACCGTCGACGAGCCGGCCTTGCGGACGCCGCGCATCGACATGCACAGGTGCTCGGCCTCGAGCATCACGGCGACGCCGCGCGGCCGCAGCGCCTCGTCGATGGTGTCGGCGATCTGCACCGTCAGGCTCTCCTGCGTCTGCAGGCGGCGGGCGAAGGCGTCGACGACGCGGGCGAGCTTCGACAGCCCGACGACGCCGTTCGCCGGGTAGTAGGCGATGTGGGCGCAGCCGGTGAAGGGGATCATGTGGTGCTCGCAATGCGACGCAAACGGGATGTCGCGCACGAGCACGATGTCGCCGTAGCCGGCGACCTCCTCGAACACCCGGTCGAGGATGTCGGAGGGCTTTGTCCGATAGCCGGCGAAAAGCTCCTCGAAGGCCTTGGCGACGCGCCGCGGCGTATCGACGAGCCCCTCCCGGGCCGGATCATCGCCGGCCCAGCGCAGGAGCGTGCGCACCGCGGCCTCCGCCTCCGCTCGCGTCGGCGGCTTCTCGAGCTCCGGCGGCCTCGCCTCGAGCGCGCGCAGGGGCTTCACGATCGCATCCATCTCGCCGTTCCCGGTTCAAGCCCTTATATTGGATGCGCCGCCGTGCTCGGCAACGCGCCAATCCGCAAGCCCTGATGTTAAACGAGATCTACAACAAGCGAATCCTGGAATTGGCGGCCGACATCCCGCGGCTCGGACGCCTCGAGCGTCCGGACGCGAGCGCGACGGCGCATTCGCGGCTGTGCGGCTCGACCGTGACCGTCGACCTGAAGCTCGCCGGCGACACCGTCGCCGACTTCGCCCATGAGGTGAAGGCCTGCGCGCTCGGCCAGGCCTCGTCCTCGATCATGGCCCGAACCGTCGTCGGCGCGACGGCGGCGGAGCTGCGCGAGGTCCGCGACGCGATGCGGCGGATGCTGAAGGAGAACGCCGAGCCGCCGGCCGGCAAATGGGCCGAGCTGCGGGTGCTCGAGCCGGTGCGCAATTTCAAGGCCCGGCACGCCTCGACGATGCTGACCTTCGACGCCGTGGTGAGCGCGCTCGACGAGATCGCGGCGCGGCGGGTGCAGCCGGCAGCCGCCGAGTGATGGCCGGCGGCTTCCTATCGCGGCTGCCGCGGCAGGCCGCCCGCGGGCTGATCCGCGCCTACCAGCTCACGCTTTCGGCCTTTGTCGGCCGCCACTGCCGTCACTTGCCGTCGTGCTCCGACTACGCCGACGAGGCGATCGCCCGCCACGGCCTCTGGGCCGGCGGCTGGATGGGATTTGCCCGCATCTGCCGCTGCGGCCCCGGCGGCACGTCGGGGCTCGACCTCGTGGCCGAGGCGTTGCCCGTCGAAAGTGCCTGGTATAAGCCCTGGCGCTACGCACGCTGGCGCGGCGTCAATGCGCCGGCGATGCTCTGCGAGGCGGTCGAGCCCGACGGCGGCCGCTCGTAACCCCTATCCGCCGGCCTGAGCTTACCTGCCCGGTTTGCAGGAGTGAGCAGGAGTCCTCGATGATCACCCTGACATTCCCCGACGGCGCGCAACGGCAGTACGAGGCCGGCATCACCGGGCGGGCGGTCGCGGAAGGGATCGCGAAGTCGCTCGCCAAGCGCACCGTCGCGATGGCGCTCGACGGCCGCGTCGCCGATCTCGGCGACCCGATCCTTGGCGACGCCCGGATCGAGTTCCTGACCCGCGAGGACCCGCGCGCGCTCGAGCTCATCCGGCACGACGCCGCCCATGTGCTCGCCGAGGCGGTGCAGAGCCTCTATCCGGGCACGCAGGTCACCATCGGCCCGGTGATCGAGAACGGCTTCTATTACGACTTCGCCCGTGCCGAGCCGTTCACGCCGGAGGACTTCCCGGCGATCGAGGCGAAGATGCGCGAGATCATCGCGCGCGACAAACCCTTCACCAAGGAGGTGTGGAGCCGCGCCAAGGCGAAACAGGTGTTCCGCGACAAGGGCGAGCTGTTCAAGCTCGAGCTCATCGACGCCATCCCGGAAGGGGAGGACCTCAAGATCTACGCCCAGGGCGAATGGTTCGACCTCTGCCGCGGGCCGCACATGACTTCGACCGGCAAGGTCGGCGGCGCCTTCAAGCTGATGAAGGTCGCGGGCGCCTATTGGCGGGGCGATTCCAACAACCCGATGCTGACCCGGATCTACGGCACGGCATGGGCTTCGGAAGGCGAGCTCACGCAATACCTGAAGCAGCTCGAGGAGGCCGAGAAGCGCGACCACCGCCGCCTCGGGCGCGAGATGGACCTGTTCCACTTCCAGGAAGAAGGGCCGGGCGTCGTGTTCTGGCACCCGAAGGGCTGGACGCTATTCCAGGAGCTCATCGCCTACATGCGCCGGCGCCTCAAGGCCGACTACCAGGAGGTCAACGCGCCGCAGATCCTCGACAAGTCGCTGTGGGAGACCTCGGGCCATTGGGGCTGGTACCGCGAGAACATGTTCGTCACGCAGACCGAGGACGAGCGCGTCTTCGCGATCAAGCCGATGAACTGCCCCGGGCATGTGCAGATCTTCAAGTACGGTCTGAAGTCGTACCGCGATCTGCCGCTGCGGCTTGCCGAATTCGGCGCCGTCTCTCGCTACGAGCCGTCCGGCGCCCTGCACGGGCTGATGCGCGTGCGCGCCTTCACCCAGGACGACGCGCACATCTTCTGCACCGAGGACCAGCTCGCCGCCGAGTGCCTCAAGATCAACGATCTGATCCTCTCGACCTATGCCGATTTCGGCTTCGAGAACGACATCGTCGTCAAGCTCTCGACGCGGCCCGACAAGCGCGTCGGCACCGACGCCATGTGGGACCACGCCGAGGCGGTGATGGGCCGGGTGCTCGAGGAGATCGCGGCGCGCTTCGGCAACCGCATCAGGACCGCGATCAACCCGGGGGAGGGCGCCTTCTACGGGCCGAAATTCGAGTACGTGCTGCGCGACGCGATCGGGCGCGACTGGCAGTGCGGCACGACGCAGGTCGACTTCAACCTGCCGGAGCG
>DAINQO010000262.1:0-4399 GCA_036742625.1 Microvirga sp.
CTCATCGTCGCCCACCTCGTCGGCTGGGGCATCCTCACCGCCGAGACGCGGTTCGAGAACGTGCCGCTCTGGTTTCACCTGGCGCTCTGGCCGGCGCTCACCGTCGCCCTGTGCCTCCTGCTGCTGCAGCCGGTGAAGGGCGCTGTCGTCGGGCTGCAATACGGATTAAGGATGCACGGCTTCGACGCCGTCCGGCGCCGGGCCGACGACGATCCGAGCTGAGGTCAGCCAGGTGAACGACGCAAGGGGACGGGGCCTCGCCGAGCGGCTGACGGCGGTCGAGCGCGAGCAGCGCTGGCCGAACGTCCGGCCGAAGGACGCCGCGACCCTCATCATCATCGACCGCGCGGGACCGCAGCCGAAGGTGCTCATGGGACGCCGGCACCCCGGCCATCGCTTCATGCCGGGCAAGTTCGTCTTCCCCGGCGGCCGAATCGAGGTCGGCGACCGCTCGATGCCCGCGACCGGCGCGCTCCACGCCCGGGCCGAGGCGGCGCTCCTCGCGCGGGTGACGCGGCCCTCGCCGCAGCGCGCCCGCGCCCTCGCCCTCGCCGCGATCCGCGAGACTTTCGAGGAGACCGGGCTTCTGCTCGGCACAAAGGAGCACGGCGCGCCGGACCGGGTGCCGCCCGGCCCCTGGGAGAGCTTTCGCGAGCGCGCCGTGTTCCCCGACCTCGAGGCGCTGCAGCTGATCGCCCGGGCGATCACGCCGCCGCGCCGGCCGAAGCGCTTCGACACCCGCTTCTTCGCCATCGATCGCGATTTCGTCGCCGACGAGGTGCCGGGGCTCGTCGGACCCGATTCCGAGCTGATCGAGCTCGCCTGGGTGACGATCGCCGAGGCGAAGCGGCTCGAGCTGCCGACGATCACGCTGACGATCCTCGACGAGCTCGAGCACCGCATCGCCGAAGGTTATGCCCAGGAGTTGCCGATCCCCTTCTACGCCATGCGGCACAAGCGCTTCGAGCGCGAGTTGCTGTAGGGCTGGGCGCATCCCGTCATCCGATCATCCGAGGATCAAAGGACCGATGACCCGCTTCCTCTTGCTGCTCGCGCTTTGCGCACCCGCCCTCGCCTCGCCGGCCGCGGCCCAGGCGATGCCGCCGCCGCCGTCCATGAACGACCCCGGCTCGGCCGAGCCGAGGAAGCCGCCGCCAAAGCCGCGAACGGCAAAGCCCGTGGACTCGGGGAAGGAGGCGGCGAAACCCGCGCCCAAGGCGACCGCGAGGGCGGCGCCGAAGCCCGCCGCCACACAGGGCGGCTATCGCGAAACCCTGCCGATGCCGAAGAAGATCGATCCCAGGGACATCGACGATCCCTATGGCGGCGTCGGGCCGAGCGAGAGCCGGGTGTCGCCAACCATGACTCCGAGCGGCCGGCCGGGCGTCGGCGGGCGGTTCTGATGGCTTTAGGCATGATCCCGAAAAGTGGCTACCGGTTTTCGGAAAAGATCATGCTCTAACTAGCGGACCGCGATCTCGTCTTCAATCACGTGCTCGATCGGCGCGTTCTCGGCGGTGAGCGTCATCCGCACCTTGAGGACATCGCCCTCGACCGCGCCCGAGCGCACCGCCTCCTCGATCACCCGCTGCGAGGTCACGCCGACCTGCTTGAGGAACTTGCGAACGGACATGTTGAAGCGATCTTCGTTCATGCACGGCCTCCGGTGAGAAATGACGGACGCGGGAAGTCCCGCCTCCGTCGTGCGCTCAATAGACGCGCGACCGGGTGACGACCCGCCGGTGCGCCTGCTTCTTCACAACATGGCGGTGGTGATAAGCCGGGCGCCGCACGATCCGCGGCGGCGGGCCGTAGCCGTAGCCGGGAGCGACGGCGCCGGGCGCATAATAGCCGACCGGCGGATAAACCGGGCGGCCGGTGCGCTCGTAATAGCCCCGCGCCGCGATCTCGCCCGGGGTGGGCAGCGTTCCGGGCTGGTAGAAGCTGGTCTCGGGCCGGTAGGCCGGTCCCCAGCCGAGCTCGTCGCCGCCGGCAGGGTCTGGACCCGGGATGCCGGTCACGTAGCCGACGCTCTGGGCGTTCGCCGGTGTCGCGGCTGCCGAGAGGGCAAGGCCGGCGGCGATCGCGCCGGCGACCAATAGGTTCGATTTCGACTTCATGCGTGCCTCCAGATCGAGGGCGCGGCAGCGCCGGCCTTGAGGGACATTGAACGCCTGACCGCCGAGAAAGGGGACGGGGCTAATCGTCCCAGCCGAGCGGCGCCGGACCAAGGATGCGACGCGTGGTCACGACGCGGCGCTCCTCGATGATGACCGGCTCGGCGACGCTTCGCGTGATGACGCGCTCGCGCACCAGAGCCGGACCATAATCCGGCCCCGACTTCAGGACCCGGCGCAGCGGCGCCGGCGGGTAATCGACCGGCCTGAAGCCGCCGACCGCGATGTCGTCGACCGCCCCTCCGAAGACGGGCGCCGGAGCGATCACGCGCCGGGTCGTGACGACCGTCCGCGGCTCGGCATAGACGGCAGGCGGCGGAGCGTAGATCCGGGTCGTCGTCACCACCGTCTCGCCGGCTCCGTAGCCGCCGACCCGCCGCGGCGGGATCGGCGCATCGTCATCGGCGTAGGCGCCGTAGGGTGCTGCGGCGAGCGGGAGAAAGTCCTGCGCCGCGGCCGGCGCGGCGGCGGCGATCGCTGTGGCGACGAGCGCTTGGGCAAGGGTCGTTCTCATCGGGTTCCTCCATGGAGCTAAGCGCCGCAAGCGCCGCGCCTTCTCCCCCAGGCCCGAAGATCAACGCGCCGGAACGGCCAAGGTTCAACACCGGTCCCCGGTCAAGCTGGAACGGCTTGGCTTTGCGTGCGTTGCCCCGCCACAGGTCCACTCAGGAGCCCGAAGCCCATGAAGAAACTCGCGATTCTCCTCGCCGCCTCGGTTATCGGCACGGCCGCCTATGCCCAGACAACCGTCATCCAGAAGGAAGACGGGCTCGCCGGCAGCCGCACGGTCGTGAAGGAGCGCTCGGTCGACGACGCCGCAGTCGTGAAGGAGAAGAAGGTGATCACGACGGGCAGCACCGGCTGTGCCTCGAAGACCGTGAAGAAGACCGACGAGTTCGGCGACTCGAAGACGAAGACCAAGGTCGAGTGCTGAGCGCCGCCGATCCCGCTTGAACCGAAGACCCGGCCTTGTGCCGGGTCTTTCGCGTTTTCGAGCCCAAAAAGCCACACTTGCCGGCCGAATGCGCGACGGCGCCCGCCGCCGCTTGATCCCTGCCAGTGCTCTCGGCACCTTCCGGTCGGGCGGGTTTTGAGGATGGCGGGCGTGACACGATGGGCGGTGCTTCTGGCGGCGGCGGGGCTTTGCGCCTGCAGCCGGCCGCCAAACCCGGTCGTCGCGCACGATCCGATCCCGCAGCCGCCGCCGGGCTATGCCGTCCGCTGCTCGTCGACGCCCTTCATCCTCAACGGCTACATCACGCACTGCACCCCCGGGCTGAAGCCCGTCGAGGAGCGCGTCATCGTGCGCGCCAAGGGTTGAGAACGCAAAGAGAGCGAGTGGCTTACACCGGATCGCTGGAGAACCAGACGTCGTCGTAGACGGCGGTCGCGGTGGCGTCGGGAGGGCGGTCGGCGCGCAGCCAGACCGAGCGCGTGTCCCGGGGGTCGCGGCCGGCGCTTGCGGCCGGCGGCTCTTGCGCCCCGACGCAGGCGATGAAGCCGACCGCGATCGTCGGGTCGGCAGCAAAGCCGCCAGCGGTCCGGCGGACGACGAGCGTGACCGCGCCGCCGCGCCCCGGCTGCCAGGGAAAGACGAGCCGGCCCAAGGGCTTGAGCGCCGTGAGCCAGCGCGCATCGGGTGCCGTCGCGGCGGCGTTGACGTAGATGACGTCGGCCTCCTGAAGCGCCTGCCCGACCCCGCTTGCGGCATGAACCGTCACCTGAGGAAACCGCGCCAAGTGCTTCTCGGCAAGCGCCGCGAGGCGCGCCTCGATCTCATAGGCCTCGACCCTGCCGCCCTCTCCGACGAGCGTCGCCAGGATCGCGGTGTAGTAGCCGGTGCCGATGCCGATATGGACCGCGCTCTCGCCCGGCTGCGGGTCGATGGCGGCGATCCAGGCGGCGTGCAGCGAGGGCTGGCCGTTGTTGATGCCCTTGGCGCGGTCGAGCACCACCAGCACGTCGGCGTAAAGCTCTGACGGATCAGAGGTATTCTTCTCGATCACGCCGCCCGGCAGGAAGATCCGCCACGGCGGCGGAGTCAGCAAGTCCTCGCGCGGCACCGCCGCGAAGGCGGCCTCGACCCTCGGGTTCTCGATCCCGGTCGAGCGCAGGATGTCGGCCGCATAGCGGGCACGGAGCCGGTCGAGGTCCACGGCGCCTCCTCGCTGGCGTTCCCAGCCGATGAAACGCGCGAACCCGGCGAAGCGCCCCATGATCCC
>DAINQO010000263.1:0-4360 GCA_036742625.1 Microvirga sp.
TCTTTGCCGCCGAGACCGGCTCGGCGCTGTTCCGCTTCGCCGCCGAGGGCATCGTCGCTTGGCTCTCGCGCGAGATGGTGACCCCGGAAAGCGCGTTCGCCTCGAGTCTCGACGCCGATTCGGAGGGCGTCGAAGGCAAGTTCTACGTCTGGTCGCTGGATGAGATCCGCACCGTGCTCGGCCCCGACGCCGACCTCTTCGCCCGCGTCTACGACGTCACCGCTGACGGCAACTGGGAGGAGACCAACATCCTCAACCGGCTGCGTTCGGGCTGGAGCGACGATCCGGCGCTGGAAGGGCGGCTCGCCCGCCTGCGCGACACGCTTCTTGCCCATCGGGCCGGACGGATCAGGCCCGGTCTCGACGACAAGGTGCTGGCCGACTGGAACGGGCTGATGGTCGCAGCCCTGGTGCGCGCGGCGCTGGCGCTCGAGCGGCCGGAGTGGATCGAGCTAGCGCGCCGCGCCTTCGCCTTCGTCGGCGCGCAGATGAGCCGCGGCGACAGCCTCGGGCACTCCTGGCGGGCCGGGCAGCTCATCTTCCCGGGCTTCGCGCTCGACCACGCCGCGATGATGCGGGCGGCGCTGGCGCTCCATGAGGCGACCGGCGAGGCCGCCTATCTCGACCGCGCCCGCGCCTGGCGCGCCGTGTTGATGCACGACTATCTCGTCACCGACACCGGCGTCCTCGCCATGACGGCCGCGAACGCCGACGCGCTCGTCGTTCGCCCGCAGCCCTCGCACGACGACGCGGTCCCGAACGCCAACGGCGTCTTCGCCGAGAACCTCGTGCGCCTCGCGGCGCTGACCGGCGCCGAGGAGGACCGCGATCTGGCCGAGGACGCCCTCTCGACGCTCAGTCGCGTCGCCGGCCCGGCGCCGCTCGGCCGCACGACGATCCTCAACGCCCTCGATCTGCACCTGCGCGGGCTGACCGTCGTCGTGGCAAACGATACGGCCGGCGACCTCACCGGCGCGGCGTTGCGCCTGCCCTACCTCGAGCGCTCGGTCTCCCAGCTCGCCGACAGCGGCGCGCTCGCCCCCGACCACCCGGCGAAATCCGCAGCCTTCACCGGCGCCGGGCCGCAGGCGCTCGTGTGTGCGGGCATGCGCTGCTCGCTGCCGGTCGTGACGGCGGCAGAGCTGGCGCGGACGGCGCGGGAAATGCTGGCCGGAACCCCTCGGCGCGCAGATGGAGAGGGGCAGGGGTGAGGGTCCGCTCTCCCCATAGAGCCCCCGCCTCTGACGCCAGCAGTAGGCCCCACGTCGGCGTTGCCGACTCCCTTCTTCGGCAGGTGCGCGGAGAGCTGCACGTTAACCTTCGTTAACTTTTTAGGGAACCGATCGCCCCTCGCGCGCGTTGGATTGGCGTTGGCCATTGTGCAAAGCACAATCGGTCAGGGGGGTGGGCGTTCGTGGACAATCTGGCGTTTCGCGGGCAGGCCGCATCGGACAGCTTCGTCGCGGCTGCGCTCCGGCGGTCGCTGCAATCCTGGGACGGGCTGATCGAAAGCCTTCCGGCCGGTGTCTACACCTGCGACCGCGACGGCGTGCTGGTGCAATACAACCGGCGCGCCGCCGAGCTATGGGGCCGTTCACCGACACCCGGCGACACGCAGTTCCGGTTCTGCGGCGCCCATCGCGCTTTCCGGCCGGATGGCGAGCCTCTCGACCTTGCCGATGCGCCGATGGCGCAGGTGCTTCGCACCGGAGAGCCAGTGCGCGACCAGGAGGTCGTCATCGAGACGCCTGACGGTCGGCGCTTCTTCATCCTCGCCAATGCCGACCCCCTTTTCGACGACGACGGCAACCTCGTCGGCGGCGTCAACTGCTTCCAGGACGTCACCGCCCTGAAGGCGGCCGAAACGGCTCGAATCGACGGCGAGCGCCGTTTCCACGACCTTCTTCAGGCGTTGCCCGCCGCGATCTACACCACCGATGCCGCCGGCCGGATCACCTTCTACAACGAGGCCGCGGCCGAGCTGTGGGGCTGCCGGCCGGAGCTCGGCTCGGCGGAATGGTGCGGCTCCTGGCGGCTCTGGTGGCCGGACGGCACGCCGCTCGCTCATGACCAATGCCCGATGGCGATGGCGCTCAAGGAAGGCCGGCCGATCCGCGGCTACGAGGCCGTGGCGGAGCGGCCTGACGGGCGGCGGGTGCCGTTCATCCCCTTCCCGACGCCGCTGCGCAACGCCGCCGGCGAGCTCGTCGGGGCGGTCAACATGCTGGTCGACATATCGGAGCGGAAGGAATCCGAAACCCGCCAGAAGACGCTCGTCGACGAGCTCAACCACCGGGTCAAGAATACGCTCGCGACCGTGCAGTCGCTCGCCGCCCAGACTGCCGCCGGCGGCCAAGTTCCGAAGCACGTGCGGGACGCCTTCGAGGGCCGCCTCGTCGCCCTTTCCCGCGCTCATGACCAGCTCACCCGCGAGCATTGGGAATCGGCCGACCTCACCGCAATCGTCGACGGGGTCGTCGATCCCTACCGCGACGGCAACGGCCGCATCCGGGCCGAGGGTGAGCCGATCCGGCTCGGCCCGCAGGCGGCGCTGACGCTCGCCATGGTGCTGCACGAGCTTGCGACCAACGCCGCGAAATACGGTGCCCTGTCGGCCCCGAACGGCGCCCTCGACCTGTCCTGGACCGTCACCGGCAACGGCCCCGGCCAGCACCTCGCCATCGACTGGCGCGAGCGCGGCGGACCGGTGGTCGAGAAGCCGACCCGCACCGGTTTCGGCAGCCGCCTCGTCGAGCGCGGCATCCGCCACGAGCTCAAGGGGACCTCCGAGATCGCCTATGAGCCTGCCGGTCTGCGTTGCCGGATCGAGGTTCCGCTGGCATCTAGGGCGCGATGACTTCTCGTCGAGTCGTCATCCCGCTCTACCTCTTTGTTTGAGCATGATCTTTTCCGAAAACCGGTAGCCCACTTTTCGGGATCATGCTTTAGGGGGGCATGAGCCAGCCGGCCGACGACGACCCCCGCTCCCATCTCAAAGGCCTGAAGGTTCTCGTCGTCGAGGACGAGTCGATCATCTCGTTCCTGATCGAGGATCTCGCGACCGAGCTCGGCGCCGCCGAGGTCTGGCATGCGGCGAGCGTCGCCGCGGCCTTGGCGCTGCTCGCGGCCCGGCGCCCGGACGCCGCTGTGCTCGACGTCAACCTCGGCGGCGAGCCGGCCCATGCGGTCGCGGAGCGACTCGAGAGGCTCGCCGTGCCGTTCGTCTTCGCGACCGGCTACGGGCGCCAGGGCGTCCCGCCGCAATGGACCGGCCGCCCGGTATTGCAGAAACCGTTCCCGGTCGACGCCCTCGGCGAGGCGCTGGGGGCGGTGCTGGGGCGGCAGTCTAAGGGGTAGTCCGGTGGCGCTACGTGTTCATCGAATTGAAGAACTCGCCGTTCGATTTCGTCTCGCGCAGCTTGTCGAGCAGGAACTCGATGCGGTCAACGGTGCCCTCGTCCGCACTTCGTTATCAGAGCGGCCAGGGATCGATTCCGAGGGCCCTGGCTCCAGCGAGCAAGCGGGCGTCGTAACTGGCGAGCTGTACGTCGCGACCTTGGCTTCGAAGGAAATTCATTGTGGCGAGGTGCAACCCGTCGAGTGTTCGGACGGGTACCGGAAAGGCTTCTAGCGCCCGCGCGAGCTTCGGGCGGGAGAGCTCGATCAAAAGCACTTGCCCGATCAGGAAACGCGTGGATTCGCCGTGGGAGCGAGCGAACCCGAGGGCGTGAAGGCGATTCCAGACCTCGAACTCGAGAAGCTGACTAGAAACGAGCGGCTCGTCCCACAGTGCGCTCGGGGGCGCCCGCCGCTCATCGAGAAGATGCGCAAGCGCAACCGAGCTGTCGAGATAGATCACCTGTCTTCGCGGTCCTGCCGCAGCGCCTCGTCAAGAGCGGCCGAACTCATTACCGGGTTGCGCGGAGGAACGCCGCGGGGAGCGGTCGGCAGGGTCATCGAGCCTTCCCGGACCATCCGCGCGATCACCGGGTCCGACAGCCAATCGCGATGGTCCACCGTTGGCGGACGCAGCTCCGCCACGACCCGGTCCCGGTCGGTCACGAGCACGGTCTCGCCCGCCTCGGCGAGGCGCACGTACTCGCTGAGCTTGTTCTTCAGGACCTTGAGGCCGACGGAGCGCATGGGGGGAAGGTAGCTACGGTAGCTACCTTGTCAAGAATGCTGGCCAAAATGCCAGGCCTCACGTGTTCATCGAGTCGAAGAACTCGGCATTACTGTTGGCGTAAGGCGTTCCCGCGCCAGGAATCCTCCCTCAGAAGACGGGGAGTTCGGGGCTGCGCTTAGAGGCCACCACACGTCGAAGCCAGGCTTGCATCCGAGGCGATAGCAATATGCGAGC
>DAINQO010000264.1:0-4355 GCA_036742625.1 Microvirga sp.
ATCCGCGAGGGGCTCGACAACCACCAGGAATGGGAGAAGCGCTTCTATGCCGAAGCCGAAGCGCTCCGGAAGCGGGCCTGAGATGGCCGGACCCACGACCGTTCCGGCGAACGGCGCCGCGATCCCGGCGCTCGGGCTCGGCACCTGGCAGCTGCGCGGCGACGATTGCAGCGCCGCCGTCAAGACCGCGCTCGCAGCCGGCTACCGCCACATCGACACCGCGGCGATGTACGGCAACGAGGAGGCGGTCGGCGCCGGGCTCAAGGCGAGCGGGATCGGGCGCGACGAGGTCTTCGTCACGACCAAGGTCTGGTACGAGGACCTCGCGCCGGCGGATCTGCGCCGCTCGGCCGAGGCGAGCTTGCGCCGCCTCGACCTTTCCTTCGTCGACCTGCTTTTGATCCACTGGCCGAACTCGCGCCTGCCGCTCGCGCCGTCGATTCGCGCGCTCTGCGCGGCCAAGCGCACGGGACTTGCGCGCCATGTCGGGGTCGCGAACTTCACCGTGCAGCTGCTCGACGAGGCGATGGCGGCGGCCGACGAGCCGATCGCGGCGAACCAGTGCGAATACCACCCCTATCTCGACCAGCGCGCGGTGCTTTCGGCCTGCCGCCGGCATGGCGTCGCCTTCATCTCCTACTGCCCGCTCGGCAAGGCGCAGGTGCTCGGCGAGCCGGCGATCCAGGCGATCGCCACGGCGCACGGCCGCACGCCGGCGCAAATCGTGCTGCGCTGGCATCTGCAGCAGGGCGTCGCGGCGATCCCGAAATCCGGAAACCCCCGCCGCATCGCCGAGAACTTCGCCGTCTTCGATTTCGAGCTTGCCGAGGACGAGATGGCGCGCATCGCCGGTCTCGCGCGCCGCGGCGGGCGCATGGTGGCGCCGTCCTGGTCGCCGGCCTGGGACTGATCTGAGGATGAAAGCGCGCTTGATCCCGGGCGCCGCCTAGCCCTAGAGGTTCGCGAGCCCCTCCCCGAGCACAGGCCCGCCATGACCCTCGACAGATCGATCGCCGACGCCCTGCGGGCGACGACCACCGGCACCATCCACACCGTGCTCCTCAAGAAGGGCATCCGGCGGACCTGGATGCGCGGGCCGCGGCCGCTGTTCAACGCCGGGGAGCGGGTCGTCGGGCCGGCCTTCACGCTGCGTTTCGTGCCGGTCCGCGAGGACCTCGCGACGCCGGAATCGTGGTCGTCGCCGCGCTCGACCCGGGGCGCGATCGAGGACATGCCGGAGGGCTGCATCGCCGTCGGCGACGCCATGGGCGTGACCGACGCCGGCATCTTCGGCGACATCCTCTGCGCCCGCATGCGCAAACGCGGCGTCACCGCCCTGATAACCGATGGCGTGATGCGAGACGGCGTCGGCGTCGCCTCGACCGGCTTGCCGGTCTGGTGCGCCGGCATCGCGGCGCCGGCGTCCGTCACCGGCCTCACCTTCGTCGGCTGGCAGGAGCCGATCGGCTGCGGCGGCACGGCGGTGTTCCCGGACGACATCGTCGTCGCGGACGGCGACGGCGCGATCGTCATTCCGAAGGCGCTCGTCGAGGAGGTGGCGAAGGCCGGGCCCGAGCAGGAGCGGCTCGAGGCCTGGATCATGAGGCAAGTCGAGAAGGGCGTGCCCCTGCCGGGCCTGTATCCTCCGAACGCCGAGACCAAGGCGCGCTACGAGGCCGAGACACGCAAGGGCTGAGCCGCGCTTGACCCGGGGTGCCGGGGCGGATGATCGTCCGTGCATGTCGAACCGCCCTGCCCTCCTGGTGCTGCTCGCTCTCGCCGCCGCGGCGCCCGCCGCCGCGCAGGCGCCCGGCGAGAACGCCGTCACCGCGGCCGACCGGGCGGCGATTTCATCCTGCGTCCGCGAGAGCGGCGAGATGCCCCGCGCCTGCATCGGCACGATCGCGGTGGTTTGCGCGCGTCAGCCCGGCACGGCGCGGGAGGGGGCGGAGGTCGCGTGCTCGCGGCGCGAGGCCGCGGTGTGGCGCGAGCGGCTCGACCTCTCCCACGCCGCCTTGGCGCAAAGGCTCGAGTCCGGCTCGCGCAGCCGCCTCGCGTCCCTGCACCGCGCCTGGGAGGGCTACGCGGCGCAGAAATGCGCCTTCGCGGCCGAGATCCAGCCGGCGGCGCGCGCTGCGGCGACGCAGGCCGCGTGCGAGCTGCGCGAGGTGGCGCTGCGTACGATGGAGATCGAGCGGATGCTGCGCCGGCAGGAACGGCCGGCCGACCGGCGGCCGCAGTTGCAGCGCTGACCCGCGACACGCATGTTCTATTACATGGCGAAGGTGCTGTGGTTTCTCGCCACGCCCTCGAACCTGCTGCCGGCGCTCGGCGGGCTCGGCGTCGTCCTGATGCTCACGCGGCTGCGCCGGATGGGCCTCGCTCTCGCGCTCCTCGGCACATTCGGCGTCCTCGCGGCCGGGCTCTCGCCGCTCGCGACGCTCGTGATCCTGCCGCTCGAGGAGCGCTTTCCGGCCTTTCGGGACGACGGCGCCGAGGTCGCCGGCATCGTGGTGCTCGGCGGCGCGATCGAGGCGGAGGAATCGCTCGCCCGCGCCCAGCTGACCGTGAACGAGGCCGGCGAGCGGGTGATCGCGCTCGCCGATCTCGCCCGCCGCTATCCCTCGGCGAGGATCCTGTTTTCGGGCGGCGCCGGCGCGCTCCTGACCGACGAGCCGCCCGAGGCAGAGGTGCTGTCGCGTTTCGCCGAAACCCTCGGCGTCGCCCGCGAGCGCCTCGTCCTCGAGAACCGGTCGCGCTCGACGCGCGAGAACGCGCTCTTCTCCCAGGCGCTCGCCGCGGCGCGGCCGGGCGAGCGCTGGCTCCTCGTCACCTCCGGCTGGCACATGCCGCGGGCGATCGGCTCTTTCCGCCAGGCCGGCTTCCTGGTCACGGCCTACCCGGTCGATTACCGCACCCGCGGGCCGCAGGACCGGAGGCGGCCCTTCGCCTTCGCGGCGAACGGGATGAGACGCCTCGACATCGCAACGAAGGAGTGGATCGGGCTCCTCGCCTATCGGCTTGCCGGCTACACCGACGCGCTGCTGCCCGGGCCCGAGGACGCCGGCAAGCCGAGCCGGTAGACGCCGCGAAAATTGTCGGGGTCGACGGGCTTGCCCTTGCGCAGGATGACGATGCGACCCTCCTTCATCAGCCGCACGGCAACGCGCCGGATCGGCTGCATCAGCGGCGCCCACTGATCCGGGCGGCTGCCGGAGAGCGCGCGCGCGACGTCCGTCGGATCGATGGTCCTGCCGAGGCCGCGCTCCTGCACGAGCGCCAGGATTCGCGCCTCGATCTCCTCCGCCGCCGACCCCATCAGCGATCCTCCAGCGCCGCGATCGCGTCCGACGCGAATTGGCGCCGCCAGATGACGTAGAGCACCGCCGCGGTCGCGGCCATGAATACATAGGCGCTGATGAACCAGCCGAGATAAGCAAGCGCGAAGAAGAAGGCGCGCTGGCCGCGATTGAAGTGCTTTCCGGCAACCACATGCAACGCGGCCACCCGGCGCACCGCGGCCATGGCTTCGGGCGTCGCCTCGTCGCGCTGAAGCGGCACCGCTCCCATGAGGATCGCCGCGTAGTTGAACAGCCGGTACGACCAGGCGAACTTGAAGAAGGCGTAGACGAAGATCACGGCAAGGCCGATCACCTTGAGCTCCCAGGCGAGCCGGGTTGTGGCGAGGCCGAGCGGCGCCTCCGCGAACACCGTCAGGACGTCGTCCGTGTACTTGAACAAGGTCAGCGCGCCGCCGACCGCGATGAGGGAAGTCGAGGCGAAAAAGGCGGTGCCGTTCTGGAGCGCGGCCATGATGCTCGTGTCGACCATCCGGTTCTCGCGGGTGAGCATCCGCTCCATCCAGAGGCGACGGTAGCCATCCATGAGGCGGTTCAGGCTGCGGCCGCCGGCCCGCGTCGTCTCGACCCCGAGGTGATAGGTCAACCAGGCGGCGCCGAAGAAGGCGAGCGAGGCATAGTCGACGAGCGAGAACCCGGTCACGGCCGGCCCCTGGTTGACCTCATCGCCTCCGTCCCCCAGCTTTCCGGGACAATGCGAGGGTTCTCGAAAATGTCCCAGACGATCACCCGCGGCTACAAGGCAATGGTCGCCGACGCAAACGCGGCGATCGAAACCGTCCCGGCAAAGGAGGCCGTGACGCTGCACGGCCGCGACGACGTCGTCCTCGTCGACCTGCGCGACCCGCGCGAGCTCGAGCGCGAAGGCCGCATCCCCGGCGCCTTCCACTGCCCGCGCGGCATGCTCGAATTCTGGATCGACCCCGAGAGCCCCTACCACAAGCCGGTGTTCGGGGAAGACAAGCGCTTCGTCTTCTTCTGCGCCGGCGGCATGCG
>DAINQO010000265.1:0-4340 GCA_036742625.1 Microvirga sp.
GCTCGCTCGCCGAGATGCTGGCGCGGCAGATCGGGGCCGAGCTCGTGTTCGAGGATGCGGCACCGGGGACGCGGGCGGTGGTGATGCTGCCGGGGAGGTCCGAGCGGGCGTCTTAACTTCGGCGGCTACTCGCCCTTCGCTGCCCGCTTCAGCCGGTACAGCGCCTCGAGCGCGTCGCGCGGGGTCATCTCGTCGGGATCGAGCCCGTCGAGCGTTTCGCGCAGCGGGTCGCGCTTCGGCGGCGCTACGGCGCGAACGGGCGCCGCGAACAGCGGCAGGTCGTCGACAAGCGCCCGCTTCGGGCGTTCGCGGTCGGAGCGCTCGAGCTCGGCGAGGATCGTCTTGGCGCGCTCGACCACCGCCGGCGGCAGGCCGGCGAGGCGCGCGACCTGAAGGCCGTAGGAGCGGTCGGCGGCGCCCGGCACGACCTCGTGCAGGAAGACCACGTCGCCCTCCCATTCGGTGACCTTGAGGGTGGCGTTCGATAGCCGCGGCAGGCGCTCGGCCAAGCCCGTGAGCTCGTGGAAATGCGTCGCGAACAGGGTACGGCAGCGGTTTTCCTCGTGCAGGTGCTCGATCGCCGCCCAGGCGATCGAGAGCCCGTCGAAGGTCGCGGTGCCGCGGCCGATCTCGTCGAGGATGACGAGCGAGCGCGCGCTCGCCTGGTTGAGGATCGCCGCCGTCTCGACCATCTCGACCATGAAGGTCGAGCGCCCGCGGGCGAGGTCGTCCGCCGCGCCGACGCGCGAGAACAGCCGGTCGACGACGCCGATATGCGCCTCGCGGGCCGGCACGAAGGCGCCGATCTGGGCGAGCACGACGATGAGCGCGTTCTGGCGCAGATAGGTCGACTTGCCGCCCATGTTCGGGCCGGTGATCAGCGTGATGCGGCCAGACTCGGCGCGCGCGCCTGCCCCGGGGCCCGAGAGGTCGCAGTCGTTCGGGATGAAGGGGACGCCGTCGCGGCGCAGCGCCGCCTCGACCACCGGGTGGCGTCCGCCCGCGACCCGGAAGGCGAGGCTGCGGTCGACCTTCGGCCGGGTCCAATTCTCCACGACGGCAAGCTCGGCGAGCGCCGCCGCGACATCGACGGCCGCGAGCGCCGCGGCGGCGGCGGCGAACGGCGCCGCGGCCTCGCGCACACGCCGCGACAGGGCGTCGAAGATCGCCAGCTCGATCTTGAGGGCGCGGTCGGCCGCCGAGGCGATGCGGGCTTGCAGCTCGCCGAGCTCGACGGTCGAGAACCGCATCGCGTCGGCCATGGTCTGGCGGTGGACGAAGACGTCCTTCTGCGGCCTGCGCAGGAACGCCTCGCCGACCGCGGCCGGCACCTCGACGAAATAGCCGAGCATGTGGTTGTGCTTGATGCGCAAGGCCCGGCAGCCGGTCTCGGCGGCATAGCGGGCCTGGAGCGCGGCGATGAAGCGGCGCGAATCCTGCTGCAACTCGCGGGCCTCGTCGAGGGCGGGCTCGTGGCCCGGGCGCACGAAGCCGCCGTCGCGCCGGTTGAGCGGCAGGTCGTCGGCGAGCGCCGCCGCGAGCGCCTGCGGCAGGCCCGGATCGAGCGCCGCGAGCCCGCCCGCCGCGCCTGCGATCTCGGCCGGAAGCGCCGCGACGCCGCCGAGGAGATCGCCGATCGCTGCCGCCGCCACAAGGCCGTCGCGCAGGCAGGCGAGATCGCGCGGACCGCCGCGCTCGAGCGCCAGGCGCGACAGCGCCCGGGCGATGTCCGGCACGCCGCGCAAGGCAGCGCGCAGGCGCTCGCGCAACTCGACCTCCTCGGTGAGGAAGGCGACCGCGGCCTGGCGCGCGAGAATCGCGTCGAGGTCGGCCAACGGGCCGGCGACGCGCTCGGCGAGGAGCCGCGCGCCGCTCGGAGAGACGGTGCGGTCGATCGTCGCGACGAGGCTGCCGGCGCGCTCGCCGGCGAGCGTCCGGGTGAGCTCGAGATTGGCGCGCGTCGCGGCATCAATCGCGAGGACGCCGGCCGCCGCCTCGCGGCGCGGCGGCTCGAGCGCCGGCCGCTGCCCGAACTGGGTGCGCTCGACGTAATGCAGCGCCGCCCCGGCCGCGGCGGTCTCGGCGCGGGAGAAGGCGCCGAAGCTGTCGAGCGTCGCGACGCCGAAGAAATCCCGCAGGCGCCGCTCGGCCGCGGCGGGATCGAGCCCGTCGCGGGCGATGGGCGTCACGGCGGCGCGCGTCTCGCGCCAGAGGTTGCGCAGCTCGGGATCGTCGAGGATCTGGTCCGGCACGACGATCTCGCGCGGCTCGAGCCGGGCGATCTCGGCGGCGAGCCCGGCGGCGTCGGTCTCCGACAGCGCGAAGCGCCCGGTCGAGATGTCGAGCGCCGCAAGACCGTAGGCCCAGCCCTCGTCCGAGGCCTTGCGGCGCGCCACCGCGACGAGGAGGTTCGCCTCGCCCGGTGCCAGGAGCTTGTCCTCGGTGATCGTGCCCGGCGTGACGATGCGCACGACGTCGCGGCGCACGACCGACCTCCCGCCGCGCTTTTTCGCCTCGGCCGGGTCCTCGGTCTGCTCGCACACCGCGACGCGGTGGCCTAGCCCGATCAGGCGCTGCAGGTAGTCGTCGGCGCGCTCGACCGGCACGCCGCACATGCGGATGTCCTCGCCGTTGTGCCGGCCGCGCTTCGTCAGCACGATGCCAAGCGCGCGCGAGGCGACCTCGGCGTCGGCGAAGAACAGCTCGTAGAAATCGCCCATGCGGTAGAACAGGAGGCAGTCCGGATTGGCGGATTTGATCTCCAGGTACTGCGCCATCATCGGCGTGACGCGCCCGAGGTCGTCCGCCGCTTTCGGCGCGACGCGCGCATCATCGTCGGAACGACGCGCATCATCATCGGCAACATCGCCCGTCATCGTCGGGCTCGCGCGCGCATCATCGTCGGCCTTTTTCGGCGTGCCGGGCGCGACGCGCGCGGCCGCCTCCGGCGGGGCGGGCTCGGCGAGGCCGAGGTTGAGGGCGGCATCGATGCTCATCGCGCGACCCTAGCAAACCGAACCCCGGGGCACACCCCGGGTCGCTCGGTCGCTGTGGAGCGGTCGTGGACAGACCGGCCCTTGAGCGGCTAACGCCCGCTGCCGTACAGTCCTGGGCCGCCTCAGAAAACCTCAACGAAAACAGACCGAAAGCCTCCACCATGAACGACTCCCCGCCGCCGCGGCGCTCGCGCCCGACCTTCACGGACCAGGAGGCGCTGCAGTTCCACTCGCATGGGCGGCCGGGAAAGCTCGAGGTCGTGGCGACGAAGCCGATGGCGACGCAGCGCGACCTGTCGCTCGCCTATTCGCCGGGCGTCGCGGTGCCGGTGCTGGCGATCGCCGAGAACCCGGACCTCGCCTTCGACTACACCGCCAAGGGCAACCTCGTCGCGGTGATCTCGAACGGCACCGCGATCCTCGGCCTCGGCAACCGCGGCGCCGTCGCCTCGAAGCCGGTGATGGAAGGCAAGGCGGTGCTGTTCAAGCGCTTCGCCGACATCGACGCCTTCGACCTCGAGGTCGGCACCGAGGACCCGGACGCGGTCATCAACTGCGTGCGCTACCTGTCGCCGACCTTCGGCGGCGTCAACCTCGAGGACATCAAGGCGCCGGAGTGCTTCATCATCGAGGAGCGCCTGCGCGAGCTGATGGACATTCCCGTCTTCCATGACGACCAGCACGGCACGGCGATCATCGCGGCGGCCGGCCTCATCAACGCGCTCCATCTCACCGGGCGCGACATCGAGACGACGAAGCTCGTCATCAACGGCGCCGGCGCGGCGAGCATCGCCTCGGTCGAGCTCCTGAAGGCGCTCGGCCTCAAGCCGAACCACGTCATCCTCTGCGACACCAAAGGCGTCGTCTACCGCGGCCGCACCGAGGGCATGAACCAGTGGAAGTCGGCGCACGCGGTCGAGACGTCGGCCCGCACCCTCGCCGAGGCGCTCGACGGCGCCGACGTCGCCTTCGGCCTCTCGGTCAAAGGCGCCTTCACGCGCGACATGATCCGCGCCATGGCGCGGGACCCGATCATCTTCGCGATGGCAAACCCGGACCCCGAGATCACCGTCGAGGAGGTGGCGGCGATCCGCGGCGACGCCATCATGGCGACCGGGCGCTCGGACTACCCGAACCAGATCAACAACGTGCTCGGCTTCCCCTACATCTTCCGCGGCGCGCTCGACGTGCGCGCCCGGCAGATCAACATGGAGATGAAGATCGCAGCGGCCCAGGCGCTCGCCGAGCTTGCCCGCGAGGACGTGCCGGACGAGGTCGCGGCCGCCTATCAGGGCTCGCGGCCGCGCTTCGGGCGCGACTACATCATCCCGGTGCCGTTCGATC
>DAINQO010000266.1:0-4318 GCA_036742625.1 Microvirga sp.
CGGCGCTCGACCTTGCGCTCATGGGTGTAGCCGAAGACGTCGAACGGCGTGCCGCGCAAGCCCTTCAGTTTCGCGAGGACCGCGAAGGCCTTCAGCATCCAGGGCCCGAAGCTCATCTTGCGCGGCAACCCCGTGGTCTTGTCGCGGCGGGCGAGGAGCGGCGGCGCCATGTGGAATTCGCAGCGCAGGTTCTTGCCCTCGAAGGCCGCGGCGACCTGCTTCTCGAAGTGACCGTTGGTGTAGAGCCGGCCGACCTCGTACTCGTCCTTGTAGGCCATGAGCGCGAACAGCGAGCGCGCCGCCGCCTCCGTGAGCGCGGTCGAGTTCGCGACCGTGCGCGCCTCCGCCTCGCGCACGCGCTCGATCGCTAAGCGGTAGCGCTCGGCATAAGCGGCGTTCTGGTACTCGGTCAGGTACGCGATCCGGCGGGCGATGATCTCGTCGAGGCTCTGCGAGAGGTGGCGCGACTCGGTCGTCTCGGTGAGCTCGCCCATGAGGCCGCCGACGACCTTAGGCTCGGCCGCGGCGCGGCGGCCCCAGTCGAAGGCGTCGAGGTTCATCTTCACGGCTTCGCCGTTGAGCTCGATCGCGTGCCGGATGGCGGCGCCCGAGAGCGGCACCCGGCCGAGCTGATAGGCGAAGCCGAGCATGAACATGTTCGCCGCGATGGCATTGCCGAGGATGCCGGTCGCAATCGCCGTCGCGTCGACGAAATCGACGCGCTCGCCGCCCGCGGCCGCGGTGATCGCGCGCTTGATGCGCGCCGCCGGGAGCGAGAAATCGGCGTTGCGGGTGAAATCGCCGGGCATGATCTCGGCGGTGTTGACGACGAGCCCGGTGCGGCCCGGCGCCACCGCGGCCAGCACCTTCTTCGTGCCGGTGACGACGAGGTCGCAACCGAGCACGAGGTCGGCCGCGCCGGCGGTGACGCGGATGGCGTGGATATCGTCCTGATCGTTGGCGAGACGGACATGGCTATAGACGGCGCCGCCCTTCTGGGCGAGGCCGGCCATGTCGATCATGCCGCAGCCCTTGCCCTCGAGATGAGCCGCCATGCCGAGGATCGCGCCGATGGTGACGACCCCGGTGCCGCCGACGCCGGTCACGACGATGTTGAAGGTCTTCTCGATCGCCGGAATGGCGGGCTCCGGGAGCGCCGCGAAGGTCATGCCCTCGGTCCTCACCGTCGCCGGCACGGCCTTGCGCGGGGTCGCGCCGTGCACGGTCACGAAGGACGGGCAGAAGCCCTTCACGCAGGAGAAGTCCTTGTTGCAGTTCGACTGGTCGATCTGGCGCTTACGGCCGAACTCGGTCTCGACCGGCTGCACCGCGACGCAGTTCGACTGCACCGAGCAGTCGCCGCAGGCCTCGCAGACGAGATCGTTGATGATCACCCGCTTGTCCGGGTCGGGGAACGAGCCGCGCTTGCGGCGCCGGCGCTTCTCGGCGGCGCAGGTCTGGTCGTAGATCAGTACCGAGACGCCGGGCACCTCGGCGAGCTCGCGCTGCACGCGTTCGAGATCGTCGCGATGGTCGATCGACATGCCCGACGGCCACTGGATCGAGGACGGATACTTGTCGGGTTCGTCGGTGACGAGCGCGATGCGCTCGACGCCCTCGGCGCGGACCTGGCGCGCGATCATGTCGACCGTCAGCCCGCCCTCGTGCTGCTGCCCGCCGGTCATGGCGACGGCGTCGTTGAACAGGATCTTGTAGGTGACCGTGGTCTTGGTGTGGACCGCCCAGCGCAGCGCCAGCGAGCCCGAGTGGTTGTAGGTGCCGTCGCCGAGGTTCTGGAAGACGTGCTTGCGGGTCGAGAAGTTCGATTCGCCGATCCAGTTGGCGCCCTCGCCGCCCATTTGCGTGTAGCCGTCGGTCTTGCGGTCCATCCAGCTCGCCATGAAGTGGCAGCCGATGCCGGCATAGGCGCGCATGCCCTCCGGCACGACGGTCGAGGTGTTGTGCGGGCAGCCGGAGCAGAAATGCGGCGTGCGCACGGCGACGTCGCTCGTCGCGGCGAGCATCGCCTGGGCCTGCTTCAGGCGCGATACGCGGCCGTGGAGATCGTCGTTGTTGTGGTATTTCAACAGCCGCTCGCCGATGGCGATCGCGATGTCGTTGAGGTCGAGCGCGCCCTTCACCGGGAACAGCCAGTTGCCGCTCTCGTCCTTCTTGCCGATGCAGACCGGCTGGTTCGACGTGCCGTAGAGCTCCTCCCGGACCTGCACCTCGATCAGCGAGCGCTTCTCCTCGACGACGATGATGAGCTCGAGGCCGCGCGCGAACTCGACCAGCTCGGCTTGAGACAGCGGCCAGGGGCAGGCGACCTTGTAGAGCCGCAACCCCATGTCGTTCGCCTTGACCTCGTCGACCCCGAGCTCGTCGAGCGCCTGGCGCACGTCGAGATAGCTCTTGCCGACCGTGATCACGCCGATCTTCGGCTGACGCCCGCCGGACAGGACGATGTGGTTGAGGTTGTTCGCGCGCACGAAGGCCAGCATGGCGTCGCGCTTGAAGTCCTGGAGCCGCGCCTCCTGCTCGAGGAAACCGTCCGGCGTGCGGATGTTGAGGCCGCCCGGCGGCATGCGGAACTCGTCGTCGCCCGGGATCACGATCTTGACCCGATCGAGGCGGCCGTCGGCGGACGCCGTCGACTCGATGTTGTCCTTGACGCATTTCAGTGCCGCCCAGGTGCCGCAGAAGCGGCTCAGGGCGAAGCCGTAGAGGCCGTAGTCGATCAGCTCCTGGACGCCGGCCGGGTTCAGGATCGGCGTCATCACGTCGACGAAGGCGAACTCCGACTGATGCGCGACGGTCGAGGATTCGGCGGTGTGGTCGTCGCCCATCAGCGCCAGCACGCCGCCGTGCTTCGAGGAGCCCGCCATGTTGGCGTGGCGGAAGACGTCGCCGGTGCGGTCGACGCCGGGCCCCTTGCCGTACCAGACCCCGAAGACGCCGTCGTACTTGCCGTCGCCGCGCAGCTCCGCCTGCTGCGAGCCCCACAGCGCGGTCGCGGCAAGCTCCTCGTTAAGGCCGGGCTGGAAGACGATGTCGTTGGCCTGAAGCCACTTCTTGGCGCGCCAGAGGTTCTGGTCGAGGCCGCCGATCGGCGAGCCGCGATAGCCGGAGACGAAGCCGGCGGTGTTCAGCCCGGCGAGGCGGTCGCGCTCGCGCTGCATCAGCAGCATGCGGATGATCGCCTGCGTGCCGGTGATGAAGACCCGGTCCTTCGTCAGGTCGTACTTGTCGTCGAGGGAGACGTCTCGCAGCGCAGTCGCGGCAGCTCGCTCAGCATCGGCCATCGGCCGTTTCCTCCTCGAGGCTCAACGCCAATCCGCCGGGTTCAGGTCCGGTCTGTGCAATTATGTCAGTAATGCTGACATAATTGCGGATCAGGGTCAACGAAAGCGCAGTCTATGCGGCTTGCAAGAATATGGGGCGCGCGGTGTCCGCATTCCAACCTCACATCGCCGTGACGCCGCCGTCGATGACGAACTCGGCGCCGGTCACGAAGGCCGCCTCGTCGGAGGCGAGGTAGGCGATCATCGCCGCGACCTCCTCAGGCCTGGCATTGCGCCCGAGCGGCACGCCGGCCTGGAGCTTCGCCCGGGTGTCCTGCGGATTTCGGCCCTGGTTCACCACCGCGTCGAGCATCGGCGTCTCGACGAAGCCCGGGTGCACGGAGTTGCAGCGGATGCCGTAGCCCTTGCGGGCGCAGTGCAGGGCGACGGACTTCGTCAGAAGCCGCACGGCGCCCTTCGCGGCGTTGTAGGCGGCGATGTTGTGGCCGCCGATGATGCCGGAAACCGAGGAAAGGTTCACGATCGCGCCGCCACGCCCGGTCGCCTTCATCACCCGGACCCCATGCCGGCAGCCCAAAAAGGTGCCGTCGAGGTTGACCGCCATCGTGCGCCGCCAATCCTCGAGGCTGACGTCCTCGATCGAGCCGAAGGCGACGATGCCGGCGCTGTTGACCACGATATCGACCCGGCCGTGACGCGCCGCGACGGCATCCGCCGCGCGCCGCCAGTCCGCGTCCGAGGTGACGTCGAGCAGCTCGGCGGAGGCGCCCGGGATTTCGGCCGCGGCGCGCTCGGCCCCGTCCCGGTTCAGGTCGGCGAGCACGACCTCCGCCCCCTCCTCGGCGAGCCGTCGCGCGCTCGCGAGCCCGATCCCGCTCGCGCCGCCGCTGACGAGCGCCACCTTCCCGTCGAGCCGCCGCATCCGCTCCTCCCGCTGGCGCGCAGGTTGGGCCGCAGGATGCTGCGGCGTCAATCGCGACGCCTCGCTTTCGCCGCACTGAAACGGGAAGAAACCA
>DAINQO010000267.1:0-4310 GCA_036742625.1 Microvirga sp.
CCGGCCGGACCGGCTCCGACGATTCCGACTTGGGTACGCATGGGAGCTGGCCTCGGACGCGTCGCTCAGGCCTCGAAGAAGACGGTCTCGTTGTCGCCCTGCAGGCGGACGTCGAAGACGTAGGCTCCGTTTCCGACCCGGTGCGCCATGAGGGTCTGGCGCGCCTCGGCCGGAACGAGGGCGAGGATCGGGTCGGAGGCGTTTGCCGCCTCGTCCTCGAAGTAGATGCGGGTAAAGAGCCGGCGCAAGATGCCGCGCGCGAACACCCCGACATTGAGGTGCGGCGCCTGCATCACACCGTTGGGGCCGGGCACGCGCCCCGGCTTCACGGTGTGGAAGGAGTAGCGTCCCTCGGCGTTGCACTCGACCCGGCCAAAGCCCTTGAAGCGGGCATTCGCGAGGGCGGGGTCGGCGCCGGGATAACGCCCCTCGCCGTCCGCCTGCCAGACCTCGAGCATGGCGTCGGTCACGAGCTCCCCGTCGCCATCGACAACGCGGCCCTCGATCGTGATGCGCTCGCCGGCGGCATCCTCCGTGACGAGATCGTTCGTGGCGAGGTCCGAGATCGCATAACGGCCGGCGGGCGTCAGGGCGTACGCGAAATAGGGACCCGCGGTCTGCGACGGGGTGAGGCCGGCCGGGCCCGAGCCCTTCGTTTCAGTCATGATGCGGATCTTCCATCGGCGTCGCGCCGCGGCCGCGCAGCACGATGTCGAAACGGTAGCCGAGCGCCCATTCGGGCTCGGTGGTCTCGATGTCGAACGCGCACATCATGCGCTGGCGGACCTTCTCGTCGGGAATGCAGTTCCACATCGGATCGAGGGCAAGGAGCGGATCGCCCGGGAAATACATCTGGGTCACGAGGCGGGTCAGGAACGAGGGCCCGAACAGCGAGAAGTGGATGTGCGCCGGGCGCCAGGCGTTGGGGTGGTTCCGCCAAGGATAGGAGCCCGGCTTGATGGTGGTGAAGCGATATCGGCCCTCGGCGTCGCTGGCGACACGCCCGGCGCCGGAAAAGTTCGGGTCGAGGGGCGCCGGGTGCTGGTCGACAACATGGATATAGCGCCCGGAGGCGTTCGCCTGCCAAATCTCGACCAGCGTATTCGGGACCGGCCGGCCGTCCTCGTCGAGGACGCGGCCAGACACGACGATCCGCTCGCCGAGCGGCTCGCCGGCATGCTGGCGGGTGAGGTCGCCATCGTGCTCGCGCACGCTCTCATGGCCGTAGACCGGGCCGGTGAGCTCCGACAAGGTATGCGGGATGATGACGAGCGGCCGCGACGGCGCGCGTCTCACGGTCGAGCGGTAGCCGGGGTAAAGATAGGGCGGATGCGCCTTGAGGCTCTCGATCGGGTAAGTGGTCGCCATGGTCGGCTCCTCGCGCGAGGCGAACGGCGCGGCGTACCGTCGCGGAAGACGCCGGGCCTAGTGTCGTTGCTTTGCCGAATGTCGTCGAGCGGCGCAACAGGGTCAATCGTCGGGGCCGCCATGGAGGCGCCGTGAGCTATCACGAGGCGAGGGAGGAGAAGACATGGCGCTGAAGCATATCGTCGGGCTCGACCACATCGTCGTCCTCGTGCGTGACCTCGACGGCGCCGCCGAGACCTGGCGCCGTCTCGGCTTCACCCTTGCGCCGCGCGGGACCCACAGCGCCCACATGGGGACCGGCAACTACACCATCATGCTCGGGGCCGATTACATCGAGCTCATCGGAGTCCTGACCGAGACTGCGCACAACGCCCCGAGCCGCGCGCTCCTTGCGCGGCGCGGCGAAGGGATCGAAAGGGCGGCCCTGACCACGACCGACGCGGCCGCCGGAGTCGAGGAACTTCTCGCCCACGGCATTCCCGGGATCGGGCCGATCGATTTCGGCCGCCCGGTGACGCTGCCGGACGGCCGCAAAACCGAGGCGAGGTTCCGAGTCTTCCAGTGGCCGTTGGAGGAGGCGCCGGCCGGCCTGCGCATCTTCGCCTGCGAGCACCTGACCCGCGATGCGGTGTGGATTCCCGGCTTGCAGAGGCACGCGAACGGCGCGACCGGGATCGTGCGGATCGAGATCGTCTCGGCTGAACCGGACCGGGACGCGGCCCATATGGCTCGGCTGCTGGATTGGCGGACCGAGCGTGAGCCCGACGGTGCGCTTCGCGTCGCCTCGGGCGAAAGCCGGGGCGCCTTCGTGTTCCTCACTTCCGACGTTCTCGCCCAGCGCTACCCAGCGGTGCCGCGCGATGGAATGCCGTCCGATGGCGCCGCGAGCCTCGTCCTCGCAACGAGCGACGTCGAAGCGGCAGCGCGCGCGATCGGCCCGTCCGGCATCCGCCGCGGCCAAGCCGTCTACGCGCCGCCCGCCCGCGCCAACGGCGTGCTGCTCGCCTTCGAGCAGCGCTGACGCGGCTACTTCGGATCGAGCATGTGACTCGACGGCACCGGCGCAAACATCGAGAGGCCGATCGACGCCGTCTGCTGCACGTCCGGAACCGCCGCCTCGGCCTCGGCCTGAACCGGCTGGGCCTTGCCGCTCGCGAGCGAGGCCAGCATGCCCTTGCGCTTGGCGTCGTAATAGTAGCCGCGGGCGAAGAAGGCGACGGCGCGGTTCGGATCGCCGTTCGCCACCTTGTAGGCGCCGGCGAGATAGCGCACGCCATAGGTCAGGTTGGTCTCGGCGGAGAGCAGCCCCGCCGGCGTGCCCGCATAGCCGAGCGCGCGTGCCGTTCCATGCTTGATCTGCATCAGGCCCATGGCGCCGCCGCGGCCGACGGCGCGCGGGTTGTAGCGGCTCTCGCGCTTGATCACCCTATGGACGAGATCCGCCGGCACGCCGTTGGACTTCGCGTGCTGGGCGATGAGGCCTTCGAGCCCAGCTTCTTTCTGGGCGTCGAGCGCCGTCGCGGGTTGCGACAGGAGCGCGCCAGCGAGCACGCCGAAGCCGATTGTCTTTACCACTGGCCCATCCCTTGTTGGTTGCGGCGAGTGGTTGCGGCGAATTGGGGCCAGATCGGGGCACCGCGGCGCCGGCATACGCGGGGCCGTCGCACCGTGACATCGCGGCAACGGAGGCCTCAGCCCGATGGGCAGAGCTCCTCGAGCAGATCGACCCAGGCGGCGCTGCATCGGGCGCGGTTGAAATCGGCGACGACCGTCTCCCGCGCCGCCTTGCGTAGGGGCGCGAAACGCTCGGGATTCCGGCACGCTTCGACGAGGGCCTCGGCCAAGGCGTCATGATCGAAGAAGTCGAGAAGGAGCCCGTTCTCGCCGGACCGGATCGCGTCGCGGACCGGCGCCGTGTCGGAGGCGATGACCAGGCACTCGCTCGCCATCGCCTCGAGGAGCGACCAGGAGAGCACGAAGGGATAGGTGTAGTAGACATGTGCCCGGGAGAGCGACAGGGCGGCGAGCATCTCGCCATGCGGCAGCGGCCCGGTGAAATGGATCCGCGACGGATCGATTCTGTCCTTTACCTCGTCCAGGAAGAGCTGCTTCCAAGTCGCCCCTTTCGGCGGCGGCAGCCCGTACCCACCCTGCCGCTCGGAGCCGATAAGGAGGATTCCCGCCTCCGGTACCTGCGCCAGGACGCGCGGCAGAGCGCGCATGAACACATGGTAGCCGCGCAGCGGCTCGAAACGCCGGTTGATGAAAGTGATGATCGGTTTCGAGCGATCGAGCACTCGCCCTCCGACCGTCAGGCGGGCGTTCGGAGCCGGCCGAACGAGGTCGGTGTCGACACCCTCATGGATGATTGCGGTCCGGCTGCGGAAGGCGACCGGCAGGAGACCGGCCTGGAAAGGCGTCGGCGCGACGATGCGGTCGGCCTCTCCGAAGACCATCGCCATGGTCGCGTTCTTCGCGTGCACCCGGAACTTCTCATCGAGCGAGGGTGCCTTGAACTCGGGATCGAAGCCGACGTCGCCCCCGTGCGCGCGGTAGTAGTACTCGGCGTAGGCGACTTGCCGCGCCTTCGGAAAGACCTCGCCGAGGAAAATCGTTTCGCCCCAGCCCGGATGCCCGACGATCACGTCCGGCGTGAAGCCGCTCTCGCGCAATCCGAGCGCCGCCTGCGCCGCCGCGCTGCCCCGAATGAAATCGGCCTCGGCGCGGACCGCCGGCGCGAAGATGCCAGGCGTCGATCCCCGTATACCGCCCCAGCGCACCAGCGGAATGCCGGCGAGCTCGCGGCCGGTGACGGACGAGAGCGCTCGGCAATCGTGACCGCGCGCCGCCATCGCGTCAGCGATCAGGCCGAGCTGCGCCGGGAAGTTGTTGTGCACGAACAGAAGGCTGGCCATCCCGGCGAAGGTCCGAGCCGCCGGCTG
>DAINQO010000268.1:0-4280 GCA_036742625.1 Microvirga sp.
ATTCGGCAAGCCGCCAGGTGCGGTCCTGGAGGCGCTCGACCTCCGCCTCGAGCGCCGCGGCGTGGCGCGCCAGCCGCCGATGGCGATGCCATAGGCGCTGCGCCGCAACCGCCGCCCCCGACAGCGCGGCGAGCGCACCGAGACCGGCCCCGGCCGCGACCGGCAAGCTCGACAAATCCATCCCCGCTCAACCCTTTGGAAGGCGACGGGAGGCTCGCACGGGGCGCTGAAAATCGGGTGTGGAAGCAGGGTTTCCCGGGTCTTACCGGAATCGCTCAAATTCTCGCGAATGGGGGAAGGCGGCGCCTTCCCCCACTCGCGATTTTGCCGACGCGGCTATGCGTCGTTCAGCACTGGCCGATGTTCGGAACGCAAACGCCGACGCAGCGGCCGAAGAGGCAAGCGCCGAGGCAGCAGCTTCCTGAGCCGCAGCAGTCGGACGGGGTCACGCGGCCGTCGGCGCGCGCGAACGAAGCTTGACGCGAGACCGGCCTCGCCTGAGTGGGAAGTCTCATGATCGCAATCTCCACCTCTTTGGCTCTCCCGGGACGAGAGCCGGTGACGTTTACCGCCGAAGCGGCGAGGTAGCCGCACTCCCGACAGTGGGCTGTCCGGCGGCCCTCCGGACGCCGATTTTGCCGACGCGGCTATGCGTCGTTCAGCACTGGCCGATGTTCGGAACGCAAACGCCGACGCAGCGGCCGAAGAGGCAAGCGCCGAGGCAGCAGCTTCCTGAGCCGCAGCAGTCGGACGGGGTCACGCGGCCGTCGGCGCGCGCGAACGAAGCTTGACGCGAGACCGGCCTCGCCTGAGTGGGAAGTCTCATGATCGCAATCTCCACCTCTTTGGCTCTCCCGGGACGAGAGCCGGTGACGTTTACCGCCGAAGCGGCGAGGTAGCCGCACTCCCGACAGTGGGCTGTCCGGCGGCCCTCCGGGCGCTCCGCCCGCAAGGCCAAAACACGCTATAGGCAGTCGATGCAGCTCGATGAGCCGAGACCGGCGAAGCATGCGATGCAGGCCTCCGGTCCGGCGAGGCAGCTCGCCGCGCATGCCAACACGGCTGCCCCGCACGCGACCTTCTTGTACCAGGGGCAGTCGCCCGAGATCGCGACCTTCGGGCCGAAGGTCGCGGCGCTGGCTAAGCGGATCACTGGGGAAGTCTGCTTCGGGACTCGCATTTGAACGGCCTCCTTTGACCAGGCAGGTTACATCCTCAACGTTCTTCTTCCGCTACGGTTCAACCCTAAATCGCAGCCCCCGGCGCGGCGACGCGCTTTCCAGGCGCTCACAACCGCCGGGTGAACGACCGCGTCGTCCCGATGCTCACCGGAATGACGTCGCTGACGTCGATCGTGAAGCGGAAGACGCGCGCCGCGACGTTGGTGTTGTCCGGGTTGAAGAACGACAGCTCGACATCGTAGCAGTCGGAGTCCGGGCGGCAGACGGGGCTCTTGTGGACCGCGATGCGATCGAGGTCCCGCCCCTCCGCCGTCGCCGCGGCGATGACCTCGGCGGCTTGGAACGCGTTCGTCGCCGCGTAGTTGAGCGCCCTGTCCTCGGGCGTGATGCCGAGGTTCCGGAGGTCGTAGTAGATGCGGCTCAGAAAATCTCCGAGGCCGCCCGCCCGCCGTCTGTACTCCTCCTGCTCGCCCTTCTTCTCCGGAATCGGTCCGAGCGCGGAATCGACCAGGGCCTGCGTCGACCACGAGTGCATGCCGCGCACCGCCGGGACGAGCGCCGGGACCGTCTGGCCCGACAGCAGCCGCACGCTTCCGCCGGTGTAGCCCGGGACCGAGACCAGTTGCACGGTGCCGCGCTTCTGCTCCTGAAGCGCTTCGCGCAGGCGCTCGTAGGCGACCGCCGCAAAGGGGCCGCTCGGGAAGATGGCATAGATCGGAGTGGCGTCGAGGTTGAGCGTCCAGATGAGGGATTCGGCCTCGTGCGGAGTGGCGCTCAGGAAATCGACGAGCTCGTGCGTGAAATCGAGCCGCTGCTCGGCTGCCCGGGGATCGGTCAGCACGCCCTGCACGAACGAGTCCCGCGCCTCCGAGGCGAAGTCGAAGCCGATCGTGCCGAGCGCATAGACGAGCGCCGGCGGGGGCTTCGCCGCCCCGCAGGTGCACTCCTTGCCGCCGCCGCATTTGCCGCCGCAGCCGCAGCCATGCGACGGCGTGACGAGGTCGCGCAGCTGGGCCGCGCCGGCGTCGCTCATCCGGACCTGCGCCGTGGCGCTTGCCGGCACCAGCGGCGGCATCCGCTCGAAGGCGGCGGGGTTCAAGGCGCGGGCCAGGTCCGACGGCGCGCGCTCGACCGCGGCGGCGTCGAGGAGGACCGGACCGGCAAGGGCGGTCTCGATCGGGCGTTCTGAATCGCTCATGGAAACGACTTCGGTCATTTTCGGCTCCCCGATTTGGATGCTATGCAGGAGGGCTGGAACGTTGATCCGTCCACTGAGGTATTTGCGGCAATCTTCGTCGCCGTTCTCAAGGCAGGGGTGGGCGGTTTCGAGAATGAGCTTGGCGATGCCGTGCGGGTCGGGCTTGCGCCCGCTTCGAAGCTGGAGGCTCAAGAGCAGCCCGACGATGCCGGAGACGATCGGCGTCGCGAAGCTCGTCGCGCTCTTCCTTGCCGTGCCGCCGCCCGGCACCGCGCCGAGGATGTTCGTGCCCGGCGCCAGCACGCCTTGCGTCCGGTACGGCAGGGCCCCAGTTGCTCATGTCCATCGGGGCGCCGTTCGCGTCCATCGCGCCGACGGAGAGCACCGAGCTCGCCGCGGCCGGCACGTGAATGCACTCGCAGCCGTCGTTGCCGACCGCGGCGACGATCAGCACGTTCCTGTCGGCGCAGTGCTGGATCGCGCGCGCGAGCAGCGGGTCCGGCTCGCTCGCGGTGGTGAACTGGCCGGCGCTGATGTTGATGACGTGGGCGCCGGCCTCGACCGCGTGCAGGACCGCGCGGGCGATGTCGAGCTGGGAGCAGGCAGAGAGACTGCCCTCGTCGGCGAAGATGGGCGCGATCAAGCCGGCGCAGCCCGGCGCGACGCCCCGCACCGTGCCGTCGTGCTGGCCGAAGATGATGCTCGCGACGTGCGTGCCGTGGCTCGATGCCGCCCCGCCTCCACATGCCGGATCTGCGGTCGTCGGCAGATGCGTGAGATGCGCGCCGCGGAAGCAGGGATGCTCTTCGTCGACCGGCCGTCGAGCACCGCGATGCAGATCCGGGGATCGCCGCGGGTCTGTGCCCAGAGCAGGCCGAGGTCGAGAATTTCTGCCGCACCGCGCATCGACGCGCGTTCCCTTCTGCCCGCCAAGGTTGTCGAGTTACGCATATTCTCGCGTAAGTCACAAGGCGGGAAGCAGAAAGATTTTAAACCCGGCGGCTTTCGCCTGGACGCCGAGCGCTCAGACGACGACGGCGGGCGTGCGGCGGTCGGTGTGCGAGCGATACGACAGCGCCTCGGCGAGGTGCAGGCGGCGCATGGCGTCCTCGCCGTCGAGGTCGGCAAGGGTGCGGGCGACCTTGAGGACGCGGTGGAAGCCGCGCGCCGAGAGGCGCATCGCGTCGGCGGCCTCGCGCACGAGGGCAAGCCCGTCGCGGTCGGGCCGGGCGACCTCCTCGAGCATCTGCGCCGGGCAGGCGGCGTTGGTCGCGATCCCGGCAAGCCCGAGATCGGCATAGCGCTTCGCCTGCCGCCGGCGCGCCGCCGCGACCCGCGCCGCGACCTCGGCCGAGCCTTCGGCCGGCGGCGGCAGCATCATGTCGGCGGCGGCGACCGACGGCACCTCGATGACGAGGTCGATGCGGTCGAGGAGCGGCCCCGAGAGGCGGGCCTGGTACTGCGCCATGCAGCGCTCGTTCGGCTGCCGGCGGCAGGCGAAGCCCGGCTCGGTCGCCTGGCCGCAGCGGCACGGGTTCATGGCGGCGACGAGCTGGAAACGCGCCGGATAGGTCACCCGGTGGTTGGCGCGGGCGATCATCACCTCGCCGGTCTCGAGCGGCTGGCGCAGCGAGTCGAGCGCCTGCGGGTTGAACTCGGGGAACTCGTCGAGGAAGAGCACGCCGTGATGGGCGAGCGAGACCTCGCCCGGCCGGGCGTTGAGGCCGCCGCCGACGAGCGCCGCCATCGAGGCGGAGTGGTGCGGCGCCCGGAACGGCCGGCGGTTCGAGAGCGCGCCGTTCGCGAGCTGGCCGGCGACCGACTGGATCATCGACACTTCGAGCAGCTCGCGCGGCGACAGCGGCGGCAGGATCGAGGGCAGCCGCTGCGCCAGCATCGAC
>DAINQO010000269.1:0-4279 GCA_036742625.1 Microvirga sp.
TCTCGATCCAGGCGCAGATCATCAACCTGTTCCTGCGCCTGCGCCGCGAGCTCGACCTGACGATGCTCTTCATCTCGCACGACCTCGGCATCGTCCGGCATCTCTGCGACCGTATCGCGGTGATGTATCTCGGCCGCATCGTCGAGACCGGGCCGACGGCGGCGGTCTACGCGGCGCCGCGGCATCCTTATACCAAGGCGCTCATGGAGGCGGTGCCGAAGCTCGAGGGCGGCGCGGCGGCGTTCCGGCCCATTGCCGGCGAGATCCCCTCCCCGACCGATCCCCCGAAGGCCTGCGCCTTCCACCCGCGCTGCCCGCTTGCCGTCGAGCGCTGCCGGATCGAGCCTCCGGAGCTGCGCGCGATCGTCCCCGGTCGCCGCTCGGCGTGCCATCGCGCCGAGGAGGTCAGCCCGCCGCTCGTCGGAACATTGGCCGCCGACCTTCCGTTATCGTGACGACCGGAGCGCTTTTGCGCAGTCCGGCTCCCGTTCTCGTCACGCACGGACCTGTCATGGCAGTCGCCACCGCCGGCTCGCATCGAACCGCACGCAGCGGGTCGAAGACCAACCTTTCGACGCTTCTGATGGGGCTCGTGCTGTCCCGGCTCGCCGCCGCGCGGAACCGCTCGCGAGCCGGCACGAAGGACCGCCCGCGAGCCGGCACGGCGGGCGCAGGCGCAGGCGCGGATCGGAGCCGCCGCGTCGACGAGACCGGCAAGAGTCCGCGGCCCGGAGCCAAGAAGGACGCGCTGTCCCTGAAGGGCGCAGAAGCCGAGCAGGCTGCCGCGACCGAGCACGATCGCGGCCGCACCGCCGAGAAACCGAGCGAGATCCCGGCCAAGGGCTGGAAGGACATCCTCTGGCGAGTCTACGCGCAAATCGGCGAGGACCGGGTGCTGTCGGTCGCAGCCGGCGTTACCTTCTATGCCCTGTTGGCGCTGTTTCCCGGCATCACGGCCTTCGTCTCGCTCTACGGGCTGTTCGCCGACGCCGGCACGGTGAGCGACCATCTGGCAAAGCTCTCAGGCATTCTGCCGAGCGGCGCGCTCGACATCATCGGCGAGCAGGTCAGGCGCATCGCCTCGAAGCCGGCCGGGTCGCTCGGCTTCGCGTTCTTCTCCGGCCTCGCGATCGCGCTGTGGAGCTCGAACGCCGGCATGAAGGCGCTCTTCGACGCGCTCAACATCGTCTATGACGAGGACGAGAAGCGCGGCTTCATCAAGCTCAACGCCATCTCGCTGCTGTTCACCCTCGGCGCGCTCGTGTTCCTTCTCCTGGCGCTCGCCGCGGTGGTGGCGATCCCGGTGGTGCTGAAGCTGTTCTGGTTCGGCAAGACCCTCGAATGGCTGCTCTCTTTTTTGCGCTGGCCGATCCTGCTTATCGGCGTCCTGTTCGGGCTCGCCTGCCTGTATCGCTACGGGCCGAGCCGGGACAAGGCGCAGTGGCGTTGGGTCACCTGGGGCAGCGCCATCGCGGCGGCCTTGTGGCTCGGCGGCTCGATGCTGTTCTCCTGGTACGTGGCGAACTTCGGCAATTACGACGCGACCTACGGCTCGCTCGGCGCCGCCATCGGCTTCATGACCTGGATCTGGCTGTCGACCATCGTCATTCTTCTCGGCGGCGAGATCAACGCGGAGCTCGAGCATCAGACCGCGGAGGACACGACGGAAGGGGCGCGCCAGCCGCTCGGCACGCGCGGCGCCAAGATGGCGGACACAGTCGGCGCCGCCGCTTAAAAGAGCGCCTGTGCGCCGGCCGTGAACCCTTCGGCTGCCTGAGCGTTGCCCGGACCACCAGGCCGACGGCGCGCACCCGCGTAACGCCGCGCCGATTGCGTGCGCCATCGGGGAACCGGCTCCGCTTCCGTGGGTTACTTCGCAGGCAACAGGAGGTTTCCCATGAGCGTCGGCTCTCGCAACGGCGGACAGCAGCGTCAGAACCCGACATCGGCTCAGGGTGCCGGCGCCGGGCCGGAGGACTGGAGCGCTCTCAAGGACGAGGTTGGCGGGATCGCCGGCGCCGCCATGGAGCGCGGGCGCACCCTCCTCGGATCGACGCTCGATTCGGCAAAGGATCAGGCGACGAGCTACGTCGACCAGCGCAAGGACGAGGCCGCACAGGTCGTCGCCGATCTCGCGACCTCGCTGCGCGACGCGTGCCGCGAGTTCGACGACCGCCCGAACATCCGCGGCTTCGTCGACAGCGCCGCGGGGGGCCTCGAGCAGCTCGCCGATTCGATCCGCGAACGCAGCTTCAACGAGATCTTCGAGCTCGGCGAGGATCTGGTGCGCCGCCGCCCGGGTTCGGTCGCGATCGCGACGATGTTCGCCGGCTTCCTCGCGGCCCGGTTCATCAAGAGCTCGGCCGAGAACATTCGCGAGACGGAAGCGCGGCGCCGCCGCGGCGCCGGCCCGGCCCGCGCTCCGGGGCAAGGCCAAGGCCGCGGTCCGGGGCAGCAGCGTGCCCGGGCGCAGAGTTCGCCGGGGTCGACCTACGCCCAGAGCGGCGCCTGAGGAGGATCGCATGGCAGAGCCACACGGCGAGAGCATCCAACGCCTGATCGGGGACGCGTTGCGTGACTCGACCGATCTCGCGCGCAAGGAGCTCGCGCTATTCAAGGCCGAGATGTCGGAGAAGGTGCGCGGGCTCGCGATCGGGCTCGGCATGTTCGTCGCGGCCGCCGTGTTCGCGATCATCGCGCTCAGCCTGTTCGTGCAGTCACTCGTCGACTGGCTCGCCCGCGTCGTCAATTCCGACGCGCTGGCGGCGCTTATCGTTGGCGTTGTCATGGCGGCGGCGGCGGTCGGCCTCGTGCTCTACGGCAAGAGCAAGCTCGCGGCGTTCGGCCTCATCCCCGAGCGGACGATCCGCAACGTGCAGCGCGACACGCAAGTCCTGACGGAGCGCGTCTCGACATGACGTCGAGCCGGGAGCGCGAGGACGAGGACGAGGCGAGCCGCGCGAAGTCCGGCCGGGCTGACGGTCGCCTCTCCGCTTCCGGCGCTCTCATGGAGCCGGTGCTTGAACTCGTGCGGCGCTATCCCGTAGCAGCGCTCGCCGCCGCCGGGGCGACCGGGTGGGCGCTCTACACGCTGAGCCGGCGCAGCCGGGACCGGAACGACAGGCGCGTGGAGGTGCTCGAGGAGGAGAGCATCCCGATTCTGAACATCGGCCAAGCCCGTATCTACGACCCCGACACCTCGCCCCGGCATCCGACGCAGGACCTGCTCGAGACCCGGCGTGAGACGAGTGCGCGTGCCTAGAAGGCAAAAGACAACCCGCCAGCGAGGCAAGGAGAGAGACATGGATCCCAAGACCGGCAACAACCAGCAGGGCAACAAGCCGCGCGCCCAGGGCAGCGGCTCGGATACGGTCTCGGCCGCGAACCTCGCGTCCGGCGGCGCGGGCCAGACGGCGCACCCCGGCCAGAGCGCCACCCTCGCCTCCCATACGTCGAAGCCGATGGGCGGCAGCCAGACCGGCTCCGGCCAGTCGAGCCAGGGCCCCGAGCACCTGCGCCACCAGGACAAGGACGCCGGCAAGGGTCTCGGCGATCAGGCGCGCGCCGGCGCCGGCCAAGCTGCCGACACCGCGCGTCAGGCGGCCCAGTCGGCCGGCGAGACCGTCCGCGCCGGCGTCAGCCAAGCCGCCGATACCGCGCGCCAGGCGGCGCAATCGGCCGGTGAGACCGTCCGCGACGCCGCCGGGCAGGTGCAGCAGCGGGCCGCCGACCTCTATGACCGGGCCGCGGAGACCGCCGAGGAAACCTACGAGCAGGCTTCCGAGTGGGCGCGCGGCGCCTATGACCAGGGCGCCCGCCAGTTCGAGACCGTTCGCCGCTCGCTGCCCGACGTGCGCCAGTACGGCGGCTCGGTGCAGCGCTTCGTGAACGAGAACCCGGTGCTCGTCGGCGTCGCCGGCCTTGCGGCCGGGCTTCTTCTCGGCGCGCTGCTGCCCCGCACTCGGCGCGAGGACCAGGTCTTCGGCCGCTGGGCGGACGAGGTCCGCGATCAGGGTCTGCGCTACGCCCGCGACATGACCCAGCGCGGGCGCGAATACGTCGACGAGGCGCTCGGCGACGACCGCTTCGCCTCGCCCGATACCGACTGGCGGCGCGACCAGCGCTCCGGCCCTTCGGGACGCTTCCAGAACCACTGACGCGCGATCGAGCGATCAGCGGCGCCGGGCCCGAAAGGGCCCGGCGTTTTCGTTCACGGTATACTGGGCGTTAAAAATAGAAGCGGCCACGGCGGATACGGTGCGCGTACATCCGGCGTCAC
>DAINQO010000270.1:0-4251 GCA_036742625.1 Microvirga sp.
GCTGGCGTTCCCAGCCGATGAAACGCGCGAACCCGGCGAAGCGCCCCATGATCCCACACCCGACTTTCCAGGTCGAGATTCTCACATTCCCATCCCGTATTCTCACATTCCGCATTGTGCGACGCAAAGCGTGGGGGAGCGGTGAGCGGCAGGCAGGAAGACGCCGCGGACCGGCCAACCACCCGTGTCTGCAGATGTGAGGGCGTTCGCGGCGAAGACAGAATCGCTGCCGCCTTTGCTGCCCTTGAAGCTGTCGCTGCCGGTGTCGGCGATGAAGGAAGCCGGATGCCGCTCCGAACGTCTTGGCTTTCGCCCTTGCGGAACCCGCGCCACAGGACGAAGCTTCACTCCCCTGGCACACTGCCTCAATGGGAGGCCATCATGGCGACACCGACCGGCACCTCCGTGACGACCGACGCCCGGGCCTCCGACGCGATGAGCGCGGTGCTGGCCCAGAACTGGTGGCTCATCGCGCTGCGCGGCGTGTTCGGCGTGCTGTTCGGCATCCTCGCCTTCGCCTCGCCCGGCGCGGTGATGATCACGCTCGCCCTGTTCTTTGCCGCCTATCTCATCGTCGACGGCGTCGCCGGCATCGTCGCCGCGGTGCGCGCCGCACGGGCGAACGAGCGCTGGGGCCTGCTCCTCGCCGAGGGCGCGCTCAACATCGTCATGGGGGTTGTCGCCGCCGCGTTGCCGGTGACGGCGGTCTTCGCCTTCGTCATCATCACCGCCGCCTGGGCGCTGATCAGCGGCGGCCTGATGATCGCGGCGGCGTTCAAGCTACACGAGAGCCACGGCCGCTGGTGGCTTGCGATCGGCGGCGTGATCTCGGTGATCTGGGGGGTGCTCCTCGTGCTCTCGCCGGTCATCGGCGCCGTGGTGCTGACCTGGTGGCTCGGCGCCTACGCGTTCGTGTTCGGCATCGCGCTGATCGTCCTCGCCTTCCGCCTGAAAGCGCGGAAGGACGACAGCCACGGCAGCGCCGCCGCCCGCGCCGCCTGAGCGCTTCTCCCGGCGGCGGCAGAGGCCGGTCGCCCCCTTCCCGCCCCAAAGCTCCCGTTGTATGGGCTTCAAGGGAATCTCAAGGGGCGTGGGGCATGGCTTCTGGCGCGAACGGCCGGAAAACCTTTCGGCTGATCCTGATCAAGCCGTCGCATTACGACGACGACGGCTACGTCATCCAATGGCTACGCTCGCCGATCCCGGCGAATTCGCTGGCTTGCCTTTACGGCCTCGCCCTCGATGCGCAGGCGCGCGACATGCTCGCGCCCGATTACGTGCTCGACGTCGAGGCGATCGACGAGACCAACTCGCGGGTGCGCCCGGACCGTATCGCGAAGCGGATCGCCGAGGTCGGCGAGGGCATGGTCATGCTCGTCGGCGTGCAGTCGAACCAGTTCCCGCGTGCGCTCGATATCGCGAAGCCGCTGCGCGAGGCCGGCGTCACCGTCGGCATCGGCGGCTTCCACGTCTCCGGCACGCTAGCCATGCTGCCGTCGATCGACCCCGCCGTGCAGGAGGCGCTCGACATCGGCTGCTTCATGTATGCCGGCGAGGCCGAGGAAGGCCGGCTCGACCTCATCCTCAAGGACGCGGTCAGCGGCCGCCTGGCGCCGATCTACAACTTCATGAAGGAGCTGCCCGGCATCGAGCACGTGCCGACGCCGCACCTGCCGGCCTCGGTCATCAAGCGCACCTACGGCGCGAACGCCAGCTTCGACGCCGGGCGGGGGTGTCCGTTCCAGTGCTCGTTCTGCACCATCATCAACGTGCAGGGGCGAAAGTCCCGCCGCCGCTCGCCGGACGACGTCGAGCGCATCGTGCGCGACAACGCCGCGCAGGGCATCTTCCACTTCTTCATCACCGACGACAACTTCGCCCGCAACAAGGACTGGGAGCCGATCTTCGACCGCCTGATGCACCTGCGCGAGGTCGAGAAGATCAAGATCCGCCTCATCATCCAGGTCGACACGCTGTGCCATCGGCTGCCGAACTTCATCGAGAAGGCGGCTCGCGCCGGCGTCAAGCGCGTCTTCATCGGGCTCGAGAACATCTCGCCGGACAACCTCGTCGCGGCGAAGAAGAAGCAGAACAAGATCACCGAATACCGCAAGATGCTGCTGGCGTGGAAGAACGTCGGCGTCATCACCTATGCGGGCTACATCCTCGGCTTCCCGAACGACACGCCGGAGCGCATCCGCCGCGACATCGAGGTGATCAAGAAGGAGCTGCCGGTCGACCTCCTCGAGTTCTTCTTCCTCACCCCCCTCCCCGGCTCCGAGGACCACAAGAAGCTCCTCGAGAAGGGGGTCTGGATGGACCCCGACCTCAACAAGTACGACCTCAACCACGCGGTCACCGGCCATCCCTTGATGTCGCAGGCCGAGTGGGAGGCGGCCTACAAGCTCGCCTGGGAGACCTACTATTCCGACGAGCACGTCGAGCGGGTGCTGCGCCGCGCCGCCGCGACCAAGACCTCGGTCGGCAAGACCCTGTTCGTGCTCAACTGGTTCGTCGGCTCGATCCGGATCGAGAAGATCCACCCGCTCGAGGCCGGCTTCGTGCGCCTGAAATACCGGCGCGACCGGCGCTCGGGCTTTCCGATCGAGCCGGCGCTGACCTTCTACCCGCGCTTCATCGCCGAGACGATCGCAAAGCAGCTGCGCTGGGCCTGGCTGTGGGGCCGCACCCGCCGGCTCTACAAGTCGATCCGCTTCGGCAAGGGCCGCTACGAATACACGGACGAGTCCTTGACCCCGGTGCTCGACGACGAGGTCGAGACCCACGCCATGTTCGACACCGTCGAGGCGAAAGCCTTCGTCGCCCAGCAGAAGCGCATCGCCGCAGCGACGACGACCGGCGAAGCGGCCTGAAGAACCTCTCCCGGAGGGAGAGGTCGAGACGGCGACAGCCGTCCGGGCGAGGGGTTACGCCCCTCGATGGGACGCTCCATGGCAGGCGCGCCGCCGTGGCTCCTCATAAGCCCATGATGGTGGCGAGAGCGCACCATCCCCATCATGACGGCCGCGGCGCGCCTTCGCAGCGCCCTTTTCGGATCGCCCGGACCGCACCATCCTCGTCATGACGAAGGTGCGCGTTTCGCAGAGGTCTCCCGACTGATCGCGGTCAGCCGGCCTGGTCTTCGGGGCCGCGGTCCGCGCGGACATACCGCGCCACGGTGTCGATCACGATCGCACGCCGGCGGGCGAGCGCCTCGGGCGTGTGCATGTCGCGCTTGAAGATCTGCGAGAAGGTCGAGCGGTTCGCGACGTTGAAGAAGCACAGCGCGCTGATCGTCATGTGGACGTCGATCTCGTCGACGCCCGGCCGGAAGACGCCGCTCGCGAGGCCGCGCCGGTAGATCTTCCCGATCGCCGTGATGACCGAGATGTCGAGGCCCTGGATCGCCTGCGATTTCGCCGGATGGACGCCGTTGTGGATGTTCTCGACCATGACGAGGCGGATGAAATCCTCGTTGGCGTTCTGGTCGTCGAAGGTGAATCCGACGGGCGCAGAGCTGATGCAATCGCGACGCCGCAGCAAACGGGCGGCGCGGCTTCTCGAAGAGCGTAAGAACGCGGTTGACAGGGTCCGAACTACCACCCAGGAAACGTCTCCCTGGAGAGGCACCGCCCGAATGGGCATTTCGCAATCTTTGGAAGCGTCGACCCGGGCGCATGGCACCGGGGCTGGCGACGAGGCACGAAGCCCGGCGGCTGTCGCAGCGGCGGGCCGATCCGTCCTTGCCGGCCTCATCGGCTCCGGCATCCAGGCATCGCGCTCGCCGAGCCTGCATGAGCGCGAAGGCGCCGAGCAGGGCCTGCGCTATATCTACAAGATCATCGACATCGCCGCCCTCGGCCTTTCGCCGGACGTGCTTCCCGAGCTTCTGACCGCCGCCCGGCGCTTCGGTTTTGCCGGGCTCAACATCACCCATCCCTGCAAGCAGACGGTGATCCCGCTCCTCGACGCCCTCTCCCCGGATGCGCGCGCGCTCGGTGCCGTGAACACCGTCGTGTTCGAGAACGGGCAGGCGATCGGGCACAACACCGACTGGTCGGGCTTTGCCGAAAGCTTCCGGCGCGAGCTCGCGGACGTCGCCCGCGGCCGCGTGGTCCAGTTCGGCGCCGGCGGCGCCGGCGCCGCGGTCGCGCACGCGCTGCTGACGCTCGGCGTCGACCGGCTCACCATCATCGACACCGATGCCGCCCGCGCGGAGGAGCTCGCGGCCGCGCTCGGCGACCGGTTCGG
>DAINQO010000271.1:0-4239 GCA_036742625.1 Microvirga sp.
AACGCTACATCCTGCCCGGCGAGGAGCGCGTCGGCGCTGCGGCCGGCAAGCGGGAGGTGCGCTTCTTCTACCCGGACGATGCCGAGACGGCGCGCCGCCTCGCGGCGGATACCATGGAGCTGTGGCTCGAGCTCCCACCGCGATAACCGGCTCGCGCCGTTCCGGGACGGTAGCCCGCGCTTTCAGCTCTGCGCCCCGGTCGTCGGTCCGGGGCGCCAGACGAGGAGGCGGTTCTCGATCGCGCTGACCAGCATGTCGATGACGATCACGAAGACGGCGAGAATCAGCATGCCGGCGAAGACGCCGGTGACGTCGAAGACGCTCTCGGCCTGCTGGATCTTGTAGCCGAGCCCGGCCGACGAGCCGAGATACTCGCCGACGACGGCGCCGACGAGGGCGAAGCCGACCGAGGTGTGGAGCGAGGAGAACACCCAGGTCAGCGCCGCCGGCCAATAGACGTGGCGCAGGAGCTGACGCTCGTTCATGCCGAGCATGCGGGCGTTGGCGAGCACGACCTGCGGCACCTCGCGCACCCCCTGGTAGACGTTGAAGAACACGATGAAGAACACAAGCGTGAAGCCGAGCGCCACCTTCGACCAGATGCCCAAGCCGAACCACAGCGCGAAGATCGGCGCGAGCACGACGCGCGGCAGCGCGTTCGCGGCCTTGATGTAGGGGTCGAACACGGCGGCGAGCGTCTCGCCGCGGGCGAACACGAAGCCGAACAGGATGCCGCCGAAGGCGCCGAAGGCGAAGGCGAGCACGGTCTCGATCGAGGTGATGGCGAGATCGTACAGGATGCCGCACGGGTCCTTGGCGAGGAACGGCACCGTGAAGGTGACGCTCTTGAGGCAGCCGAGCGGCTGAACGCTCGCGAACTCCTTGACGACGCGCGCCAGCACCTCGAGCGGGGTCGAGAAGAAGAACTGGACGTTCTTGGTCGAGCCGATGAGCGGATAGACCGTCAGCACATGCCAGGCGAGAAGGATGGCGAGGCCGACGCCGACCTGCATGGCGAGGAGTTTTGGGCGGTTCATCCCACACCTCCGGCCGCGTAGGCCTTCTGCACCTCGAGCTTGAGGCTCGCCCAGATCTCCTTGTGGATGTGGTGGAAGTCCGGCTCGAGCCTGACCTCGGCGATGTCGCGCGGGCGCGGCAGCGCAACCGGGAAATCGCCGATGATCGTCGCGGCGGGCCCGGCGGACATGACCACCACCCGGTCGGCGAGCGCGATCGCCTCCTCGAGGTCGTGCGTCACGAACATCACCGCCTTGCGGTCGGCGGCCCAGAGATCGAGCAGGAGGTTGCCCATGATCTGCCGGGTCTGGGCGTCGAGCGGCCCGAACGGCTCGTCCATCAACAGGATCTCGGGGTCGCGGATCAGCACCTGTGCCAGCGCGACGCGCTTCTTCTGGCCGCCGGAGAGCATGTGCGGGTAGCGGTCGAGAAAGGCCGAGAGCCCGACCCGGGCGAGCCACCCCCGGGCCTGCTCGTGGGCCTTGGCTTGCGCCACGCCCTTCGGCTCGAGCGCGACGGCGACGTTGTCGAGCGCCGTCTTCCACGGCATCAGCGCGTCCTGCTGGAAGAGGTAGCCGGCGCGCCCGTTGAGCCCTAAGAGCGCGGCGCCGAAGATCTCGACCTTGCCGGCCGCTGGCCGGACGAGCCCGGCGGCGGCGTTGAGCAGCGTCGACTTCCCGCATCCGGTCGGGCCGACGATGGCGACGAACTCGCCCGGCCGGACGGCAAGCCCGATCGCCTCGACGGCCGTGTAGCGCCCGCCGCCCGCAAGGCCGAAGGCGATCGCAAGATCGGTCAGCGAGACGGCCGAGGCAGCCGGCGGCGGGGGCATGGCAGCGGAGGGCAGGGAGCCGAGGGACGGCCGGACCCTAGAGCTTCCTGTGTCCGGCGCAAGCGCTCACGCGACCGCCGTCCCGGCCGCCATCTTGGCCGCGAGCGCGGTGTCGCAGAACTCGAGGAAGGATTTGATCTTGCCGTTCTCGAAGGTGACGATGTCGGCCATCTCGGTGACGGCCTCCTCGCCGGTCGCGGCGGCGCGCACCCTCACGCGGGTGTGCGCCACGGCTCTGTCGCCTTCGACGACGAGGGCGACGATCTCGTGGCTCTTGAACTCGAAGGCGCCGACGAGGCCCGCCATCGCGGCCCGCATGCTGTCGCAATCGCTGCAGCGGAGCGCCACCGGGCTCGCCTCCCTGGCGCCCGCGAGCGCGAACACCGCGTCGTCGGCGAAGTGCCGGACCATGCCCTCGACGTCGCCGCGCAGGCGGGCCGCGTAGGCGTCCTTCAGAATCGATTCGATCGTTGCCCGCTCCGTCATGAGCCCCTCCCGCCAATGCAGGCGATTGTGGCAGGCGCCGCCGCAACCGCAAGCGCCCGACAGCCGTGGAACCGCAAGGCGCCGGCGCTCATTTCCCCGAACCTACCGTCGGGACGGAGCACGAGAATGAGCAGAGGCAAGATGAAGGGCGACGACTCAGCCGACTCGAAGCGCGGCGAGGCCCGCGGCTCCGGCGGCACGACGAAGAAGTCGCAGAACCCGGGAAAGCAAAGCAACAACAAGGCCAACAACACCAAGACCAATCGGCAATGAGGATTGGCCCGGTTGCGGTCGGACCTATTCGGCTGCTTCCTTCGGCGGCTTGCCGCGGCTCTTCGCCGGGTCCACGAGTTTGAATTCCGCAAGTTCGTCGTCTGTCGGCCAGGTCATATCCGGATCCCAGGCCCAAGCGGCCCGAATCTCCTCGTCCGACATCGAGCCGAGCCGTTCCCAGTCGACAGAGCGCGCGGCCTTATCGGCCTCTTCGAGTTGCTTTTTCGTAGGCATCGCGCTCTTTTCTCTCCGCAGGTCTCAAGGAGATGGCGCGTCGGCGCTTGCCACGCCAGACCCATACGCACAATAGCATGGTTCCTTGGTAATAGGCGATTGTTTCGAATCGCGGCTCTTCGTACCTGCTCTTGTGCGATGCGCGGTCAAGCCTCGGCCGTCCATCAAACAGACGTCGCCCGATGATCAGCGGCAAGCCGTGCTTTTCCCGATTGGCCGCGTCCTTCGCATCATCCCATTCGAAATCGTCTGTCTCACCCATCCGGCGTGGTCCTGAATCGCATCTCGATCATAGGACCATCGGTCGCCAAATCCGGGCTAGGGTCGGGTCGCTCCCCGGGGTTCCCCGCTATTCACACCATCCAGTCTAATTGACTCTAGTTCCGCGTCTTATCGACCAGCGCCTTCTGCTTGATCCACGGCATCATGCCGCGCAGGCGCTCGCCGACCTCCTCGATCGGGTGCTGGGCGAGCTTTGCCCGCGTCGCCTTGAACGAGGTCTGGTTGACGCGGTTCTCGAGCATCCAGTCGCGGGTGAACTTGCCCGACTGGATGTCGGCCAGCACCCGCTTCATCTCGGCCTTGGTCTCGGCAGTGATGATGCGCGGGCCGGTGACGTACTCGCCGTACTCGGCGGTGTTCGAGATCGAGTAGTTCATGTTGGCGATGCCGCCCTCGTAGATGAGGTCGACGATCAGCTTGACCTCGTGCAGGCACTCGAAATACGCCATCTCGGGCGCGTAGCCGGCATCGACGAGGGTCTCGTAGCCGGCCTTGATGAGCTCGACGAGGCCGCCGCAGAGCACGGTCTGCTCGCCGAAGAGGTCGGTCTCGCACTCCTCCTTGAAGCTCGTCTCGATGATGCCGGCGCGCCCGCCGCCGATCGCCGAGCCGTAGGAGAGGCCGAGGTCGTGGGCGTTGCCGGAGGCGTCCTTGTGGATCGCGAGCAGGCAGGGCACGCCGCCGCCGCGCTGGTACTCGGAGCGCACCGTGTGGCCGGGGCCCTTCGGCGCGATCATCAAGACGTCGATGTCGGGGCGGGGCTCGATGAGGTTGAAATGGACGTTGAGGCCGTGCGCGAACATCAGCGCCGCGCCGTCCTTCATGTTGGCATGGAGGTGGTCGCGGTAGATCTCGCCCTGCAGCTCGTCGGGGGTGAGCATCATCATCACCTCCGCCCATTTCGCGGCCTCGGCGACCTCCATCACCGGCAGCTTCTCCTTCTCGGCCTTGGCGGCCGAGGCGGAGCCCTTGCGCAGCGCGACGGCGACGTTCTTGACGCCCGAGTCGCGCAGGTTCAGCGCGTGGGCATGCCCTTGCGAGCCGTAGCCGACGACCGCCACCTTCTTGCCCTTGATGAGATTGAGATCGGCGTCGCGATCGTAATAGACGCGCAT
>DAINQO010000272.1:0-4232 GCA_036742625.1 Microvirga sp.
CCGGTAGCTGACGAGCGCGTCGGCGCCGAGGACGCAGAGCAGCAGCAGCCCCTGGAACGCCGTCGTCAGATCGAGCGGCAGCTTGAGCAGGATCTGCGCGCTCTCGCCGCCGATGAAGGTCAGCGCCACGGCGAGCGAGGCGGCAAGGATGCCGAACGGGTTGAGGCGGCCGAGAAAGGCTACCGTGATCGCGGTGAAGCCGTAGCCAGGCGAGATCGAGGGCTGCAGCTGACCGATCTGGCCCGAGACCTCGCTCATGCCGGCAAGGCCGGCGAGGCCGCCCGAGATCGCGAAGACGGCAAGGGTCGTGCGTTTGGCGTCGAAGCCGCCGAAGCGCGCCGCGCGCGGCGCCTCGCCGGTGACGCGCAGGCGATAGCCGAAGAGCGTGCGGCCGAGGACGAAGGCCGTCGCCAGGATCGCGACGAGCGCGAACAGCGCTCCGACATGCAGCCGCCCGGCGCCGAAGAGCTGCGGCAGGGTGGCGGAGGGGTCGAAGGTCACCGATTGCGGGAAGTTCATGCCCTTGGGGTCGCGCCACGGCCCGCGGGTGAGGTAATCGAGCACGAGCTGCGCCACATAGACGAGCATCAGGCTGGTCAGGATCTCGCTGACCCCGAAGCGCACCCTCAGCAGGGCCGGGATCAATCCATAGAGCGCGCCGCCGGCGATGCCGAGAAGCATCATCGCCGGCCAGACCCACGGTCCGGCGTCGCTGGCGTGGGTGCGCAGCGCCAGCCAGCCGCCGAGGACCGCGCCCATGACGTACTGCCCCTCGGCGCCGATGTTCCAGAGATTGGCCCGGAAGCAATAGGTCAGGCCGATGGCGATGAGCGCCAGCGGCGTCGCCTTGACGACGAGCTCCTGGAGCGCCCACGGGTCGCTCAACGGCCCGCTGACGTAAACCCGGAAGGCGGCGAGCGGCGAGCGGCCCATGAGCCAGATCACCCCGCCGGCAATCAGGAAGGCGACCAGGAAGGCGGCAACCGGCGCGAGCACGCGGGCGATGCGCGACACCTCGGCGCGCGGCGCGAGCTCAAGCCGCATGCGCGCTCTCGCGGGCGACGCCCATCATCTCGAGCCCGATCTCGTCGCGCGTCCACGATGCCGTCGGCCGCGCCGGCCCGAGCTCGCCGCCGCGGATCACCGCGATGCGGTCGGCGATCTCGAACAGCTCGTCGAGATCCTGGCTGATGACGAGGACGCCGGCGCCCTCGACCGCAAGATCGATCAGCGCCTGCCGGATGAGCCGCGCCGCGCCGGCATCGACCCCCCAAGTCGGCTGATCGACGACGAGGACGGCCGGGCGGCGGATGATCTCGCGGCCGACGACGAATTTCTGCAGGTTGCCGCCCGAGAGCTGGCGGGCCTGCGGATCGCGCCCCGGCCCGCGCACGTCGAAGCTCGCGACGATCCTCTCCGCCAGGCGCCGCGCCGGTCCAAGAGCGACGATGCCGCCGCGGGCGACCTCGCCCGTCGCGTGATGGGAGAGGATCGCGTTCTCGCTCAGGCGGTGCGTCGGCACCGCGGCATGGCCGAGCCGCTCCTCGGGCACGAAGGCGGCGCCGAGGCGCCGGCGGGCGTCGATGCCGTCCCGCCCGCAGGCGCGGCCGCCGATCGCGACGCTTGCCGCCGCCGGGGCGAGCCGCTCGCCGGAGATCGCCGCGAACAGCTCGCTCTGGCCGTTGCCGGCGATGCCAGCGATGCCGAGGATTTCGCCCTTCCGTACCGCCAGGCCGATCTGCTTCAGGGTCCAATCGTGCGGATTTCCGGCCGGCAGCGTCAGGCCGCGCACCGCGAGCGCCTCCTCGCCGGCAGCCGGCGCCCCATGGGGCTTCACCTCGCCGACCTCGGCGCCGACCATCAGGGCCGCGATGGCGCGGGCGCTCGCCTCGCGCGGGTCGAGCGTCGCGACGACCCGGCCGTTGCGCAGCACGGTCGCGGTCCGGCACAGGCGGCGCACCTCCTCGAGCTTGTGCGAGATGTAGAGGATCGAGCGGCCTTCGCCGGCAAGCCGCTCGAGCGTCTCGAAGAGCCGCTCGGCCTCCTGCGGGGTCAGCACCGAGGTCGGCTCGTCGAGGACGATGAGCTTCGGATCCTGGAGCAGGCAGCGGACGATCTCGATCCGCTGCCGCTCGCCGGCCGAAAGGGTCCAGACCGCCCGATCGGGCTCCAGCCCGAGCCCGTAGCCGCGGCTGACCTCGTCGAGCCGCCGGCGCATCGCCTTGAGCGAGGCGGTGCCGGAGAGCGCGACGGCGATGTTCTCGGCGACGGTGAGCTGGTCGAAGAGCGAGAAGTGCTGGAACACCATGCCGATCCCGAGGCGGCGCGCCTCGACCGGCGAGCCGATGCGCACCGGCCGGCCCTCCCAGGCGATCTCGCCGGCGCTCGGCTCGATGACGCCGTAGAGGATCTTGACGAGGGTCGACTTGCCGGCGCCGTTCTCGCCGAGGAGCGCGTGGACCTCGCCGCGGCCGATCGCGAGATCGATGCCGTCGTTGGCAAGAAGCCCGCCGTAGCGCTTGGTGATGCCGCGGAGCGCGACGAGGGGAGCCCCGCCCCCGTCCGGTCCCGGGGTCACAGGATCACCGGACCTTCGACATCTGGTGACGCTTCGTCATCATCGCGTCGCGCCGCGTCATCGTCGGCATCATCTCACGTCATCGTCGGCATCATCGTCGCATCATCCTGGCATCATGTTCCCACGGATTTTAGGGGTGCATGATGGTGGCGCCGGTGGTCTCGCGGCCCTCGAGCGCCCGGTGGACGGCCTCGGCCTCGCTGAGCTTGCGGCGGGAGTGGATCGGGATCTTCACCGCGCCGCGGCCGACGACGTCGAAGAGGTCGCTGGCGATCTCGTCGAGGGTCTCGCGCTTCGCCATGTGAGTCATGAGCGTCGGCCGGGTGACGTAGAGCGAGCCCTTCTGGGCCAGGATGCCGAGGTTGAAGGCCTCGATCGGGCCCGAGGCCGAGCCGAAACTCACGAGCACGCCGAAGGGCTTAAGCGAATCGAGCGAACCCTGGAAGGTGGCCTTGCCGACGCCGTCATAGACCACCGGCACGCCCTCGCCCTTGGTGATCTCCCTGACCCGCTTCGCGACGTCCTCCTTGCGGTACAGGATCACATGATCGCAGCCGTTCTTCTTCGCGAGCTCCGCCTTCTCCTCCGAGCCGACGGTGCCGATCACGGTCGCGCCGAGGTGCTTTGCCCATTGCGTCGCGATGAGCCCGACGCCGCCGGCGGCGGCGTGGAACAGGATGGCGTCGCCGGGCTTCACGGCGAAGGTCCGGCGCAGGAGGTACTGCACCGTCATGCCCTTCAGCATCATGGCGGCGGCCGTATCGTAATCGACCCCCTCCGGCAGCTTGACCACGAACTTGACGTCGGCGAGCCGTTCCTCGGCGTAGTTGCCGAGGGTGATGACGTAGGCGACCCGGTCGCCGGGCTTGAAGCCCGCGACGCCTTCGCCGACCTCGACGACCTCGCCGGCGGCCTCGTTGCCGAGGACGAAGGGCAGGCTCGGGGCGGGGTATTGGCCGGTGCGGAAATAGGTATCGATGTAGTTCACGCCGATGGCGTGATGCCGGACACGCAGCTGGCCGGGACCGGGCTTGCCGACCTCCACGTCCTCGTATTTGAGGACCTCGGGGCCGCCGTAGTTGTGAACCCGCACCGCTTTCGTCATTGCTCTCTCCAATCGATCGGCACGATCATAGAGCCGGCCGGCCGCTCGGCAAATGGCCGCGCCGCGATTTGACGTCCGCTGACCCGCCCGCTTGAGTCGAGATGATCGCTCCGACCCGCCTCGCGACGCCCGAGCCTAGCTTTCTCGAGCTGTTCACGCCGAAGCTCGTCACCGTCTTCCGGGAAGGCTACGACCTCGGCAAGCTCCGGACCGACGCCTTGGCGGGGCTCACCGTCGCGATCGTGGCGCTGCCGCTGTCGATGGCGATCGCCGTCGCGTCCGGAACCTCGCCGGAGCGCGGGCTCTACACGGCGATCGTCGGCGGCTTCCTGATCTCGGCGCTCGGCGGCAGCCGGTACCAGATCGGCGGACCGGCCGGCGCCTTCATCGTCCTCGTTGCGGCGACGATCGAGCGGCACGGCTACGACGGCTTTCTCCTCGCGACGATGATCGCGGGCGTCGCGCTTCTCGTCCTCGGCTTCCTGCGGCTTGGAACCTACATCAAGTACATCCCGCATCCCGTCATCGTCGGGTTCACGGCCGGCATCG
>DAINQO010000273.1:0-4208 GCA_036742625.1 Microvirga sp.
CGACGATCCCGGTGCTGATGCCGAAAGCCGGCCCGACGTTCCAGCCGATCACGACGGCGATGAGGATGACCGTGAGCGCGATCTCCTGCGTCGTCAGGGGGCCAAGCAGCGACAGCTGCAGGTCGACGCGGTCGTGCACCACGCGCCGCGTCTGCCCTGGCCGGAGCACGAGCCACAGAAGCGCCAGCGAGCCGAGGCCGACGAAGGCCCCGAGCGGCGCCGCGGCGATGAACCAGAAGACGAGATCGAACTTCGCCCGGGCCTCCTCCGGCATCAGCCCGAGGGCGAGGAAGTTGGAGCTCGATCCGTTGAGGAACACGTAGAGCAGCGGCACGGCGCCGATGAAGGCGGAAAGGCCGAGGAAGGCGCTCTCGGGGCTGCGGTCCTTGAAGCGCTGTGACTGCGCGGCAGCGAGCGCGGTCGGCAGGAGCAGCCGCGCTCGCGCCGTGCTCGACGGCAGGAGCAGCGTCAGGAAGAGGCCCGAGCCGAGGCACGCCGCCGCCTGCCCGACGAGCCCGGCGGGAAGGCGCCGCACCAGCATCAGGCCGAGGCGATAGACGAGCCCGGAGGCGGACAGCGCCGATGCGATGGCGAGGATCGCGAACACCGAAATCCAGGACGGGCTGCCGAAACCGGCGATCGCCTGCGCCGGGCTGGCGATGCCGAGGAACACCCAGCCGATGACGAGGCCGAGATAGACGACGAACTCCGGGAGGATCGCCGTCACCCAGAGCACGATCGCGGCGCCGAGCAGGAGCAGGAAGGCCGCGGGCTTCGATGTCGTGCTGGCCGCGATCGCGGCGCCGACCAGCACGAGGCTTGCGGTCACGGCGAGCGAACGGCGCGATCGGGCCCGCGACCAGGCGCCGCGAAGATCGAGGCGCGCGGGCGCGGCCGCCGGCGCGCGGTCGCCAAGCGCGGATGCGAGGCTCGCGATCTCGGTCGCGATCCGCGAGGCAGTCTGCTGGTCGCCGGCAAGCTGCGCCGCATCGAGCCCCTGCTGCAGCACGCGCAGCGCCGTCTCGGGCGCGTCGTGTCCGCGGTGCCATGCCGCCCGTTCGAGAGCGAGCGCCGGATCCGCTGCTGCTTCGGCGTCGCTCAGCCGTTCGATCGCCGCCACGACGTGTTCCCGCGGCATGGTGTCGGCGCGTGACGCACGGCCAAGCAGCGCAATGAAGCCGGCGCGATCGACGCTTTCGGCGAGCCGCAAGGCTTCGCGCCAATGGCCGGCCTCGACCAATCGCTCGACCGCGTTCCGCGCAAAATCCCGGACCGCCTCCGCCCCGGCCTGCGTCGCGTGGGCCTCGCGCAGGGCTCGCGCGATCGGCTCCGGCGCGCTGCCGTCGCGCCAGCCGAGCTCGACGAGCCGCGACGACAGGTCCGGCCCATGCGGCCCGAAGAGGCATTCCAACGCTGCCGGCGTCGCCTCGGGCAGGATGCTCGCCTCAAGGACGCGCTCGCGCGCGTCGGGCGGCATCTGCGCCAGCCGCGATTCGGTCTGGCGGCGGACAAGCTCGTCGCCCTCCCTGATGCTCCGCAGCGCCCCGTGCAGACGCCGGCTAAGCGAGGCGCTCAGCGCCAGGCCGATGCTCGGATCGCGGCGCAAGAGGTCCGTGAAGCGTTCCTGATCGAGGCGAAGCAGCTCGCCTTCGCCGTCGGCGATCACGCTTGCCGAGCGCGGCTCGCCGGTCAGCAGCGCCATCTCGCCGAAGCAGCCGCCCGGCCGCAGCGTCGCGACCCAAAGCTTGCGGTCGTCGCCGGCGCCGCCGACGAACACCTCGAAGGTGCCCTCCGAGACGATGTAGAGGCTGTCGCCCGGCTCGCCCTCGATGCAGGCGGCCTCGCCCTTGCGAAAGCTGACGCGGTCGAGATTGGCCGCGAGCTTCGCAAGCGTCACGCGGTCGAGCCCGGCGAACAGGTCGGCTCCGGCAAGGAGCTCGGCCGAGCGCCGCCGGCGTGCGGCCTCTTCGTCTTCCCGCCTCATGCTCGCGACTTGGCCTGCCTCTGGAGCCCTTCTGAGGGCGCGACCCCGCGGAACCCGATCCCGGAGCTTCGCTCCTTCGATTCGCACCGGATGATGGCCGCGCCCATCAAGGCAAGTCCATAGAACCCGCCGAAAGGGGCGTGCGCCGGTTATTGCAGCCGGATGAGCATGACGCCGGCGACGATCAGCACCGCCGCGACCGCGCGCGCCCGGACGAAGGGCTCCTTGAGGAACACGACGGCGATGAGCGACGCCCAGAGCACGCTCGTCTCGCGCAGCGCCGCGACGAGCGCGATCGGCGCGACGGTCATGGCCCAGATCGCGATCCAATAGGCGCCGAGCGACATCGCGCCGCCGAGGATGCCGCGGCCGAGGAACTCCCGCATCGGCTTGAGGCCCGAAAACCCGCGCAGCCACAGCGCGACGAGCACGAGCGGTATGCCGTCGATGACGAACAGCGCCGCCGAATAGGCGTGCGGATCGCCGGCGGTGCGCGCCCCGATGCCGTCGACGAGGGTGTAGGCGCAGACGATGCCGGCGGTCAGGAGCGCGAAGCCGGTCGCGACCGGATCGAACGCCGCGTGCCGGCGGCGGCCGAGAAGCGCGATCAGCATGATGCCGCAGCCGAGCACCGCGATCCCGGCCGCGGCCTGCAAGGTCATCGGCTCGTGCAGCAGGCCGACGGTCGCAGACGCGGTGAGGAGCGGCGCCGCGCCGCGCGCGATCGGATAGATCTGCCCCATGTCGGCCCGGCGATAGGCCTCCGACAGCGCGAAGTAGTAGCCGAGGTGGATGACGACGGAGGCCATGAGCCAGGGCCAGGCCTCGAGCCGCGGAAAGCCGAAGGCGACGAGGAGCGGCACGCCGACAAGGCCGCCGGCGCCGGTGATCAAGGTCATGGCTAGGAACGGCTCGAGCTTGACCTTCAGGAAGGCGTTCCAGCCGGCATGCAGCGCCGCGGCGGCAAGCACCGCCGCGAAGACGCTCGGCGACATGGTGGTGGGGGCGTCCATCGGCCTCGGCTCCGGCGCCGCTCTACCGCCTCGCGCCACAGAAAGCCACAAATTCCCACATCAGGCCGCGATGATGGTCTGCAGCCCCCGCCGCGCCAGCGCCTCGGCGATCGTCTTCGGCGGCTCGCGGTCGAGGATGAGGGCTGCGGCGCGCTCGGCCTCGACGATGCGGATCGGCGTCAGGCGCCCGAACTTCGTCCGGTCGACGAGGATGTAGGCCCGGCTCGCGACGGCGAGCATGCGCGAGCGCTGCTCGGCCGCGGCGCGGCCGTAATCGGTGATCTCGCCGGTAAGCGAGAGGCCGCCGGCGCCGACGAAGGCGACGTCGAGGCGGAAGCGGTCGAGCGCGGCGATGACGTCGAGGCCGACCGCCGCCTCCTCGGTGGCGTCGATCTCGCCGCCGAGCACGTGGACGCGCGTGCCGGCGACGCGGCAGAGGAGCTGCGCGTTCGCCAAGCCGTTGGTGCAGACGGTGAGGTTGCGCTTACGCATCAGCGCGCGCGCGACCTCGAGCGTGGTGGTGCCCGAATCGAGCAGCACCACCATCCCGTCCTCGACGAGGTCCGCCGCCGCCCGGCCGATCGCCGCCTTGCCCTCGGCGTTCTCGTGCGAGCGCTGGTCGAAGGCGGCTTCCACGACCTCGCGCCGCGCCGCGCCGCCATGAACGACGTCGAGCCGGCCGCGCTCGGCGAGCGCCTTGAGGTCGCGGCGGATCGTCTCGCGCGAGACGCCGAAAGCCTTCGCCAGCTCCTCGACGCTGACGATGCCGGTCGCGGCAATCCGCTTCAGGATCTCGTCATGGCGGCGGGCGGCGATCGGGCGGGCCATCGGTCCTGACCGGCGTGCGGAGACATCACTGTGCGAAGCCGGAGCCGCCGTGGCAACCCGCCCGGCGTTGCTGGCGTGAGGTTTTGTGGCAAATTGCGCTCCCCGGAAACTCGGTCTACGACTTCGCGCGGCTTTTCGAGAACGGACCGAAGGGGGCGTCGTGACGACAGAGCCGGCAATCCGCCTTACGAGCGCGGAGGATGCGCGCCGCTTCGTCGAAGAGGGCGGGCACGCGCATGTCAAGGTCGGGGTCGCCGACGTCGACGGCATCCTGCGCGGCAAGTACATCAGCCGCGACAAGTTCTTCTCGGCGCTCGAGAAGGGCCTCGGCTTCTGCGACGTGATCGTCGGCTGGGATTCGAACGACCAGCTCTACGACAACG
>DAINQO010000274.1:0-4186 GCA_036742625.1 Microvirga sp.
ACGCGGTGGCCGAGGTTGCCGCCCTCGTAATCCATGTCGCCGTTGATCGGCAGCTCCGAGGAGTCGAGCTGGAAGCCGGTGTTGTAGGGGTCGGCCATGAATTTTACGTCGTCGAAGACGAAGAACTCGGCCTCCGGTCCGACGAAGATCGTGTCGCCGACACCCGTCGATTTGAGGTAGGCCTCGGCCTTCTTCGCCATGCCGCGCGGATCGCGGCTGTAGGGCTCGCCCGTCGCCGGCTCGAGGATGTCGCACACGATCGACAGGGTCGGGGCCGAGTAGAACGGGTCCATGACTGCCGTCACCGGATCCGGCATCAGGGTCATGTCGGATTCGTTGATCGCCTTCCAGCCGGCGATCGACGAGCCGTCGAACATCACGCCCTCGGCGAAGGTGTCCTCGTCGATGATCGACACGTCGAAGGTGACGTGCTGCCACTTGCCCCGCGGATCGGTGAAGCGGAAATCGACGTATTTGACGTCGTTGTCCTTGATCGCCTTGAGCACGTCTTTCGCGTTCTGCATTCTCGTCGGTCCTCTTCTGCCCTTTTGGATTTTTCCCGGCCGGACGGCCGTTCAGCTTGCGGATCTGCGCTCAGATCGCCTCGGAGCCCGTCTCGCCGGTGCGGATCCGGATCGCTTCCTCGACGCTCGATACAAAAATCTTGCCATCGCCGATGCGCCCGGTATGGGCCGCCTTGCGGATCGCCTCGACGGCGCGCTCGACCATGTCGTCGGCGATGACGATCTCGAGCTTCACCTTCGGCAGGAAGTCGACGACGTACTCGGCGCCGCGGTAGAGTTCGGTGTGGCCCTTCTGCCGGCCGAACCCTTTCGCCTCGATTACGGTGATGCCCTGCTGCCCCACCTCCTGGAGCGCCTCCTTCACCTCGTCGAGCTTGAACGGCTTGATGATGGCTTCGATCTTCTTCATCGCGGTTCCGCTGGCCGTGGCGCCGGCTCCGGCCGGGCGCGGTGCCGCTCTTAGCATCAAGCCATGCGGCCATCCATGCACAAACCGGGGCCACCTGCCCGCGATCGCCTAAAAAGAAAGCAGATGTTGCACAAAAAGCCATCGCTTGCGCTCGCCTTCGACAAACCCGTTTTCGCGGCTGAGCGTCGATGCACGGGCTGCTGACGACCGGCGAAATGCGCCGCGCCGACGCCCTGACCATCGCGGCCGGGACGCCCGGCTATACGCTCATGCTGCTCGCCGGCGAGGCGGTGGCCGAGACGGCGGCGCAGATGCTCGGGACCCGAGAACGCGTCCTCGTCCTTTGTGGCCCCGGCAACAACGGCGGCGACGGTTTCGTCGCGGCGCGGCGGCTGCGGGAGATGGGGCACGACGTCGTCCTCGCTCTTTTGGGAAACCAGGAGCGCCTGAAGGACGACGCCGCCCGTGCCGCCGGCGATTGGACCGGCGAGGTCCACACCGTGTCCGGTGTCCGCCCGGCGGATTTAGCGCTCGTCATCGACGCCCTTTTCGGAGCGGGGCTCGCGCGCGATCTCGACGGCGAGGCCGCGCGCGCGGTCGAGCGCATGAACGTCTCCGGACGCCCGATCCTTGCCGTCGACATGCCCTCCGGCATCGACGGCGACACCGGGGCGGTGCGGGGGACCGCGGTGCGGGCGATGCGGACCGTGACCTTCGCGTGCCGCAAGCCCGGGCATCTCCTCCTGCCCGGCCGGGCGCATTGCGGCAGCGTCGCGGTCGCCGACATCGGCATCGCCGAGGAGACCATCGCCGCGGTCGGCGGCTCGATTTTCGCCAACGCTCCGGCGCTCTGGGCGGAGGCGTTTCCGAGGCCGACCCTCGATACGCACAAATACCGGCGCGGGCACGCGCTCGTCCTCTCGGGCGCGGCGCTCCATACCGGCGCGGCGCGGCTCGCGGCCCGCGGCGCGCTCAGGGTCGGGGCCGGCCTTGTGACGCTTGCCTCGCCGGCGGAGGCGCTCGCGGTCAATGCCGCGCATTCGACCGCGGTCATGCTGCGGCGCTGCGACGGGGCGGCGGAGCTCGCCGAGGTGCTCGCCGACCGGCGCTTCAATGCGGTCGCGCTCGGGCCGGCGCTCGGCGTTTGCGCCTCGACCCGGGAGAAGGTCGCGGCGGTGCTCGCCGCCGACCGCGCCGCGGTGCTCGATGCCGACGCGCTGACGAGCTTCGAAGGCGATGCGGCGGCGCTTGCGCGGCCCGCCGAGCGATGCGGCAGGGCGCCGGTGCTGACGCCGCACGAGGGCGAATTCGCTCGTCTTTTCAAGGCTGAAGCCGGTGTGCTCGACGGCGCGTCGAAGCTCGATCGGGCGCGCCGGGCGGCGGCGCTGACGCACGCGATCGTGGTCCTCAAGGGCGCCGACACCGTCATCGCGGCGCCGGACGGGCGGGCGGCGATCAACGAGAACGCCACCCCCGACCTTGCGACGGCGGGCTCCGGCGACGTGCTGACGGGCGTCATCGCCGGGCTTCTGGCACAGGGAATGCCGCCGTTCGAGGCCGCCTGTGCCGGGGTCTGGGTGCACGCCGAGGCGGGCCGGCGGTTCGGCGCGGGGCTGATTGCCGAGGATATTCCGGAGGGGATTCCCGCGGTTATCTCGACGCTCCGGGGCGATGTTCCCGCAATCCCGCGCGGCTGATTCTGTGGTATGTGTGGTTTGTGTAAAGCCCGTAGATCCCGGATAGCCGCTGCGCGGCTTCCGGGATGACGTGCGCGCGGGTGACGCTCAGGTCACCTCGAACCAGGTCCACAGCCCGGTGTCGAAGCGCTCGAGCACGCTCGAGGCGAGGAGCCACTTGCCGGGATTGTCGGCGACGAAGGCGATCCGCACCGTGCGGCTCTCGGGCACCTGCATCGTGTCGAGGAAAAAGGGCTCCCAGCCGTCGTCGAAGGCGTGCAGGAGCCGGAAGACGTGGCCGTGCAGGTGCAGCGGCTGGATCGTCGGCGTCGTGTTGTTGATCGCGAGCACCACCGGCGTGCCGCGCTTGACGCTCAGCAGCGGCTTTGCGCCGGCCTCGCCGGCGGCGCCGTTGACGGTCCAGATCTTTCGCGGGTCGCCGTCGTAGACGGGCTCGCCGCTGGCGCCGCGCCTAGCGCCACCGGCGATGACGACGTCGCGGCGCGCGGCGCTCTGGAGCCTGATCGCCGGCGGCAAGAGCTTGTTCTCCGGCAGCCCGACGACCGGCGGCAGGGGAGGGCGCTTCGGCGGCGCGCCCGCCACTGTGATCGCGACGAGCGGCACGCCCGGCCCGATCAGCGCCGTCACGGCGCCCTTGGCGCGGGCCTCGGGCCCGAGCTCGACGAGGACGTCGTAGCGGGTCCCCGGCGCGAACGGCAGGGTCGAGCGCAGCGGCTCGAAGCTCTCCGTCGGCTGGCCGTCGAGGCCGATCACATAGGCCTTGAGGTCGTCGAAGCGGATGCGGGTCGTGCGGGCGTTGCAGAGGTTCGCGAGGCGAAGCCGCAGGCGCGTACCCGGCGCCGCCTCGATCGCGTGCGGCGGCGGCTTGCCGGCAACGGCGAGGAAGTTGCCGACCCGGCCGCCCGTCGCCGCCTCGAGCGGGCTGCCGAACGGGGCGAGCGTCCCGTCGGGGTTGAGGCGCCAGTCGTCGAAGACGACGACGTGCTCGCGGTCGACGGGCGCTGCGGCCCGTTCCTCGACGACGAGGAGCCCGGAGAGGCCACGCTCCGCCGCCTCGGCGCTTACGCCCGGGACGCAGGGCCGGAAGAGGTAGGTGCCGGCGTCGGGCGGGGTGAAGCGGTAGTCGAAATCCTGCCCCGGCGCGACCGGCGCCTGCGTCAGTCCGCCGACGCCGTCCATGGCGTTCGCGATTCGCACCCCGTGCCAGTGCAGCGACAGCGGCGCCGGCGTGCGGTTCTTGAGCCGGACCCGCACCTCCTCGCCATGCCGCACGCGCAAGATCGGCCCCGGCACGGCGCCGTTGAAGGCCCACAGCTCGGCCTCCGCCGGCGCGTCCGGGTGAAGCTTCATCTTGAGCGGCGCCGCCGCAAGGACGCGGAACCCATCCTCCTCGGGCGGCACGGGTTGCGCCGCGGCGCGCCCCTGCGGAACGAGGGTCGCCGCAAGGCCGGCAGCGACGGCGCGGCGGGTCAGGGTCATGCAGCGCTTTAACCTCTCCCGCAGGGAGAGGTCGAGTCGCGCCAGAGGCGCGACCGGGTGAGGGGGTGCGGCGGCAG
>DAINQO010000275.1:0-4162 GCA_036742625.1 Microvirga sp.
CTGTTCTGGTGCCAGTTCTTCTCGGCCTTCAACGACAACTTCCTCAAGAACGCGCTCGTCTTTCTGATCCTGTTCAAGGTCGCGGGCTCGAACGCCGAGGCGCTGGTGACGCTCGCCGGCGCGGTGTTCATCGGCCCGTTCTTCCTCCTCTCCGGCATCGGCGGCGAGCTTGCCGACCGCTACGACATGGCGGTCCTGGCGCGGCGCCTGAAGCTTGCCGAGATCGGCGCCGCGGGTCTCGCCGTCGTCGGGTTCTGGCTGCACTCGCTGCCGGTGCTGTTTGCGGCGCTGTTTTCCTTCGGCACCATCGCGGCCCTGTTCGGCCCGATCAAATACGGCATCCTGCCGGTGCATCTGCGCCGCGCCGAGCTCCCCGCCGGCAACGCCCTCGTCGAGGCCGCGACCTTCCTGGCGATCCTCCTCGGCACCGTCGCCGGCGGCTACGCGGCCCGCGGCGGCGGCGATCCGGCCTCCTTCGGCGGCCTCGTGATCGGCTTCGCCGTGCTGTGCTGGGCAGCGAGCCTCCTCATCCCGAGGACTGGCGAGGCGGCGCCCGATCTTCGCGTCGACCTCAACATCCTGCGCTCGACCGGCGCGCTGCTGCGCGACCTCTGGGCCGATGCGCGGCTGTGGCGCGGCGGCGTCATCGTGTCCTGGTTCTGGCTCGTCGGCGCGGTGACGCTGTCGATCCTGCCGCCCTTGGTGAAGAACCGGCTCGACGCCACCGAGGAGGTCGTCACCGTCCTTCTCGCCGTGTTCTCGGTCGGCATCGCCGTCGGCTCGGGCCTCGCCTCATGGCTCGCGAGCGGACGCATCGTGCTGTTGCCGACCGCCATCGGCGCGCTCCTCATGGGCGCCTTCGGGCTCGACCTCGCCTATGCGGTCTACCATGCGGCGCCCTCGATGCCGCCGGTCGGGGCGCGGGCGTTCTTCGCCAGATCCGACGGCTTGCGCATCGCGATCGACTTCGCCGGGCTCGCGATCTCCGGCGGCCTGTTCATCGTGCCGTCCTTCGCCGCGGTCCAGGCCTGGGCCGGGGCGGACCGCCGCGCCCGCGTCATCGCCGCCGTCAACGTGCTCTCGGCCGCCTTCATGGTGGCGGGCGCGCTCGTCACCGCCGGGCTGCAGAAGGCCGGCGTGACGCTGCCGACCATCGTCGCGGCGCTCGGCGTCGCGAACGTCTTAGCCGGCCTGATCATCTTCCGGACGCTGCCGACGAGCCCGTTCCGCGATTTCCTCTCGATCCTCTTCCGGGCCTTCTACCGGCTCGAGGTGAGAGGGCTCGAGAACGTCGCCAAGGCCGGCCCGAACGCGATCGTGGCGCTGAACCATGTCAGCTTCCTCGACGCGGCGCTCGCGCTGTCGCTCCTCGACCAGGAGCCGGTCTTCGCCATCGACCACGGCATCGCCCAGCGCTGGTGGGTGCGCCCGTTCCTGAAGATCACCCGCGCCATGCCGCTCGATCCGGCAAAGCCGATGGCGACGCGGACGCTGATCAACGCCGTCAAGGGCGGCGAGACGCTGATCATCTTCCCCGAGGGGCGCCTCACCGTCACCGGCAGCCTGATGAAGGTCTATGACGGCGCCGGCCTCATCGCCGACAAGACCGACGCCATGGTCCTGCCGGTGAAGATCGAGGGCCTCGAGCGCACGTTCTTCTCGCGGCTGTCGCGCGAGCAGGTGCGCCGCCGCTGGTGGCCGAAGGTGACGGTAACGATGCTCGAGCCGGTGCGGCTCACGATCGATCCGGCGCTCAAGGGCCGCAACCGCCGCCAGGCGGCGGGCGCGGCGCTCTACCAGATCATGTCCGACCTCGTCTTCCGGACCACCTCGACGGATCGCACCGTGTTCGAGGCCGTGGTCGAGGCGGCAGCGACGCATGGCTGGCGCCGGGTCGCGGTCGAGGACCCGATCACCGGATCGCTGACCTACAAGCGGCTGCTCGTCGGCGCGAACGTGCTCGGCCGCAAGCTCATGCCGCTTGCCCACGAGGGCAAGGCGCTCGGCATCATGCTGCCGAACGCGAACGGCGCCGCCGCGACGATCCTCGCCGCGATGTCGGCCGGCCGCGTGCCGGCGATGATCAACTTCACGGCCGGCGCCGCGAACATCCTCGCCGCCTGCACGGCGGCCGAGATCGCGACCATCGTCACCTCGCGCGGCTTCGTCGAGAAGGCGAAGCTCGAGCCGCTCGCCGGCGCGCTCGCCGAGACGGTGCGGGTCGTCTATCTCGAGGACGTCCGGGCCGGCATCGGCATCCTCGACAAGCTGCGCGGCCTCGCCTCCTTCAAGAAGCCGCTCGTCCGGCGCGACCCCGGCGACCCGGCCGCGATCCTCTTCACCTCGGGCTCGGAAGGCGTGCCGAAGGGCGTCGTGCTCTCCCACCGCAACATGCTGGCGAACGCAGCGCAAGCCGCGGCGCGGATCGATTTCGGCCGCACCGACAAGGTCTTCAACGTCCTGCCGGTGTTCCACTCCTTCGGGCTGACGGTCGGCCTCGTGCTGCCGCTCGTCTCCGGCGTGCGGATCTATCTCTATCCGTCGCCGCTGCACTACCGGCTCATCCCCGAGCTCGTCTACGGCTCGAACGCGACGATCCTGTTCGGGACCGACACCTTCCTCGCCGGCTACGCCCGGTCGGCGCACCCCTACGACTTCCGCTCGCTGCGCTATATCCTCGCCGGCGCCGAGCCGGTCCGGGAGGCGACGCGGCGGGTCTACATGGAGAAGTTCGGGCTGCGCATCCTCGAGGGCTACGGCGTCACCGAGACGGCGCCGGTGCTCGCCATCAACACGCCGATGTTCAACCGCTTCGGCACCGTCGGGCGGCTCATGCCCGGCATGGAGGCGAAGCTCGAGCCGATGCCGGGCGTCGACGACGGCGGCCGCCTCCACGTGCGCGGGCCGAACGTCATGCTCGGCTATCTCAAGGTCGAGAACCCGGGCGTGCTCGAGCCGCCGGCCGAGGGCTGGCACGACACCGGCGACATCGTCGCCCTCGACGCCCAGGGCTTCATCGCCATCAAGGGCCGCGCCAAGCGCTTCGCCAAGATCGGCGGCGAGATGGTCTCGCTCGCCGCTGTCGAGGCGCTCGCCGCGGAGCTGTGGCCGGACGCGCTCTCGGCGGTGGCGAGCGCGCCCGACGCCCGCAAGGGCGAGCGCCTCGTCCTCGTCACCGAGCGCCGCGACGCGAGCCGCGCCGCCTTCCAGGCCTTTGCCAAGGCGAAGGGCGCCGCCGAGCTGATGATCCCGGCCGAGGTGCTGGTCGTCGAGAAGGTGCCGGTGCTGGGTTCCGGCAAGCTCGACTACGTCGGCGTCGCGACGCTCGTGCGCGAGCGCGGGGCGAGCGCCGAGCCGCTCGTCGCAGCGGAGTGACGCCCCCATGGCGGGCCTCGCCGCGATACCGGTCCTCGACCTGCGCGAGGGCGGCCCGGTCGAGCACGCCCGCCGGCGCCGGCACGAGATGCTGGCGCTGCGCGACGCCTGCTTCTCGGTGGTTCCGGCGCCGCTGCGCGGCCTCGCCCGGCCGCTCGACCGCGTCTCGTCGGCGTGGCTCAAAACCACGCCGAGCCCCTATGTCGGCGAGATCGCGGAGATCGCCGCGATCGCCGGTCGGCCCGGCGTGTGGTTCGTCAACGCCTCCTATGAGTGGGGCTGCACGACGCGGATCGACGTCGAGCCGGCGCCGATCCTGCGCCGGACGCTCGACTGGCCCTTCCCGGGTCTTGGCCGGTATGTCGAGGTGGCGCTGCAGGACGGCGGCGCCGGTCCTTACGCGAGCCTGACCTGGCCCGGCGCCGTCGGGGTGCTGACGGCGGTGTCGCGGGGGCGCTTCGCCGCCGCGATCAACCAGGCGCCGCTGTATCGCCGCACCAGGCCCGCGGCGCTCCTGCCGACGGACTTCCTCCTCAACGGCATCGCGACCTGGCGCCATACCGGCCGCTGGCCGGCGGCGCATCTCCTACGCTTCGCGTTCGATACCTGCGCCGGCTTCGAGGATGCGGTCGAGCTCCTGTCGCGGACGCCGCTGGCGCGGCCGGCGCTGTTCTCGATCGTCGGCGCCGCGCCCGGCGAGGGCGCCCTGATCGAGCGCACCGAGACCGCGGCGCATGTCCACCGCGGCCGCTGCTGCATCGCCAATGACTGGCATCCGGCCGGGCCT
>DAINQO010000276.1:0-4118 GCA_036742625.1 Microvirga sp.
AGAAGGTCACCCCCTTCCCGGCCGACATCCAGGCGAACCTCGCGGTCATGAAGGCTGCCCACACCCGCCTGCCGCCGCCGAAGGACATCGGCCGGGTGATCGGGTTGCCGCAGCGGGAGCAGGAGGTCGAGGAGCGGCTGCGCGCCGGGACGCGGCACTAGCCGCGGCGGCCGGTCGGTCTCGGGCGGCGGATCGGTGCGCCGCTTCGCTAGTGCACCACGTCGAGGAACGGCGCGTCTGGATCGCTGACGTAGAAGATCACGATCTTCACCGGCTCGGCGGCGCGATTGTAGCCGGTCATCCTGACGTTCGGCGGCTCGACCATGGATTGGCCGGCCGTCAGCGTGACCGGCGGCCGGCCCTCCATCTCGAGCGTGAAGGCGCCCTCGAGGATGTAGGCCGTCACCGGGAAGCGATGGGTGTGGAACGGCGTCTTGTCGCCGGGCTTCAGCGTCGCGGTCAGGACCTTGATCTCCTGCCGGTCGCCTCTCGGCATGCCGGCGACGACCTCCTTTACGATGAGGTCCGGCCTCGCGGTGCCGTGGTCCTGGGCAAGAGCAGCGGTGAGCAGCAACGGCGCGAGCGCGACGGACGCGATGAGCTTCGGCATCGGCGATTCTCCCGGAAGTAAGCGCGCAGCATGCCTCGCCGGCGCTTGCCTGTGAAGAACGCCGGGCGCGGCGGCCCGCGGCGCTAGAGCGCGATGACTTCTCTTCGAGTCGTCATCCCGCTCTACCTCTTTGTTTGAGCATGATCTTTTCCGAAAACCGGTAGCCACTTTTCGGGATCATGCTTCAGGCCTTCGGCAGGACGACGATCTCGCCGCGCATGGAGGGTTGATGCGTGGCGCAGACGAGAGGGTAGACGCCGGCGCGATCGGCCTTGAACTCGACCCGCACGACGTTGCCGCGGTTCAGGACGAAGGCCTTGCCCAGGCCCTTGATCTCGGTCGGGTGCGACGCCCCGTTGATGCCGACGAAATCGATGACGACGTCGTCGCCTTCGCGCACGACGATCTGGCCCGGCGACCATAGATAGGCGGAAACCTCCCAGCGGCCGCTCTGATCCGGCGGCCGCATGACGTAGCCGCCGCCGGTCGGCAGCGATGCCGAGGGGAAGGGTTCCTGGCCGACGTTGACGCCGCCGCGCGGCTCGACCGCCGCGACGGTGAAGAACCGCTTCTCCGCCATCTGGGCGCGGGAGACGCCGAGATAGCCGGCCTGCGCGCCGACGGCGATGGCGGCGACGAGCGCGAACGCGATCCGTGCCATGCTCGCTCTCCTCGTTGCGAATCAGCCCCAGACGAAATCGACGATCACCTTGGCGTTCAGCCCGATGACGATCGCGGCGATGACGCCGGCGAGCGCGGTGAGCCAGACGGGCGCCACGAGCGCGCCCATCTTGGGCCTGGACGAGGTGATCATGATCAGCGGCAGGATGGCGAAGGGCAGCTGCAGGCCGAGGATCACCTGGCTCAGGATCAGGAGCTTCGCGGTGCCGCTCTCGCCGTAGTAGATCGTCACGAGCGCGGCAGGGACGATCGCGACCGCGCGGGTCACGAGCCGGCGCGCCCAGGGCGGCAGGCGGATGTCGAGGAAGCCTTCCATGACGATCTGCCCGGCCATCGTCGCGGTGACGGTCGAGTTGATCCCGCAGCACAGGAGCGCGATGCCGAACAGGGTCGGCGCGATCGCCGAGCCGAGGAGCGGCGCGAGCAGGGTGTGCGCCTTCTCGAGCTCCTCGACGCCGGTGTTGCCGCTGCGGTTGAACGCCGCCGCGGCGAGGATCAAGATCGAGGCGTTGATGGTCAGCGCGAACATCAGCGCGACGGTCGAGTCGAGCGTCGCGTATTTGACCGCCTCCCGCTTCTCGGGCGTCGTCTCGCCATAGGCGCGGGTCTGCACGATGCCGGAGTGGAGATAGAGATTATGCGGCATCACCGTCGCGCCGATGATGCCGAGCGCGAGGTAGAGCATGTCCGGGTTGGTGACGATCTGCGTCGTCGGTGCAAAGCCGCGGATGACGGCGCCCCAGTCCGGGTCCGCCATCGCGATCTGAACCACGAAGCAGATCGCGATCACGCCGAGAAGCGTGATGATGAGGGCCTCGATCCAGCGGAAGCCCTTGTTCTGCAGCCACAGGATCAGGAACACGTCGGCGGCGGTGATCAGCACGCCGATCTCGAGCGGAATGCCGAACAGGAGGTTGAGCCCGATCGCGGTGCCGATCACCTCGGCGAGGTCGGTGGCGCAGATCGCGACCTCTGCGAGGAGCCAGAGCGGGTAGGACACCGCGCGCGGAAAGGCGTCGCGGCAGCCTTGCGCGAGGTCGCGCCCGGTCGCGACCGCCATGCGGGCGCACAGGTGCTGCAGGACGATCGCCATGATGTTCGACAACAGGGCGATGAAGAGCAGCGCGTAGCCGAACTTCGAGCCGCCGGCGAGCGCCGTCGCCCAGTTGCCGGGGTCCATGTAGCCGACCGCGACGAGGTAGCCCGGGCCGAGGAACGCGGCGAACTTGCGCCACGGCGTCCCCTGCGCCGCGACCGCGATCGAGCGATGCACCTCCGACAGCGACGGGCCGCCACGCTCGCGCCGCCAGCTGTTCAGGGTGGCGGAAACCGGTGCCTCGGCGACGCGAGCGTGCATGGGAGCGGGTCCTGCAATTGCGAATGATTTGCAAGAGTACGGGAAAATTGAGCGGCTGGCAAGGCCATGCTTCAATCATACATCAACTCGGAAAGCCGGCTTCGCTCGGCGCCGAGCGACTCGTCTGCAAGAGCCCTCGCCTGATTTTGGCGCGGGCCCTGGCTAAGCCTGCACCATATCGCGCAATGCCAGGCTCGCCGCCGCGATCCGCTGAACATCACGCGGTTCGACGATCTCCGAGAGCGCCTCATGAGCGCGCCGCCAGGCCGGGATTGCGGCCTCGAGGCGCCGGGCGCCCGTTTCCGTCAGCCAGACGGCGCGGCGGCGCAAATCCGTCTCGACCAGGGTGATCTCGACGAGCCCGGCCTGCTCGAGACCGCGCAGGTTGCGGGACAAGGTCGACTGGTCGAGCCCGGCCCGCTCCGCCAAGGCGCCGATGGTGTTGTCGCCGGCGACCGCGATATGGGCCATGAGGCCGAACTGCGCGATGCTCAGGCCGGTCGCGTGCATCCGCGCCTCCAGGAAGCGCGTGATCCGACGTTCGGCCATGCGGATGTTCATCCCCGCGCAGGCTTGAACCACCGCGCGCGCATCGCCGACCAGCCGCTTGCCGGAGCCTTGTCTTCGGTTTGCCACGGTGTATGTAGTTACATATAATGTAGTGCATGCAAGGGATTTTGGAATGCCGGCTGGCGCACGGACGACCGGATCGGCGGCAGACCAACGGATCGATACGTCCGTCCTGCAGCGCATCGGCGGCACGCCGCTCGTGGCGCTCCGGCGCATTGCTCCGGACGGCTGCGCGCGCCTCCTGATCAAGCTCGAAAGCGCCAATCCGACCGGGAGCATGAAGGACCGCGTGGCGCTTGCCATGATCGAGGCCGCAGAGCGAAGCGGACTCCTGAAACCGGGCGGGCGCGTCGTCGAATACACCGGCGGCAGCACCGGCGTTTCGCTCGCCTTCGTCTGCGGGGCGCGCGGCTATTCCCTTAGTCTCGTGACATCCGACGCGTTCAGCATCGAGAAACGCCGTCACATGGCGGCGCTCGGCGCCGAGCTGACGATCGTCCCGAGCACCGGCGGCGGCATGGACGCGTCACTGACGCGAAACAGGATCGAGGCGGCACGGCAGATCGCCGGGCAGACCGGCGCCTTCTGGACCGACCAGCTCAACAACACCGATCAGCTGACCGCCTATCATACGCTCGCGGACGAGATCTGGGTCCAGACCGGCGGCCGCATCGACGCCTTCGTGCAAAGCGCCGGCACCGCCGCGTGCGTGCGCGGCGTCGCCGAGGGCCTGCGCCGCCGGAAGCCGGATATCCGCATCGTCGCTGTCGAGCCGCTGGAATCCGCCGTGCTGTCAGGTGGTAAGAGCGGGGTCCACAAGATCGAGGGCGTCGGCGCCGGCTTCGTGGTTCCGCTGTGGAACCCGTCCATTGCCAATGAAATCGCCACCGTCTCGACCGA
>DAINQO010000277.1:0-4101 GCA_036742625.1 Microvirga sp.
TGGAGGCGGGAGGATTTATACGAGCAGTGCTCGTTCCACATCGCCGAGACGATGCCGAGCTCGGTCAGCGTCGGCTCGCGGCCGATGAGGTCCCGGAAGCGCCGGTACTCGTCCTCCTTGAGCCCGTGCTCACGCACGAGCTCCGGCGTGATGGCGACGTCGTTGCGGATCATCGGCGGCTCGGTCGGGGGCTGATGCGGCGGCCATAGCCGCTGTGTTCCGGGATGGCAACGCCGGGCCGGACCGCCAAACCTTTCCGACGCCTTTGCGTCCGCCGGGCCGCAAACGTGCCGTTTCGGCACGATCCCACTGGCACGCGGATCGCTCGGAACCGCCCGTCCCTCTCTTGGCGGCGATGGAGGCGAGCGGTGGCGATCTTCAACTCCCTGACCCGACGGTTCCACGACGATCGGAGCGGCACGACGGCGGTCCTGTTCGGCCTTTCCGTCATCCCGGTGATGGCGATCGTCGGCAGCGCCGTCGACTACGGGCGGGCGAGCGCAGTGAGGACCGAGCTGCAGCGCGCCGTCGACGCCGCCGCCCTGACGCTCGTGCGCGACGCCGCCTCGCTCGACGAGCCGAAGCTCAAGGAGCGCGGCCGGACCCTCGTGCGCGGCCTCCTCAAGGACCTCCACGGCTTCTCGACCGACACGATCACCGTCTCGCGCAACGCCAAGACGATCCGGGTCGCTGCCTCCGGCACGATGAAGACCGCCTTCATGGCGGTCGCGGGCTTCGACGGCATCGCGATCGGCTCCGAGGCGGAATCGACCTGGGGCTCGACCCGGATCGAGCTCGCCCTCGTCCTCGACAACACCGGCTCGATGAACGAGGCGCCCGGCGGCAAGCGCAAGATCGACGCCCTCAAGACCGGCGCCCGCGACCTCCTCGATACCCTGCGCGGCGTCGCCCACGACGCCGACACCGTGAAGGTCGCGATCGTTCCCTTCGACACCGAGGTCCGGCTCGAGACGCGCTACAACACCGCCGAATGGCTGCGCTGGTCGAACCCCGCCGACCGCCTCGCCTGGACCGGCTACGTCATCGACCGCGACCAGCCGAACGACGCCAGCGACGCCCTCCCTAAGACCAGCGACCCCAAGACCCTCTATCCGGCGGTGCGGGAATCGCAGTGGAAGGCGATGGGCGACATCGCCCCGATCCGGCCGCTGACCTCGGTCCACGGACGCAAGGACTTCCGCGACCTCACCGACACCGTCGAAGCCATGCGGCCGCGCGCCAACACCAACATCGCGATCGGCGTCGCCTGGGGCCTCGTCACGCTCTCGCAGAGCGAGCCCTTCACGGAAGCCGCGGCCTTCGGCTCGGGCAACCTCAAGAAGTTCATGGTGGTGCTGACCGACGGCGAGAACACCCAGAACCACATCGACGGCAAGGTGAACAGCAATGTCGGCAAGATCGACGCCCGCACCCGGCTCGCCTGCCAGGCGGCGAAGGACGCGACCGTGACCGTCTACACGATCCGCCTCGTGAGCGGCAACGCCGCCCTCTTGCGCGACTGCGCCTCGGAGGAAAAGAAATACTTCGACGTCCAGGATGCGAGCCAGCTCGGGCCGGTGTTCCAGGCGATCGCCCGCGAGATCTCCTCGACCCGCCTGACCATGTGACAGGGCCGCTGGACTGCCCCGCCGGGGCGGCCGCAGCGCTTTCGGGCCCGAAGGCCCGGGTTTTGAAGGTCCGCCTAACCGGAACGAAACGATTTTCGGCTAACTCGGCGAGTCGTGGAAGAGGCTCGCCCCATGTTCAGGACATTTGCCGGCGACCGGCGCGGCTCGATCTCGATCCTGTTCGCGGTGGCGCTCGTGCCGCTCCTCGTCGTCTCCGGCGCCGCGATCGAGTACTCGCGCAGCACGCGGGTGCAGGCCGATCTCCAGTCGGCGGTCGACGGCGCGGCGCTGGCCGCGGGGCGCAACGCCCTCGACGAGGGCCGCCGCGACCTGACGCGGCTGGCGCGGGACGTCTTCGACGCGGCGTTCCGGCCGGACGGCGGCATCGCGGTGACGCGCTTCAAGGTGACGCAGAGCTCGGACCGCATCGCGGTCGAGGCGGCGGCGACGCTGCCGACGATCTTCGGCGGCTTCCTCGGCCGCAGGATCGTCGACCTCGACGCGCGGGCCGAGGTTCCCCTCGGCATCATGGCGATGGAGATCGCGCTCGTCCTCGACAACACCGGCTCGATGAGCCGCCTCGGCAAGATGGACGCGCTCAAGGAGGCGGCGAAGAACCTCATCGACGCCATCCAGGGCGCCTCGGGAAGCGTGAACTCGAGCTTCGCGCTCGTGCCCTTCAACACCCAGGTCAACGTCGGGACGGGCAACAGCACCGCGCCCTGGCTGCGCTACGCGCCGCCCGGCGGCCCGGAGCCGAAGCTCGACGTGACGAGCGCCACCTGGACCGGCTGCGTCGTCGACCGCGACCAGCCGAACGACACGCGCGACACGCTTCCGTCCACCGGCCGGCCCGACACCCTCTACCCGGCCGCGAAATGCCAGTATCCGAACCTTCTGCCGGTCATCCCGCTGTCGCGCGACTTCGCGGCGATGAAGAGCGCCGTCGACGCCATGACGCCGACCGGCAACACCAATACCGGCATCGGGCTCGCCTGGGGCCTCGCTGTCCTGACGCCGGGCGCGCCGCTCAGCGGCATCGCGCGGGCGCCTAACTCGAGGCTGCAGAAGATCATCGTCTTCCTGACCGACGGCGTGAACACCGAGAACCGCTGGACGAACGACGCCAACCAGATCGACCAGCGCACCGATCGGCTTTGCAACGAGGTCAAGTCGAGCAAGATCAAGCTCTACACGATCCGCGTCATCGAGGGGAACGAGACGCTGCTGCGCAATTGCGCGAGCCAGCCCTCGATGTACTTCTCGGTCAACCAGGCCTCCGATCTGAAGGGCGTGTTCGACAAGATCGCCGCCGATCTGACGACGCTCAGGCTCTCGTTCTAGGCCGGCCGCGCCAACGGGCCGTAAGCCCAAGGTCGGGCGACCAAAGTCAAAGCGGCGGCGCCTTGCCGCTGTGCGAGCTTTCCCGGTAAATGTCGGCTTCTAGATAAAGCGGCTTTGCCGCCGGCGGGCGGTCGCGCCGCGCTCGTCCGGGAGGCCGCCATGCAGGAGAAGCTCTATCCCGTGTCGCCCGAATGGGCGCGCCGGGCCCATATCGACGGCCCGAAATACGAGGCCATGTACGCCGCCTCGGTGCAGGACCCCGAAGGCTTCTGGTACGAGCAGGGCGGCCGCATCGACTGGTTCCGCCCCTTCACCAAGGTCAAGAACACGAGCTTCGGCGGCCCCGGCACCTCGGGCGAGGTGTTCATCCGCTGGTTCGAGGACGGCGTCACGAACGTCGCCTACAACTGCATCGACCGCCACCTCGAGCGGCGCGGCGACCAGGTCGCGATCATCTGGGAGGGCGACGACCCGTCCGAGTCGCGCAAGATCACCTATCGCGAGCTGCACCGCGAGGTGTGCCGGATGGCGAACGTCCTGCGCAACCGCGGCGTCGGCCGCGGCGATACCGTCACGATCTACCTGCCGATGATCCCCGAGGCCGCCTACGCGATGCTCGCCTGCGCGCGTCTCGGCGCGATCCACTCGGTCGTGTTCGGCGGCTTCTCGCCGGACTCGCTCGCGAGCCGGATCGAGGGCTGCGCGTCCCGGATGGTGATCACCGCCGACGAGGGCCTGCGCGGCGGGCGCAAGGTGCCGCTGAAGGCGAATGTCGACGCCGCGGTCGAGCGCTCGGGCGGCGTCGACCATGTCGTCGTGGTGCGCCGCACGGGCGGGCCCGTCGCCTTGCTGCCCGGCCGCGACGTCTACTACGACGAGGCGGTGAAGCTCGTGACCGACGATTGCCCGTGTGCGGAGATGAACGCCGAGGATCCCCTGTTCATCCTCTACACCTCGGGCTCGACCGGCCAGCCGAAGGGCGTGCTGCACACGACCGGCGGCTATCTCGTCTGGGCCGCGATGACGCACAGTTATGTCTTCGACTACCACGACGGCGACATCTACTGGTGCACGGCCGACGTCGGCTGGGTCACCGGCCACACCTACATCCTCTACGGCCCGCTCGCCA
>DAINQO010000278.1:0-4091 GCA_036742625.1 Microvirga sp.
ACGTCTGGCGGCCGGCCTGCCGGCCCGAGAACGTTCAGAGCTGGGTCGCCAAGGCAGCGTCGGCGCGCGATGAAAGCCCGGCCGCGACCGGCGCCATCGAGGAGCAGGGCAAGCGCGCCTCGACGCCGAAACGGATCGCCGCCGAGTCATCGAAACCCGAACCGAAGCCGACAACCGCCGAGGCGGGTCCCGAGCCGCCGCGCAAGGCCGGACCGGCGAAGCCTGCGCCGGAGCCGGTGCGCGTCGTCGAAGCAAAGCCCGAGCCGGTCCGCGCCGCGCCGCCAGCCGCCGAGCCGGCGCCGCAGGTCCGCACGGTCGAAGCCGTGAAACCGGAGCCGGTGCGCGCTGCCGAGGCGAAGCCTGAGCCGCAACCGGTCAGGCCGGCTCCAGCGCCTGTCGCGGCCGTGACCGCGCTCCCGGAGCGGCAGCCGACGCAGCAGGCGGCAACGCCGGTCGCGCCGGAGCCGCCCGCCAGGCCGGCGGCGCTTCAGGTCGAGCAGCCGTCAAAACCTGAACCGTTGCCCGTCATAGCCGAGCCGCCGCGAGCCCCGGTCAAGGTCGCGGCGGAGCCCGCGGCGCCAAGCTCCGCTGAGGCTGATGAAAACGCTCGCCGGAAACGCCACGATCGGCTTGCAGCCCGCACCGTCCGGCGCGAGGCGGCACTCGCCGAGAAGCGCGAGGCGGCGGCGCAGAAGGCGGCAGCGCTCGCCGAGAAGCGGGAGGCGCAGCGCGCCCGCGCGCTCGCTGCTCGACGCGAGGAGCAGCAGGCTTCGCCGCGGCGCCTGGCGCGTGTGCGACCGGCGGAACCGGGCATCCACACGACGGCGTACTTCCCGCCCGGCTTTGTCCAGGCGCTCCGCCACTACAACGGGCGCTACGCCTACGATTACTGAACCGAGGCCTCGCGGCGGGCGCCGCGCAGGACATTGCCGCGCTCGAACAGCACCACCGGCCTCGGCCCGGCAAAGCCGAGGCCGAGCTCGAAGGTCGAGGCGCCGCGCGAGACGGCGCCGCGGGCCGGGCTCGCCGCCCGCCAGTCGATGATCGACTTCACGAGGCACGCCTTGGTGGCGGGGTCGCAGGTGACCTGCATCGTGCCCGGCCGGTGCGCGTAGCGGCGGATCGGCCAGCGCTGCCCGAAGCTGCGCTTTTGCGCGAACAGGCTGCGCTGATCGATGAACTTGCCGTAGAAATTCACCCGCGGCCCATAGAGCGCCTGCACGTCGGCGAGCGCCTGGGCGTTGCCCGAGGACCAGCCGACGAGATAGCGCTGGGCCAGCGCCTCAGCGCGCCGGTGCATCCGGGCCATGTCGGCCTCCTCGGCCGAGGCCGCGCCGGCGGCGAGGGAGGTTGCAAGCGCGAAAGTCGCCGCAAAAGATCTTCGTCCCATGGGGGGGCACTCCTTCCAGCCATGACAATGCGCGGCGGCAAATCCGGTTCATGCTCACGGGGGTGCGCCGCCGCCCGGCCCGACGAGCCCGAACAGCGCCGCCACGGTCGCGACCGCGACGGCCGCGAAGGCGAGATCGTAGCGTGCGGTCGCAGCAACGAGCGCCGCGAAGGCTGAGGGCCCGGCGATATAGCCGAGGAAGATCAGGATGGTGGAGCCGGCGGTGGTCTCGCCGACGAGGTGGCGCGGCGCGAGCCGGGCGACCTCGGCGATCTGGACGCCGTTCCAGCTCGAGACCGTGACGCCGCCGATCCCGGCAAGAAGCGCGACCGCCCAGAACGGCGCCGCCGGGGTGGTGGCGGCAAGAGCGAGCGAAGTCGAGGCCGAGGCTGCGGCGACGAGCCTGAGCGTCAACAGGCCGGAGCCGAGCCGGTCGGACACCCAGCCGAGGAGCACGCGCCCGGCGACGCCGGTCGCCATCATGATCGCGAAGACGAGCCCGGCCGCGGTGAGCGAGAAGCCGAGGCCGGAGGCGAGATAGGTGACGAGGAAGGCGGTCCAGCAGCCCTGGCCGACCGCAAAGCAGGCGCCGGCGAAGGCGAGGCGCGGCAGCCCCGGCGCGCTCCACAGCGAGGCGAGCGGGCGGGCGAGGTTCTGCGTACCGAAGAACGAGCGCGGCGTCAGCGGCTGATGGCGGCTGCGGTCGGCGTCGATGCCCGGGCGCAGCGGCTGCACGAGGGCGATCGTCGCGACGACGACGGCGGCCGAGAAGACGAGCGTCGCGCGCCAGCCCGCCGCCTCGGCGATCGGCGGCAGCGCCATGCCGGCGAGGACGCCGCCGACCGGAACGCCGGCCTGCTTGATCGAGAAGATGAGGTTGCGGTGGCGCACCGGCGCGTAGCGCTGGAGCACGTCGCTGCCGGCGGGCGTCGAGGGGCCGTAGCCGAGCCCGATCAGGAAGCTTGCCAGGATCGGCGCCGCGAAGAAGGGCAGGGCGAGGAGCGCGACGCCGACGCCGCCGAGCCCGAGCCCGATCTGCAGCGCCCGGATCGGGCCGGTGCGGCGGATGAGCGGGTTGCCGGTGAGGAGGAAGGCGACCGAGCCGAAGGTCGTCATCGCGGCGAGATAGCCGATCGCGGTCTCGGTCCAGCCGAGCTCGGGCATGACGGCGGGCGCGATCGTCGGGACGATCCGGGTCAGGAAGGACGCGGTCGCCTGAAGCAGGAAGGTCGCGACGAGCGGACCGATCCAGGCTCGATCTACCGGTCCGGCTGCGGGGTTCACGCCGCGGCCGGTTCCTTGAGGAGATCGTCGAGATCGAGCTTGCGCGTGTGCATCTGAAGCTCGCCATCCGCGGTCAGGGGCCAGGCGCCTTCGGGCCGGTCCCAGTAGAGCTCGACCCCGTTCTCGTCGGGGTCGCGCAGATAGAGCGCCTCGCTGACGCCGTGGTCGCTCGCGCCGTCGAGCGGGATGCCGGCCTCGATCAGGCGCCGCAGCGCGTCGGCGAGCGCCGCGCGGGCCGGGTAGAGGATTGCGACATGATAGAGCCCGGTCGCGCCCGGAGGCGGCGGCTTGCCGCCCCGGCTCTCCCAGGTGTTGAGGCCGATGTGGTGGTGGTAGCCGCCGGCCGAGATGAAGGCGGCCTCGGCGCCGTAGCGTTGCATGAGCGAAAAGCCGAGCACGCCGCAATAGAAATCGAGGGCGCGCTGGATTTCGGCGACCTTGAGGTGGACGTGGCCGATCCTGGCGCCGGCCGTGATGGGGCGGGCGGGCTCGGCGAGGGGCTTTGCACGATCGCTCATGGGGTCCTTCGACGGTTCTCTCCGGCCGGCCGGCGGCGCGTCCGTCATGTCGGCGTCCGCGGCCTCGAAATAAAGCCCGAGGTTCCGGATAATGGCCGAGCCCCTACGACGCCTGGGGGAGGGCCCATTTCCTGGGGATACCGCCAAAATGCCGCCGAAGATTGATTCCCCGAGGGCCGCGCCGCCTTGACGAGCGGGGGATCGGGACTATTCGTGCCTGTGCTCCGACCGGCTACGCCCGAGATTCGGGGCGGCAAGCCCGAACCCGGAGGGGACCCATGGCATCGAAACCCGCAGCAAAAGCCACCAAGACCGCCGGCAAGCGCAAGCCCAATCGGGCCCTGATGAAGCCGCTGCAGCCCTCGAAGGAGCTCGGCGCCGTCGTCGGCTCGGCGCCGCTGCCGCGGCCGCAGGTCGTCAGCAAGGTGTGGGACTACATCAAGAAGAACAAGCTGCAGAACCCGGAGAACAAGCGCGAGATCCTCGCCGACGAAAAGCTCCAGGCGGTGTTCGGCAAGAAGAAGGTGACGATGTTCGAGATGAACAAGTACCTGGCCCAGCACCTGAAATAGGATTATAAGGCTTCCATCTCCCTCGGGTCCATTCCGGCCTGACGGGGCGGCTCCCCGCGATCCGCCCCGCCTCGAGGTGCCCATGAAGAACGCGCTCTTCGCCGCCGGACTGGGGATGCTCCTCGCGACCGCGGCGCCGGCTCAGGACCGGGCGACGATCGAGCGGCTGAACGAGGCGTTCTCCGCCGCCTTCCGCCAGGGCGACATGGCGGCCGTCGCCGGCATGTACGCGGAGGACGCCGACCTCCTTCCCCACGGCGCCGACATGGTCCGGGGCCGCAGCGCCATCCAGGCCTTCTGGACGAAGACCGCGGAGGCCATCGCCGA
>DAINQO010000279.1:0-4087 GCA_036742625.1 Microvirga sp.
TGATGCTGTCCGAGGGGCTCCTCAACAAGCAGATCGCCTACGAGCTCGGCGTCTCTGAGGCGACCGTCAAGGCGCATGTCTCGGCGATCCTGCAGAAGCTCGGGGTCGAGAGCCGGACCCAGGCGGTGATCGCCTCCTCGAAGATCGGCGCGACGCTGCGCCCTGCCGCCACCGCTCCCGAGTCGCTCTGAGCCGGCTCAGAGCGGCACGGGGCCCGGAATGAACGCGAACCTGCAGCGGTTCCTCGGCGGCTCGCCGGGCGCCGTCCTCGTCAAGCTGATCTTCCTGTCGCTCCTCGTCGGCGCCTTCATGGCGCTGATCGGGATCACGCCGGTCGGCCTGTTCGAGCGCATCCTGCGCATGCTCCGCGACGTCTTCGACCTCGGCTTCGAGTCGATCCGCGAGGTCGGGCGCTGGCTCCTCTAAGGGGCGATGGTCGTGGTGCCGCTCTGGCTCCTGTCCCGCCTGTTCGCCCGCCGGCGATGAGCCATTTTCCGCGGGCAATCGGCCTTTGCCTCGCTTGAGAAGGCGCTGCTCCGGTCAGGCGTAGTCCGTCAGGCAGAGCGTGACGTCGCGCGGCTTCACCGGACGAGGCTTGTTGGCCACGACCGTCATGAGCACATCGAGCGACTGCGGCCCTTCCGCCCGCTGGGTGGCGAGATGGGGCAGGTAGTAGACCGGTTCGGCATCCGAGCGCAGCCACTCCCAGTCTATGAACTCGGCGAGGTCAGCATCGATCAAGCCGCCGTAACCGAGTAATGGGTCGCCCGGATCGAGCATGGGCTCGCGCATGGCGCGCATGACCAGGCACACCCGACAAACCATATGGCCGGTGATTGGATCTTTCGAGCCCAGGACATATTCGCAATCGAGAATCTTGAGCCGGAACAGCCGGGCGAAATACTCCAGCAATGGAAGCGAGGGGAGCAGGTAGGCGTGACCGCCGAAGCGGTTTTCCCGGTTGGCGGCGAAAATTGCCTCATGGTCGATGATGGCTGACGTTTCCAGGATAAGCAGTCCACCGTCCCGAACGAGGCTGCGCGCATGTGCGAGGCCGCCGAGCGGGTCGAGCATGTGGTACATGACGCCGGAAAAGACGACGACATCGAACGGCATCTCGCCCGATTCGCGAACGGCGGGGCGGAGGTCCGCCAGCTTGATTCCGTCGACGAAGTCGAATGTCGTCTCGTAAGCGCGGCGGACCGCCGCAAGCTTCGAGCGGGTGTAGGTTGGCCGGTCATAGGCGATGACCCGGCCCGCACCCCGCCGGCAAAGCACGGTCGTGATCAAGCCTTCCATGGCGCCGATGTCCAAGCACCTCCACCCCTTCGGCTCAGCCCTGCTGAGGGCGGCGCGCGGAAGCGCTGCGCTCGGGAAATCCTCTCCTTTCGTGAACACGCCTGGACGGAGCTCGACGCTGTAGTACCAACCGGGCAGCGAGCCGATCTCCTCGTCGGAGAGCCCTGCCAAGTCGTTCGGGATCGCCGACCAATCCACAAACGGGGAGCCCGTGCTCTGCTGTTCTGCGGGTTCGGCGACCTTCGAAGCGGCGTCGCCGCGAAAAAAGGTTTGAGCCCATTGCGACGGCTGGAGGATCATCTGCCCTTTGTCCGTTTCGAGTTCGGTGTCGAAGAGCATTACCCCCGGGCGAGGTCTTCGGCATAGCCGCGCGAGACTGGCCCGTTCCGCCAAGGCCAAGTCTCATTCGAGCGCGAATGTGTCGAGAGCGTGGATCGGGAATTGCGGCTTTGTCGGCTGCCGGAGCTGCAGGGCTCAGATGGTGATCGGTACCGGGCCGCCGCGGCATGCCCGATGGCACCCTAGCGGAGCTCGCCCGCCGCGATGCGCGCCGCGTCGCGGCCGACCGCGTCCGCGAGCGGGGCCGCCGCGTCGTCGAGTCGGCGGCAGAGGCCGCGCTTGATCTCCTCGATCAGTGCCGGGCCCTTGTAGACGAGCGCCGTGTAGAGCTGGACGAGCGACGCGCCGGCGCGGATCTTCGTCCAGGCGGCGTCAGCCGAATCGACGCCGCCGACGCCGATCAGCGGCACCTTGCCCCCGACCCGCAGATAGGTTTCGGCGAGCATCGTCGTCGAAAGCCCGAAGAGCGGCTTGCCCGAGAGCCCGCCGCTTTCCCTGGCGAGCTCACGCTCGCGCAGCTGCGGCGGGCGGGTGATCGTCGTGTTCGAGACGATGAGGCCGTCGACCCCGCGCCGGAGCGCCGTCGCAACGAGCGCGTCGAGCGCGTCGAGGGCAAGGTCCGGCGCGATCTTGAGGAGCAGCGCCGGGCGCGCGCTTGCCGCCGCGCCGGCCCGGTCCCGCGCTTCGACGGCGCGCCCGAGGAGATCGTCGAGGAAGGCTTCGCCCTGAAGGTCGCGCAGGCCCGGCGTGTTCGGCGAGGACACGTTGACGGTGAGGAAGTCGACGAGACCGGCGAGCGCCTCGACGCAGGTCACGTAATCGCCGGCGCGGTCGGACGAATCCTTGTTCGCGCCGATGTTGACGCCGACGATGCCGCCGCGCCGCCGCCGCGCCGCGAGGCGGGCACGGATCTCAGGCAACCCGTCGCTGTTGAGCCCGAGCCGGTTGATCACCGCCTCGTCGGCCGGCAGCCGGAACACCCGCGGCTTGGCGTTCCCGGCCTGCGGCTTCGGCACGACGCCGCCGAGCTCGACGAAGCCGAAGCCGAGCGCGATGAGCGCGCCCGGCACCTCGCATTGCTTGTCGAAGCCGGCCGCGAGCCCGACCGGGTTCGGAAAGCGGCGCCCGAATGCCGCGACCTCGAGGCGCGGATCGTCCGCCGGCGCCGCGCCGTGCGGGGCGAGCGCCAGCGCCTTGATGGTGAGCTGATGGGCGGTCTCGGCATCGAGCGCGTGGAGCAGCGGGCGGGCGAGCGGGAAAAGCCCCGGGATCATGCCAACTCCGGGAAGCGGTGGCGCCCATCCGGGCCGAGCCGCAAGGGCTTCACCCAGCGCACCGCCGACAGCGGCAGCGGCCCGTAGAGATGCGGGAACAGCGCCCCGCCGCGGGACGGTTCATAGAGCAACGCGTCGCCGAGCGCCTCCGCCTCGACCGCGACGAGCACGAGATCGGCCTGCCCGGAGAAGTGCCTGGCGGCGGTCTCGGCGGCCTGCGCGGCGGTCGAGAAATGGATGAAGCCGTCGCCGCGATCGATCGGCGAGCCGGCGAAGGCGCCGGCGTCCTCGGCCGCGCGCCAGAGATTTTCCGGACAGATTTTGAAGATCAGCGGCATGAAGGGAGTGACGTGGCGGCTGCGGAGGATTAGACGGTATGGCTGCGACGGACAACGGCGGCCGGGGGGCTGAAAAGAATTTCGCTGACCCCGATTGCATTTGCCGTCAAAACGGATTATTTCCTGTCTTAGGCTCGCGTTCCCACCCCAAAGAACCGCCTCCCTCCGGGTCTGCGCCATGCTCTCACACGACCGCATCTGGGCCGCGATCGACCGTCTGGCCGAACGCTACGGCATGTCCGCCTCGGGCCTTGCCCGAAAATCGGGGCTCGACGCCACGAGCTTCAACCGCTCGAAGCGCACGAGCCCGGACGGGCGCGACCGCTGGCCCTCGACCGAGTCGGTCGCCAAGGTGCTGCGCGCCACCGGCGCGAGCCTCGACGAGTTCCTGCGCCTGATCGAGCCCGGCATCGAGAAGAAGACCATGATCCCGCTCATCGGCATGACGCAGGCCGGCGGCGGGCGCCTGTTCACCGACGACGGCATGCCGACCGGCGGGCCGGGCTGGGAGGAGGTCGAGTTCCCCGACCTGTCGAACGAGAAGGTCTTCGCGCTCGAGGTCCAGGGCGATTCGATGGAGCCGCTCTACCGCGACGGCGACATCCTGATCGTCTCGCCGAGCGCCAACGCCCGCAAGGGCGACCGCGTCGTCGTCCGCACCACGAGCGGCGAGGTCACGGCGAAGGAGATCAAGCGCAAGACGGCAAAGAGCGTCGAGCTCAGGGCGCTGAACCCCGGCCACCCCGACCGCACCATCCCGGCAAGCGAGATCGCCTGGATAGCGCGCGTGATGTGGGCGCGGCAGTAGCGCGAGGCCGATTTCCCGCGGCGCACGAT
>DAINQO010000280.1:0-4013 GCA_036742625.1 Microvirga sp.
ATCCGCAGCACGCGCTCGCGCGTCGGCAGATGCGCGGCTTCGGCGGCATCGTCACGGCGCGCATCAGTGGCGGGCTTGCGGGCGCGAAGCGCTTCCTCGAGCGCACGCAGCTGTTCACGCTCGCCGAGAGCCTCGGCGGCGTCGAGAGCCTGATCGAGCACCCGGCGATCATGACCCACGCCTCTGTCCCGGCCGAGGTCCGCGCCGCGCTCGGCATCGACGACGGCCTCGTGCGCCTCTCGGTCGGCATCGAGGATGCCGACGACTTGATCGACGACCTCAGGAGCGCGCTGGAGTGACTCCTTCGCCTGTCATTCCGGGGCTCGCGAAGCGAGAGCCCGGAACCCATAAACGCCTGTGGCGCCGAATGCGCACGACCGCTTCAGCAGCGTCGGGAAGGTTCGTGGTTATGGGTTCCGGGCTCGGGCCTTCGGCCCGCCCCGGAATGACAGCCTCATGCCCCGCGCGCTGATCATCGTGCTCGATTCCGTCGGCATCGGCGGCGCCGAGGATGCGGCGGCCTATGGCGATGCCGGCGCCGACACGGTCGGCCATATCGCCGAGGCCTGCGCCCGAGGGGAGGGCGACCGCGCCCGGTTGCGCGAGGGCCCGCTGCATCTGCCGAACCTCGTCGCGTTGGGACTCGGCCTTGCCTGCGCGGCCTCGACCGGGCGGATGCCGCCGAACCTCGAGCCGTTCGGCGAGCCCGCCGGGCGATGGGGCTACGGGGTCGAGACCTCGCGCGGCAAGGACACGCCGTCCGGCCATTGGGAGATCGCCGGCGTGCCGGTCGATTTCGACTGGGGCTATTTCCCGAACGCCGAGCCCGCGTTCCCGCCCGAGCTCACGAACGCGCTCATCGCCGAGGCGCAACTCCCCGGCATCCTCGGCGACCGCCACGCCTCCGGCACCGCGATCCTCGACGAGCTCGGCGCCGAGCACATCCGCACGGGGAAGCCGATCTGCTACACCTCGGTCGACAGCGTGTTCCAGATCGCGGCGCACGAGGAGGCGTTCGGCCTTGAGCGCCTGTACGAGGTCTGCCGCGTCGCGCGCCGCTTGTGCGATCGCTATCGCATCGGCCGCGTCATCGCCCGGCCGTTCCTCGGCTCGCCCGAGACCGGCTTCACCCGCACGCCCAATCGCAAGGACTTCTCGACGCCGCCGCCGGCCGACACCATCCTCGACGTCGCGACGAAGGCCGGCCGCACCGTCGTGACGGTCGGCAAGATCGGCGACATCTTCGCCCATCGCGGCACCGGCGAGGAGGTGAAGCCCGCCGGCAACGACGCCTGCCTGTCAGCGGCGCTCGCGGCGCTCGGGCGCCTCGCCGACGGCGGCTTCATCTTCGCGAACCTCGTCGATTTCGACAGCGATTTCGGCCATCGCCGCGATGTCGCGGGCTATGCGGCGGCGCTCGAGGCCTTCGACCGCCGGGTGCCCGAGATCTGGGCGGCGCTCAAGCCCGGCGACCTCGCGATCATCACCGCCGACCACGGCAACGACCCGACATGGCGCGGCACCGACCACACCCGCGAGCACACCCCGATCCTCGCCTTCGGCCCCGGCCTCGGCGGCGGCGCGATCGGGCGCCGCGCGACGCTTGCCGACATCGGCGCGACGGTGGCGGCGCATCTCGGCCTGCCGACGCCGTCGGCGGGTACGGGTTGGGGTTGATCCGCTGCCGTCATTCCGGGGCTCGCGAAGCGAGAACCCGCAACCCATAACCACCGGCGACGGCGAACGCGCGCGATCGCTTGAGCATCATGGGGAAGCGTTGTGTTTATGGGTTCCGGGCTCGCCGCTGCGCGGCGACCCGGAATGACAGGCGGTCAGAACGGCATCGTCAGCGCCGTCACCTTCGGGGCCGACCCCTCGGCGTAGTCGAAGCGCAGGATCAGATCGTAGAGCTCGCCCGGCCACGGATCGGAGCATTCGCCCGCCTCGGCCCCGAGCGCGCGCGCCAGCCCTGGCAGCGCCTTGTGGCGCCAGGAGACGACCACCCGCCGGCCGGCGTATTCCGGATCGGCGAGCAGCTCGCCGGCGAAGGCCTCGCTGCGCTTGTCCGAGACGTCGTGGCGCAGCGGGGCGCCGGTCGCGCTCGCCAGCGGCTCGAGCGTCTCGCGCGGCCGGCGGCTCAGGAGCTTGTCGGCCGCCGCAAAGAGGACGTCCGGCCGGCCGAAGTTCTCGGGCAGCCATCCGGCAAGCCGCTCGGCGCGGCGCCGTCCGGCTTCGGAGAGATGCGGATCGATCGGGCTGCGCGGCTTCTCGGCGTGGCGCAGCACCAGGATCGTCGCCGGCGCCACCTCAACGCCCGCCGCTCACCGGCACGATCGCGCCGGTCACGTAGGCGGCTTCCTTCGACAACAGCCACAGGATCGCCTCGGCGCATTCCTCGGCCGTGCCGGTGCGTCCCATCGGCACCGTCGGGGCGAGCTGCTTCAGCCGGTCGCCGAGCCCGGCCTCGGCGTGGATCTCGGTCTCGATCAGCCCCGGCATGATGGCGTTGACGCGGATGCCGTCGGCCGCCCATTCACGGGCAAGGCCGATGGTGAGCGCGTTCACGGCGCCTTTCGCGGCCGCATAGGCGGTCCACTGGTTCGCGCCGCCGAGCACCGCCGCGATCGACGACAGGTTGACGATGGCGCCGCCCTTGCCGCCGCTCTTCGTCGACATGCGGCGCACCGCCTCGCGCGTGCACAGCATCAGGCCGGTGACGTTGACGTCGAGCACGCGCCGGATCGCGGCGGCATCGTACGAGTCGATCCGCCCGGCCTTGCCGGTGATGCCGGCGTTGTTGACGAGCGCGTCGACCCTCCCGAGCTCGCGGTCGACCGCCTCGAACATCGCGACGACCGCGGCCTCGTCGGCGGTGTCGGCCCGGAAGAGCATCGCCCGGCCGCCGCCGGCGCGGATCTCGTCCGCGACCGCCCGCGCCCGCTCCTCGCGGCTGATGTAGTTGATGCACACCGCATAGCCGCGCTTCGCGGCCAAGAGCGCCGTTGCGGCGCCGATGCCGCGGCCGGAGCCGGTGACGAGGACGATCTTGGTCATGGGATCTCCGAAGAAGCGGCGGCGCGGCTGCGACGTGCTCTAAGTTCCTCAAAACCCAAGCGCAAGTTGACGATCCAGGCCTTTTGCCCCAGATTCCCGCCTCGTGACGTTGAGGCTCTCCGGGCACCTGCTTTGGAGAGCCTTATTCATTTCGGCGTAGAGTTCCCATCCATGAGCACCGCGAATCGCTCAACCCATATCCGCCTGACCTCGCACCCGGAGCCGAGCGGCGGCGTTGCGCGGCGTCCGATCCGCTGGGGGGCGCCGGAGCCGAAGGAGCGCGGGCCGGTGATCGGCTCGGTGACGAACCCGGCCGACCGCAACGTCATCGGCGCCCATGGCGGTGCCTATTCGCTCTACCGGGCGCTCGCGATCTCGGCCCGGGCGCTCAATCCGCTGGCGCGGCCGGACCTCACCAACACCCATCCGACCGCGGGCATCGGCCCGCACCCGCAATGGGCCGACCCCGAGCGGATCGTGTCCCTCGACCCCTGGGGCCACCTCGTCGGCGAGGTCTTCGCCGACGAGATCGCCGGCGGTACGGACATCCGGCCGACGATCGCCATCACCAGGGCGCGGCTCAACATGCCGGAGATCCTCGCCGCCATGGGGGCGCACCGCCTGGCGCCGGACGGCGGCACGCTGCATGCGTCAGGCGATATCTCGGTGACGAAGATCGCCATCGACCCGGTCTGGCACCTGCCCGGCATCGCGGCGCGTTTCGACGTCTCCGAGCAGGCGCTGCGGCGCACCCTGTTCGAGCAGACCGGCGGCATGTTCCCGGATCTCGTCACGCGCCCCGACATGCAGGTCTTCCTGCCGCCGATCGGCGGCATGACGGTCTACATCATGGGCGAGGTCGCGGCGCTCACCGACGACAAGCGCCGCATCAGCTGCCGGGTGCATGACGAGTGCAACGGCTCGGACGTGTTCGGCTCCGACATCTGCACCTGCCGGCC
>DAINQO010000281.1:0-3990 GCA_036742625.1 Microvirga sp.
CGAGGAAGCGCGAGTTGATCATGCGCCCGTCGCCGTCATAGGCGATGTCGGTGATCGTGAAGACGGCGGGGTCCGCGTCCGGAGGGCAGACGACGGGCGTGTTGCCGAGGCCGTATTTGTTGACGAAGTCGAGGTCGCGCTGGTCGTGCGCCGGGCAGCCGAAGATCGCCCCGGTGCCGTATTCCATCAGGATGAAGTTCGCGACGTAGACCGGCAGCTCCCAAGTCGCGTCGAAGGGGTGGCGGGCGCGGATGCCGGTGTCGAAGCCGAGCTTTTCCGCCTTTTCGATCGCCTCCTCGGCCGTGCCGGTGCGCTTCGCCTCCGCGATGAAGGCGGCAAGCGCCGGGTTCTTGGCGGCGGCGGACTTCGCCAGTGGATGGTCGGGCGCGATCGCCATGAACTTCGCGCCGAACAGCGTGTCGTGCCGCGTCGTGAAGATGTCGAGTTCCGTCTCGCCGGTCGCCGGGTCGAGCGCGAAGCGGACCAGCAGCCCCTCCGAGCGCCCGATCCAGTTCTTCTGCATCAGCCGCACCTTCTCGGGCCAGCGCCCAAGCGCGTCGAGCTTGTCGTGGAGGTCCTGCGCGTAATCCGTGATCTTGAAGAACCATTGGGTCAGCTCGCGCACCTCGACCGGCGCGCCCGAGCGCCAGCCGCGACCGTCGATGACCTGCTCGTTCGCCAGCACGGTCTGGTCGACCGGGTCCCAATTCACCTTGGCGGTCCGGCGCGTCACGAGCCCGGCGTCGAGGAAGTCGAGGAACATCCGCTGCTGGTGCTTGTAGTAGGCCGGATCGCAGGTCGCGATCTCGCGCGACCAGTCGAGCGACAGCCCCATCGATTTGAGCTGCGCCCGCATCGCGTCGATGTTCTGGTAGGTCCAGGTCTTGGGGTGGACCTTGTTCTGCATCGCGGCGTTCTCGGCCGGCATGCCGAAGGCGTCCCAGCCCATCGGATGCAGGACGTTGAAGCCGCGGGCGCGCCGGTAGCGCGCCACGACGTCGCCCATGGCGTAGTTGCGCACATGCCCCATGTGGATGCGCCCCGACGGATACGGGAACATCTCCAGCACGTAGTATTTCGGGCGCGGATCGTCGTTCCGGGTGCGGAACAGGTCTTTCTCGGCCCAGACCGCCTGCCATTTCGGCTCGGCTTCCTTGGCGTTGTAGCGCTCGGGTCTCATCGCGAGGTGAGGTGGTGTCTCGTTTGTCGGAGGAAAAACGAAAAGCGGCTTGCGCCGCCAACGTGGCGCGGACTAGGCCATGAATGCCCCGCCGGGTCAACGGTTTGAGCCCGGTCGAGGGACGTGCGGAGCCGTTCGTGACCGATCCCGCCGACAGTGTCGCACGCCTGCATGCGGTCCGGGCCGAGATCGTCCGCGCGGCGCGCGATTTCGGGCGCGATCCGGCGGACATCACCCTCGTCGCGGTGTCGAAGACCTTTCCGGCGGACGCCATCGAGCCGGTGCTTGCTGCGGGGCAGCGGGTGTTCGGCGAGAACTACGTCCAGGAGGCGAAGGCGAAGTGGGGTCCGCTGCGCCAGCGCTATCCGGGCGTCGAGCTGCATCTCATCGGGCCGCTGCAGTCGAACAAGGCCGGGGATGCCGTCCGCCTGTTCGACGCCATCCATACGCTTGACCGGGACTCGCTTGCGGCCGCGCTGGCGAAGGAAATCGGCAAGGCCGGGCGCGCGCCCCGGCTTCTCGTCCAGGTCAACACCGGCGAGGAGCCGCAGAAGGGCGGCGTCATGCCCGGCAACGCCGACGCCTTCATCGCCGGCTGCCGCGACAAGCACGGCCTCGCCATCGAGGGCCTGATGTGCATCCCACCGGCAGATGAGCCGCCCTCGCCGCATTTCGCCCTCCTCGCCAAGATCGCGGCGCGGAACGGCCTCAAGCTCCTGTCGATGGGAATGAGCGCCGATTTCGAGGCTGCGATCCAGCTCGGCGCAACTCATGGGCGGGTCGGGAGCGCGATCTTCGGGACGCGGGGATAGCCGGCCCGGCGCTTTAACGCGCCGTTAACCATGAGGCTTTCATCTCTCCCCCGTCAGGGTTCGCGAGCCACGGCGGTCTCGCCCCATGACCCATTCAGACGCTTGCGGATAAGGGAGCACTTGGCGCGATGAACATCCATCACGAGCGAATTCAGGAGCGCGCTTATGCGCTCTGGGTCGAGGAAGGCCGCATTCACGGCCGCGACAACGATTATTGGTTCCGGGCCGAGCGCGAGCTGAACTACGCCGGCAAGGCTTCGCCGAACGCCGCGCCGACGATGGCGAGCGAGAGCCCGGTCAGGGCGAAGAAAGCTCCCGGCCGGAAGCGCGCGGCGGGCAAGCGGGCCGCCTGAGGCCCGATCTACCCGACGATTTCGATCAAGGTTCGCGGCCCGATCCGCGCCGCGAGCCGCGCGATCGCCCCCGAGCCGACCGCGACGCAGCCTTCGGTCGGCGGCAAGCCTGGCTTCGCGCAATGCAGGAAGATCGCGCTGCCCCGGCCTTTGCGGATCGGGCCCCGATTGCAGGCGAGGTCGACGACGACATCATAGAGCTCGTCCTCCCGGCACATGCGCTCGTGGCGGGCCGGGTAGGGCAGCCGGACCGGGCGGTTGTAGTTGCGGTCGCCCGGCTCGTCGCACCAGCCGTCGCCACCGTCGATCCGGCTCGCGATCAGCCTGGTCGGCGGCCGCCGCACGCGGTCCGGCCGATAGAACGCCTGCAGGGCGCGAAAGCGCCCGACCGGCGTCGCGCCGTCGCCTTCGCGCTTATCATGGGTGGTTCCCGAGCGCCCGAGCGCGCAGGGCAGAACGAGCCGCCCGGCCACCAGTCGCCCTCGGCGATGGTCGAGCGGCGAGCGGTAGACCCGCACGACGGCGAGCGTCGAGCGCTTCGGCTTCGGTGGATGGCGGGGCATCCGGCCCTTGTTGTCCGATCCCGAACGGCTAGTCTAGGGCCGGAAGAAGCGTGGCCTTTTGAAGGCTTTTCAGAACCAAGGCTCGTTCCGGCCGCGCAACGAACAGGGATCCGATGTCGAACGCGCACCGGCTTCTCGTCGTCGACGACGACCCGGACCTGCGGGACACGCTCGCCGAGCAGCTCGCGCTCTATGACGAGTTCGAGATCCTGAGCGCCGACACCGCCGCCTCGGCCGTCAACCAGGCCAAAGGCGACCGCATCGATCTTGCCATCATGGATGTCGGGCTGCCCGACATGGACGGGCGCGAGGCGGTCAAGATCATGCGCCGCAACGGCTTCCGCAGCCCGATCATCATGCTGACGGCGCAGGTCTCGGACGCCGACACGGTGCTCGGCCTAGAGGCCGGCGCCAACGATTACGTGGTCAAGCCGTTCAAGTTCGCCGTGCTCCTTGCCCGCATCCGGGCGCAGCTCAGGCAATACGAAGCGAGCGAGGACGCGGTCTTCCAGATCGGCCCCTACACCTTCCGGCCGGGCGCGAAGCTCCTCGTCAGCGAGAAGGGCTCGAAGCTCAAGCTCACCGAGAAGGAGACCGCGATCCTGCGCTTTCTCTACCGGGCCGGGCAGAAGGTCGTCGGCCGCGACGTGCTGCTCGCCGAGGTGTGGGGCTACAACGCCAACGTCACGACGCACACGCTCGAAACCCACATCTATCGCCTGCGCCAGAAGATCGAGTCGAACCCCTCCCACGCGCGCATCCTGGTGACGGAGCCGGGCGGCTACAAGCTGTTGCCCTAAAGCATGATCCCGAAAAGTGGCTACCGGTTTTCGGAAAAGATCATGCTCAAACAAAGAGGTAGAGCGGGATGACGACTCGACGAGAAGTCATCGCGCTCTAAGGGGCAGGGTCTCGGATGGCGCTCGAAGACGATATCGCGACGCTTTCCCGCGCGCCGCTGTTCAGTCTCATGGACTACGATGCGCTACGCCTCGTCGCCTTCGCCGGCGAGCATCGGGCCTTGGGATCGGGCGACATGCTGTTCCGGAAAGGGGATACCTCCGACGGCGGCTTCGTCGTGA
>DAINQO010000282.1:0-3987 GCA_036742625.1 Microvirga sp.
TCGGGCAGCCTGTTCCGGCCGATGCCGGAGGACGACGCCGCCGGGGTGCGCCGGCCGACGCACATGTTCCGCGCCGCCTTCGGCGAGCCCTTCGATCCGCGCCGGTTCAACCGCTGGAACGTGTTTCTCCGCCTGCCGTCCTACATCGCCGATCCGGACCGGCCGGCCTTCTATCTCACCGTCGCCGAGAACGACTTCCCGCCCCTCAAGGAGGGCAACGTCGCGTTTCATCGCGCGCTCAGCGAGGCCGGCATCGAGACGCCCTTCCGCATCGACCCGGGCGGGCATAATTGGGAGCTGTGGTCGTCCGAGCTCGGCCCCGCGCTCGAATGGCTCGACCGCCACCTGTCGACGTCCTGCTGACCCCAGCCGCTCCTCGTCCCGAACCGCGCGAACCGGAGACACCGATGATCGACCTCCATTATTGGACGACCCCGAACGGCCATAAGGTGACGATGTTCCTCGAGGAGACCGGCCTGCCCTACCGCATCGTGCCGGTCAGGATCGGCGAGGGCGAGCAGTTCCGCCCGGAGTTCCTCGCGATCTCCCCGAACAACCGCATCCCTGCGATGGTCGACCACGAGCCGCCGGGAGGCGGCGATCCGGTCTCGCTCTTCGAATCGGGCGCGATGCTGCTCTACCTCGCCGAGAAGACCGGCCGCTTCATCCCGAGCAACGTCCGCGGACGCGCCGAGGTGCTGCAATGGCTGTTCTGGCAGATGGGGGGCCTCGGTCCGATGGCGGGCCAGAACCACCATTTCTCACACTACGCGCCCGAGAAGATCGGCTACGCGATCGAGCGCTACGTCAAGGAGACGAACCGGCTCTACGGCGTGCTCAACAAGCGCCTTGCCGACCGTGAGTACGTCGCCGGCGCCTACTCGATTGCCGACATGGCTTCCTATCCCTGGGTCGTGCCGCATGAGCGCCAGGGCCAGAACCTCGACGACTTTCCGCATTTGAAGCGCTGGTTCGAGGCGATCAAGGCCCGCCCGGCGACGGTGCGCGCCTACGAAAAGGCGAAGGAGATCAACCCGGCGCTCGGCGCGCCGATGTCGGACGCCGCAAAGAAAGTGCTTTTCGGCCAGACCGCTGCCGTCGTACGCTGACGCAGCCCCCGCAGAACGCAACCGAATCCTGTAAAAGGCGTTGCCATAACGGAGCTGGGCAACAGGAGAAGGGCCGGAAGGCCTCGAACGGGCACATGGCGATCGCAATACCGTCGATGCATCACGAGCCGGTGGGTTCTGCGGCGGATGTTGCGAGCACGGCTGGGCGCCTCGTCGTGGTCTCGAACCGGGTGCCGGTGCCCTCGAACGCCGGCTCGCCCAATGCCGGCGGCCTTGCGGTCGCCCTCGACGCGGCCCTGAAGCAGCGCGGCGGGCTGTGGTTCGGCTGGTCCGGCGCAACCGTCAAGGGACGCGAGCCCGAGACCCAGGCGCACGCCTTCGGCAATGTCGAATACGCGGTTTCGGATCTCTCCGAGCGCGACCTCGAGGATTTCTACCACGGCTTTGCTAACCGGGCGCTCTGGCCGGTGTGCCACTACCGGCTCGACCTCACCGGCTTCAATCGGCGCAACACCGCCGGCTATTTCCGCGTCAACGAGTTCTTCGCCCGGCGGCTCGCCCAGCTCATCCGGCCGGACGACGTGATCTGGATCCACGACTACCATTTCATCCCGCTCGCCTCCTATCTCCGCCAGTTGGGCTTCGCCAACCGGATCGGGTTCTTCCTCCACATCCCTTGGGCGCCGCCCGATCTCGCGAGCGTGCTGCCGGCCTACGACCTCATGATGCGCGGCTTCGCGGCCTATGATCTCGTCGGCTTCCAGACGCCGCTCGACGCGGAGAATTTCAGCAACGCGGTGACCCGCGGCGGCCTTGGGCGCCTCACGGCGGACGGCTGCTACGAGGCCTTCGGCCGGCGTTTCCGGGTCGGCGTGTTTCCGATCGGGATCGACACGCCGGCGTTCCGGCAGATGGCCGAGGCGGCGGACCGCAACGCCCTCGTCCGCCGCATGGCGAAAAGCCTCGAGGGCAAGCACCTCATCATCGGCGTCGACCGGCTCGACTACTCCAAGGGCCTCGCCCAACGCATCGACGCGTTCTCGTGTTTCCTCGAGAACGACGGGTCGTTCCGCAACCGCGTCACCTTCCTGCAGATCACGCCGAAATCGCGATCCGAGGTGCCCGAGTACGCCCAGATGCAGCGCGACCTTGCGGAGCAGATCGGGCGCACCAACGGGCATTTCGGCGACGTCGATTGGACGCCGATCCGCTACATCAACAAGCCGATCGGCCACACGGCGCTTGCCGGCCTGTACCGTCTCGCGCGCGTCGGCCTCGTGACGCCGCTCCGCGACGGCATGAACCTCGTCGCCAAGGAGTTCGTGGCGGCGCAGTCGCACGACGATCCGGGCGTGCTCGTGCTGTCGCGCTTTGCCGGCGCCGCCCACGAGCTCGACGCGGCGCTGATCGTCAATCCGTACGACACCGACGCCACGGCGGCCGCAATCAGGCGCGCGCTCGAGATGCCGCTCGACGAGCGCCAGGCGCGCTGGAGCGCAATGATGGCGCAGCTGTCCGAGCACACGGTCGACCGCTGGTGCACTGATTTCCTCGCGGCGCTCGTTGCCGAGGATGGCTGCGATCTCGGCGCTCGCCGCGACGACGAAGCGGAGGCGGCGGGCGAGCACGAGATCGGCGCCGAGATCCGCAGGCCGCGGTCGTTGCCGCTCTGGGGCGCAATCAAGAACTGAACGCGGCAACGATCCTCTCGGCCCGGACGTTGTACAAGCCGGCCCAGCCTTCCGCTCCCGCCATTCTCGTCTACAAGGACCACGATGTTTCGGATCGACGACGGCAGCCCCGCGCCGCTCGGGGCGACCTTCGACGGAAGGGGTGTGAACTTCGCCCTGTTCTCGGCGAACGCCACCGGCGTCGAGCTCTGCCTGTTCGATCCGAAGGGCAATCGCGAGATCGAACGGGTGCCGCTGCCGCGCCGCACCGACCAGGTCTGGCATGTCTATGTCGATGGGCTCGTCCCAGGGCAGCTCTACGGCTACCGCGTGCACGGGCCCTATGACCCGCGCCGCGGCCACCGCTTCAACCCGCACAAGCTCCTGATCGACCCTTACGCACGCCAGCTCTACGGTCGCGTGCGCTGGCACGAGGCGCTGTTCGGCTACCGCATGGCAGGCGAGCGCTCGCGCACCCCGGACCGGCGCGACAGCGCGCCGAGCATGCCGAAATGCATCGTCGAGGATCCCTCGCATCGATGGGGTGACGACCGCCCGCCGCACCGTCCGGCGCCCGACAGCATCGTCTACGAGGCGCATGTGAAGGGGCTGACCCAGCTTCATCCCGAGGTGCCGCAGGCGATGCGGGGCACCTATGACGCGCTCGGCCACCCGGCGGTGATCGAGCATCTCGTGCGGCTCGGGATCACGGCGATCGAGCTCCTGCCGATCCACGCCTTCGTCGATGACCGCTTCCTCGTCGAGAAGGGGCTGCGCAACTATTGGGGCTATTCGACGCTCGCCTATTTCGCGCCCGAGCCGCGCTATCTCGGCAACGCCGGCACCGCCGGGCTGAAAAGCGCCGTGCGCGCCCTCCACGACGCCGGCATCGAGGTGATCCTCGACGTCGTCTACAACCACACCTGCGAGGGCAACCACCTCGGGCCGACGCTGTCCTTCCGCGGCATCGACAACGCGGTCTACTACAAGCTCTCGCCCGACGACCCGCGCTTCTACTGGGACTCGACCGGCACCGGCAACACGCTGAACGTCAGCCACCCGCGAGTCCTGCAGATGGTGATGGACTCGCTGCGTCACTGGGTCGAGCATTACCACGTCGACGGCTTCCGCTTCGACCTCGCCTCGACGCTCGCCCGCGATCCGCACGATTTCGCGCCACGCGCCGCCTTCCTGCAGGCCTGCGCGCAGGATCCGGTGCTGTCGCGGGTGAAGCTCATCGCCGAGCC
>DAINQO010000283.1:0-3984 GCA_036742625.1 Microvirga sp.
CCGAAAAGTGGCTACCGGTTTTGGGAAAAGATCATGCTCAAACAAGGAGGTAGAGCGGGATGACGACTCGACGAGAAGTCATCGCGCTCTAGACCGCATCATGGCCGTGCCGCACAGGAAATCACCCGCCCCAGCGCCAGCCGTCGTCGCGGCGCTCCGGACGCTCGCGACCGAGCGCGACGGGCTCGAGGTGCTCATGCGCGCCGTCGAGGACGGGCTTGGCGAGGGCTTCGTCGCTGCCGTCGAGCTCATCGCGGCCGCGAAGGGCCGGATCATCGTCACCGGCATGGGCAAGTCGGGCCATATCGCCCGCAAGGTGGCATCCACCCTCGCTTCGACCGGCACGCCCGCCTACTACGTCCACCCCGGCGAGGCGAGCCACGGCGACCTCGGCATGATCCACCCCGACGACGCCATCCTGGCGCTGTCCTGGTCCGGCGAGACGACCGAGCTCTCGGATCTCATCGCCTATGCCAAGCGCTTCCGCGTCCCGGTCGTCGGCATGACCTCGAAACGCGCCTCGACCCTCGGCCGGCAGGCGGACGTCTGCCTTGCCGTCCCGGAAGCCAAGGAGGCCTGCCCGAACGGGCTCGCGCCGACGACCTCGACGACCATGCAGCTCGCGCTCGGCGACGCGCTCGCCGTCGCGCTGCTCGAGCGGCGGGGCTTCACGGCGCGGGACTTTGGCGTCTTCCACCCCGGCGGCAAGCTCGGCGCGCAGCTCCGCCTTGTGCGCGACGTCATGCATACGGGCGAGCGCCTGCCGATCGTCGCGATCGGCGCGACGATGCAGGCGGCGATCGCCGAGATCAGCGCCAAGGGCTTCGGCAGCGTCATCGTCGTGAACGACGACGGCACGCTTGCCGGCATCGTCACCGACGGCGATCTGCGCCGCAACCTGCGCCCCGAGCTGCCGACCCTGCCGGTGACGGCGATCATGACGCGCAAGCCCCGCACCATCGCCCCGGACGAGCTCGTCGCGAAGGCGCTCGCGATGCAGGAGACGGCGAAGATCACCTCACTCGTCGTCGTCGAGGAGGCGCGGCCGGTCGGGCTCGTGCATTTCCTCGACCTGCTGCGGGCCGGCGCGGCCTGAGCCGAGAGTGGCAGATCACAGCGTTCGCGATGATCATGCCCGTCCCGGCGCTTGGCGCCTTGGCGCTTCGCGCTTTGAGGTTTGGCGCCTCCTTGGCACTTGGCGCTGGCCCGGTCACGACGGCCGCCGTTTCGGCCGAGCAGCTTCCGTTCAGAGGGGCGTTCGGAGCGGTCACTGAGAACGGCTGCAAGAGCTACAGGGAACGGGCCGAGGGGCACTATATCGAGACCTACGGCAACGGCCGGGGCTATAGCGCCACCGGCGAATGCGGCTGCGACGTCACCGGCGTCCGGAAGACCGGCCCGTCGGCCTATCGCCTGAGCACGATCTGCCGGTGCAACGACGCGCAAAAGCCGCAGCCCGAAGAGGCCACCGTCGTCGTGACGAGCCCGCGCGAGATCAAGATCGACGGCCGGCGTTACGTGCGCTGCAAATAGCGGCCATCGGATGCGCAGCCCTTTGGCTCCTGCACCTCCGGCACCTGCCGCGGGCCGGGTCGCCTCGCAACGGCGTTACGCCTGCTCCACCACCAGCGTGGCACCGTCGGCCCGCACGACGCGGACCTGCGCGCCGGCGGGTGCGCTCGGGCCGGTGACGCGCCAGGACGAATCGTCGACGCGGATACGGCCGCTGCCGTCGACGATCGGCGTCTCCAGGGTGAAGACGCGTCCGACGAGGGCGTGGCCGCGACGGTTGAGGGCGGATGGACCCGCATCCTCCTCCTCGGGGTGGCGCGTCACGGCGCGGCCGAGCAGCACGGACGCCACCGAGAGGATCGCAAAGCAGATCGCCGCCGCCTGCCAACTGAGATCGAAGGCCCAGTCGAGCACGCCGGTCGCGACCGCCGCGAGCCCGAGCCAGAGCAGGAAGACCCCGGGCGCGAGGAGCTCGAGCCCCATCAGCGCGAGGCCGAGGACGATCCAGGACCACGGTCCGAGGCTGGAGAAGAAGGAGCTGACCATCGCGGCTCGCCTTTAGGCCTTCGTCGCCGGCGGCAGGCTGCGGCTCTGCCGCGGCAGCCCGCCTGCGCCGGCTTCGCCGAACACCGCGCGGGTCATCTCGGCGATGCCCCCAAGCGTGCCGGCAAGGCCGCCGAGCTCGGTCGGGACGATCAGCACCTTCTGGTTGGGGGCGGTGGCGAGCGCCCGGATGGCGTCGACATATTTCTCGGCGACGAGGAAATTCGCCGCCGCAAGATCGCCGCGGGCGATCGCCTCGCTCACCATCGCGGTCGCCTTGGCCTCGGCCTCGGCGAGGCGCTCGCGGGCCTCGGCGTCGCGGAACGCCGCTTCCTTGCGGCCCTCGGCGGAGAGGATTTGCGACTGCTTGTCGCCCTCGGCCTTGAGGATCGCGGCCTGGCGCAGGCCCTCGGCCTCGAGCACGGCGGCGCGCTTCTCGCGCTCGGCCTTCATCTGGCGCGCCATCGAGCCGGCGAGGTCGGCCGGCGGCAGGATGTCCTTGATCTCGATGCGCGTGACCTTGACCCCCCAGGGTGAGGCTGCGGCATCCATGACGCGCAACAGGCGGTCGTTGATCTCGTCGCGATGCGAGAGCAGCTGGTCGAGGTCCATCGAGCCGACGACGGTGCGGATATTGGTCATCGTCAGCATCAAGAGCGCCTGCTCGAGGTTCGACACCTCGTAGGAGGCGCGCGGCGGATCGAGCACCTGGTGGAAGGCGACGGCATCGATCGTCACGCCGGCGTTGTCCTTGGTGAACGCCTCCTGGCTCGGGACGTCGAGCACCTGCTCCATCACGTTCACCTTGTGCCCGATGCGCTCCATGTAGGGGATGATCAGCCCGAGCCCCGCCCCGAGCGTGCGCGAATAGCGCCCGAAGCGCTCGACCGTATAGGCGTAGCCTTGCGGCACGATGCGCACGCCGAGCGCGATCGTGACGACGACCAGGATGACGAACGCGACGACGAAGACGTCGAATCCGAGCGTGATAGGCATGGCGGGCCCCTCTCGCGCCGCTCTTCCGGCGGCGATGCGGGGGTTATAGCAAAGCCCCGCCTTGAATTGTGCCGCGGACCTCTTCTCGCGGTGGAGAACTCAGATCCAGCCCTGGAGCTCGCGCGCGACGATGTGCCGGATGACGCGCATGCCCTCGTCGCGGTCGTTGAGGCAGGGCAGGTAAGCGAATCGCTCGCCGCCGTTCGCCTCGAAATAGTGCCGGTTCTCGCCGTCGAGCTCCTCCAGCGTCTCGAGGCAATCGGCCGAGAAGCCCGGCGCCACGATGGCGAGGCGCTTGACGCCGCTCCGGGCCAGCGCCGTCACGGTCTCGTCGGTGTAGGGGCGCAGCCACTCCTCGTTGCCGAAGCGCGACTGGAAGCCGAGGCGAAAGCGTTCCTCGGGCCAGCCGAAGGCCGCGCGAAGGAGGCGCCAGGTCTTGACGCAGTGGCAATGGTAGGGGTCGCCCTTGAGGAGGTAGGATTTCGGCACGCCGTGGAACGAGACCAGGATCACCTCGGGCTCGAAATCGAGACCGGCGAGGTCCCGCTTCATCGCCGATACGACCGCGTCGATGTAGACCGGATCGTCGTGATAGGGCGGCGAGACCCGGATCGCCGGCTGCCAGCGCATGTCCATCAGGGCCCGGAAGGCGTGGTCGCAAGCCGTCGCCGAGGTCGCGGCCGAATATTGCGGATAGAGCGGCACCAGGAGGATGCGGTCGCAGCCCTCTTGGAGCAGCGCCTGGATGCGGCCGGCGACCGCGGGATTGCCGTAGCGCATCGCCCAGTCGACCACCACCCGATCGCCCGCGGAGCCGCTCAGATGCCGCGCGAGGCTCTCCGCCTGCGCCCTGGTGATCGTCTTCAGCGGCCCCTCGTCGCGTTCCTTGTTCCAGATCTTGGCGTAGTCCTGCCCCTTCGGGCCCGGGCGCTT
>DAINQO010000284.1:0-3946 GCA_036742625.1 Microvirga sp.
TGGTGCCCAGGAGAGGACTCGAACCTCCACGGCTTTCACCACTGGTACCTGAAACCAGCGCGTCTACCAATTCCGCCACCTGGGCCCGCCATCGATATGGCGGGCTCCCTGTAAGGGGGCAACCGGGGCGCGTCAATTGCGAGCGCCGGCGGGCGCGCGGGTGCTGCGGTCATGGCCCTTCACACGGCAGCGCTCACGCAATAAGGAACGCTCGTCCCCCGGGCAGGAGCTTGCCATGACCGATCCGGCCTGGCCTTTGTCGCCGCAGATCGCGACCGTGTTCGGCGGCTCGGGCTTCCTCGGCCGGGCGGTCGTCGCGGTGCTGGCGCGCAACAACTTCCGCATCCGCGTCGCGGTGCGCCGGCCGAACCTTGCCGGCAATGTCCAGCCTTTCGGCTTTCCCGGCCAGATCCATCCGGTCCAGGCGAACCTGCGCTTCCCGGATTCGGTCACTGACGCGGTGCGCGGCGCATCGGTGGTGATCAACCTCGTCGGCATCCTGCGCCAGAAGGGCAGGCAGAGCTTTGCGGCGGTGCACGCCGAGGGCGCCCGGCGGGTCGCTGACGCCGCCGCCGCGGCGGGCGCGCGGCTGATCCATGTCTCGGCGCTCGGCGCCGATGCCGCGTCACGCTCGGCCTATGCGCGCACCAAGGCCGAGGCCGAGGCGGCGGTCCGGGCCGCGGTGCCGGACGCGGTGATCCTGCGCCCCTCGGTGATCTTCGGGCCCGGCGACGGCTTCTTCAACCGCTTCGGATCGCTCGCCCGCATGCTGCCGGTGCTGCCGCTCGCCGGCGCCGAGACCCGCTTCCAGCCGGTCTATGTCGGCGACGTCGCCGAGGCGATCGCCCGTGCGGTCGCGGGCTCGGTCGCGGGTGGGCGGGTCTACGAGCTCGGCGGGCCGGAAGTCCGGACGCTGCGGGAGCTCGTCGAATACGTCCTCGAGGTCACCGAGCGGCGCCGGCTCGTGCTGGCGCTGTCGCCGCGTTTCGCCGGCTGGCAGGCGGTGCTCACCGAGACGCTCGATCTCCTGAGCCTCGGGCTGATGCCGAACGACTTCGTCCTCACCCGCGACCAGGTCGCGCTGCTTGAGCGCGACAACGTCGTCTCGGCCGAGGCGAAGGCGGAGGGACGGACGCTCGAGGGCATTGGCATTAGCCCGACCGCGATCGAGGCGATCGCGCCGGCCTACCTGACGCGGTTCCGCAAGACCGGCCAGTTCGACATGAAGCGCGAAGCTGATTTCGGCGCCGCCGCGCCGGACGACCTCGCGGCCCGCTCAACCGGGCCGGGCTCCGGGTTCCGCCCCGGGGAGGCTGCCGTGCCAGCCGCGATCGGCGAGCGCCCGGCCGCTTAGGCGCTTGTGCACGTGCACCATCAGCGCGATGCCGAACAGCGGCGTCAGGAGGTTCACCACCGGCACCAGCAGGAGCCCCGCCATCATGGCGCCGGCGAGGAGCACGGTCGGGCGGCACGCGACGCGCATCCGCGCCGCCTCGGCGGGCGGCCGGAAGCGCAGCGCCGCGAGCTCGAAATACTCGCGCCCGAGGAGATAGGCGTTCGCCGCGAAGAAGGCGACGAGGTTCACGACCGGCACGAAGAACAGGAGCAGCGCGATCAGGTTGACGAGCAGCGACAGCCCGGCGAAGCGCAACCCGTAGAGGAGCGCCTGGCCGAGCGGCAGCGGGCGCCCCGGCGGATCCTGCGGGAAGTCCGTGCGCTCGACGATCTCGGCCGCGTCGTCGAGGAAATAGCCGGCGACGAGCGCCGAGACCGCCGGCAGGATATAGGCGAGCGCCACGAACAGGCCGGCGCCGGCGAGGAAGAAGGCGAGGCCGTCGAGGATCGGGTAGGCGGTGCTGAGCGGATGCCCGGCGAGATAATACGAGAACAGGCGCGTCAGCCCGAACCACACCAGCACCAGGAGCGCGAAGGTGAGGGCGAGCGAGCGCCACAGGATCTTGCGGAACGGCGGCGAGAACACCTGGCGCCAGGCCGCGAAGGCTGCCGAGACGAGCATGGCTTGGCTATGTAGGGCCGGGCCCGGCAGCCGCAAGGCAGGCCCGGTGCCCCCCTCGGCGCGCGCGTGCCGGTGACGACCCCCTCCGGCCCGACGCTCGCCGCGCCTCCGCGCGAGCCGGATGTCGCGATCGTCGGCGGCGGCACGGCCGGCATCGCCGCCGCCCGGCGCTGCCTTGCGGCGGGGCTCTCGGTCGCGCTCCTCGAGGCGCGGCAGCGCGTCGGCGGGCGCGCCGTCACGGTGCCGATGCGCGGGCACGGCGTCGACCTCGGGGCGCACTGGCTCCATTCCGGCCGGGCGAACCCGCTCGTGCGGCTCGCCGAGGAACGCGGCGAGCGCCTGCGGCGGGCGCCGCGCGCGCGCCACGTCGTCATCGCCGGGCGGCCGGCGACGGCGGCGGAACGGCGGGCCCGCGGCGCCGCCTTCGAGCGCGCCGACCGCATCCTGACGCAGCGCGCCGACGACCCTCAGGACCGCTCGGCGGCGAGCGCGCTGCCGCCGCTCGGGCCGTGGCGCGACGCCGTCGCGGCCGTGCATGGGCTCGTCAGCGGGCGGCCGCTCGAGGAGGTCAGCCTCAAGGACTTCCCGAGCCTCGTCTATCAGGGGAACCGCTTCATCGCCGGCGGGCTCGGGTCGTACGTCGCGCGCCTTGCCGGCGGCCTGCCGGTGCGGCTCGGCACCGCCGTCGAGGCGATCGACCTTTCAGGTCCGCAGGTCGCGATCGAGACGAGCGCCGGGCGGATGCGCGCCCGCGCCGCGATCGTGACGGTCTCGCCGACGGTGCTGCAGCGGGGCGCGATCCGCTTCACGCCAGCGCTTCCATGGGCGCTGTCGCAAGCCATTCACGGCTTCGTCTCCGGCACCTACGAGCACGTCGTGCTGCACTGGCCGGGCGCGCCGTTCAGCGGGCCGGACCGGCTCGCGAGCCTCCTCGGCACGCGCCACCGCCCGTCCGGGATGCTGACGCGCATCGACGGCACGGCGTGGCACTACTTCGAGCTCGACCACCCGGCGGCGCTCGCGCTCGACGGGCGCGGCACCGGCGCGGCGGCGCGCCATGCGCGCGAGGTCCTGCGGGCGCAGTTCGGGGCTGGGGCGATCCGCGATCTCGCCATCCCGGCCGTCACCGCTTGGCGGCACGACCCGCTGTCGCTGGGCTCGTGGTCGGTGGTGCCGCCGGGCCTGTGGACCATCCGCGACGCCGTCAAGGCGCCGGTCGCCGGCAGGCTCTGGTTTGCCGGCGAGTTCGCGTCTGGCGACCACTCGGGCACCGTCGGCGGCGCCTGGGAGGAGGGCGAACGGGCGGCAGATGCGGCGATTCAGGCTTTGCGCGGCCGGCGCTGAACCTAAGGCGCTGCCCTCATAGCATCGACGGCAGCACGCGGTCGGGCGGGCGGTGGCCGTCCATGAAGGTCTTGATGTTGACGATCACCTTCTCGCCCATGTCGACCCGGCCCTCGTGCGTCGCCGAGCCGATATGCGGCAGGAGCACGACCTTGCCGGCGCGGGCGAGCTTGAGCAGCCGCGGATTGACCGCCGGCTCGTGCTCGAACACGTCGAGGCCGGCGCCGGCGATGGCGCCGCCCTCGATGAGGCGCGCGAGCGCGGTCTCGTCGATGATCTCGCCGCGCGCCGTGTTCACGACGATCGCCTCCGGCTTCATCAGCTTGAGGCGGCGGCCCGAGAGCAGGTGGTAGGTCGCCGGCGTGTGCGGGGTGTTGACCGAGACGATGTCCATGCGGGCGAGCATCTGGTCGAGGCTCTCCCAATAGGTCGCCTCGACCTCCTCCTCGATCGCCTGCGGCACGCGGCGGCGGTTGTGGTAGTGGATCGACAGGCCGAAGGCCTTGGCGCGGCGCGCCAGCGCCTGGCCGATGCGGCCCATGCCGACGATGCCGAGCCTCTTGCCGGTGATGCGGTGGCCGAGCA
>DAINQO010000285.1:0-3940 GCA_036742625.1 Microvirga sp.
GCCCCGCCGTATTACGGGGCGGTCGGATCAGACGGCGGTGGTCCTCAGATACGCGGGGCACCCCCGAATTGGCCTTGGCCTCCCGGGCCCGGGGTTTGCGTGACCCCGGCCGCAGGCGCCGCTCCCGTCCCACCCTAACGACGCCTCGCGAGAGCGTCCCCCGGCGGACGGGACGGGAGAGACATAGGACCTTGTTCCGCGGCTGTCAAGGACTATTTTCAGAAAAGCCAAATTTCGTTCGTTGCAGGTAAAGGAGGTGGGGCGCAGCCGTCGCCGACCCTCGAAGGGGCGGCGCGCTTCGCCCGGCGCGATCGTCCGTTTGCCTCGCCGCCTTCTCGGCTTAGGTTGCCTCAATGGCGGCAACTCCTGCGAATCGCATGCCCTGGTGGGCTTGGGCATGGCCGGCGCTTGCCTGCGCGCTCCTCGTCGCGGCGGCGTTCATGGAAGTGAGGGGCGTGCTCGCGGGCGCGACGGCGCTGCTGCTCGCGGCGACGGTGTTCGCGGCGGTGTATCACGCCGAGGTCGTCGCCCATCGGGTCGGCGAGCCGTTCGGCACCCTCGTGCTCGCCGTCGCCGTGACGGTGATCGAGGTGTCGCTCATCGTCTCGATCATGCTCGGCGGCGGGCCCGAGACCGCCGGCCTCGCGCGCGACACCGTGTTCGCGGCCGTCATGATCATCTGCAACGGCCTTGTCGGCATGTGCCTGCTGTGGGGCGGGGCGCGGCATTTCGAGCAGGGCTTCAAGCTCCAGGGTGCGAGCGCCGCCCTCGCGGTCCTGACCGCGCTCGTCACCCTCACCCTCGTCCTGCCGAACTACACGACGACGACGCCGGGGCCGAGCTTCACGACCGCGCAGCTCGTCTTCGCGGGCGTGATATCGGCCGTGCTCTACGCCTCCTTCGTCTTCGTGCAGACGGTGCGCCACCGCGACTATTTCCTGCCGCCCGAAGCCGCCGACGAGGAGACGCATGCGCCGGTGCCGTCGCGCGCCGCCGCCTGGACGAGCGCCGCCGTGCTGCTGATCGCGCTCGGCGCCGTCGTCGGGCTCGCGAAGGCGCTGACCCCGACGATCGAGGCCGGCGTCGCCGGGGCCGGTGCGCCGAAGGCGGTGATCGGCATCGTCATCGCCGGGGTGGTGCTCCTGCCGGAGGGGCTTGCGGCGCTGCGGGCGGCGCGGGCGAACCGCCTGCAGACGAGCCTCAACCTCGCCCTCGGCTCGGCGCTCGCCAGCATCGGCCTGACGATCCCGGCGGTCGCGGCGGTGTCGGTCCTCCTCGGCAAGCCGCTTGCCCTCGGGCTCGGGCCGAAGGAGGAGGTGCTCCTGGCGCTGACCGTCGTCGTCGGCGTGATCACGCTCGGCACCGGCCGCACGACGGTGCTGCAGGGGATCGTCCACCTGGCGATCTTCGCCGCCTTCCTGTTCCTCGCGGTGGTGCCTTAGCGAGCGGGGAGAGCTTTGCGCGGGCGCCGCGCGTCATGGCCGGGCTCGGCCCGGCCATCCACGCCTTTGCCGGGCAGCGCGCAGGCCCATCACCTGCGCCGCGCCGACGCGGAAGTCGTGGATGTCCACGCCTTCGGCGCGGCCCTCCGGGTCCGGGCCAGCCCGGGCATGACGCGTCGGGCCTATTCGGCAGCCGGCCGGAGCGCGCCAGCGCCGAACGGGATCAGGGCGATAAGGTAGGTTTCGATATCCGCCGCGGCATCGGCATCGGCCTTGAGCTCGGTAAGCGTGCGGGCGCGCGGCATCGGCCGGCCATCCTCCCGCAGAGCGTCGGCATAGAGCGCGATCGCCTCCCGCGCGTTGAGCATCGCCTCGTCGAGCGTGTCGCCAGCGGAGAAGCAGCCCGGCAGGTCCGGAAACCAGACGCCGACCGCCTTGCCGTCCTCCTCCTCGACGATCGCTACATAATGCGTCACGCGATCAATCCTTCGACCAGCCGGCATCGCGATAGATCTTGAGGACCAGACCCGGCCCGAGATCTTTCTTCGGATGCGGCACGACGGTTGTGGCACCGTTCTTGGGATTTTTGAAGACGTGGTGCGAGCCGGTGACCCGGTTAAGCTTCCAGCCCTCGCGCTTGAGGCGGCGGACGATGTCGCGGCTGTTGGTGAGCACTGGCGCTCTCCCTCGGAGCGCCTCTTATTGAGGCGAACCTTTTCCAGCTTGCAACAAGAGTTGCGACACGAATCGGCGCGAATAGGACACCAATGAGCGCGCTTATTTTAACTAAGTAATTGATCCGCTTGAATCATCACTAGTCAGAGATACCCACAGGTTCTTCAAATTGCCCCCTGCACAAAACTGTCCAGCACCATCTTCCGCCCCGCCTTGTCGAAATCGACGGTGAGCTTGTTGCCGTCGACGCCCGCGACCGTGCCGGGGCCGAATTTCTGGTGGAAGACCCTCGCGCCCGTGGCGTAGGCCGACGCGGCGCCGGTCGATTTTGCCACGAGCTCGCCTTCGATCAGCACCGGGCCGCGGGGCGGCTTGCCTTCGCGGTTGCGCCCGCCGAAGCCGCCGCCGGTGCCGCCCGCAGGGCCTGAGCCCCAGCCGCGGCGCACGCCCGGGAACGGGGTGTCGCCCTCCTCGAACCCGCCCCGCCCGCCGCGCTCGCGCTCGTCGCCGTAGCGATCGCCCATGCCGTAGGACGTATCGCGGCTGCCGCCGGTGCCCATCGCGGCGCGGTTCGCCTGCGCGCGCTGCCAGCCCGGCGTGCCGTAGGAGGAGCCGGCGAAGGGCTGCTGCATGCGGTCGAAGCGCGACGGACCGTAGGAGAAATTCGCCGGCGCCTCCGTGACCTCGACCGCCGCTTCCGGCAATTCGTCGATGAAGCGGCTCGGCACGGTCGAGTTCCACATCCCGTGGATGCGCCGGTTCGAGGCGAAGTAGATCTTCGCCCGCCGCCGCGCCCGCGTCAGCCCGACATGGGCAAGGCGGCGCTCCTCCTCGAGCCCGGCCTGGCCGCTCTCGTCGAGCGAGCGCGGCGAGGGGAACAGCCCTTCCTCCCAGCCGGGCAGGAACACGGTGTCGAACTCCAGGCCCTTCGCCGCGTGCAGCGTCATCAGGCTGACGCGCTCGGAGGTGTCCGAATCGTTTGCCTCCATGACCAGCGAGACATGCTCGAGGAACGCCCCCATGTCGGGGAACTCCTCCATCGAACGCACGAGCTCCTTCAGGTTTTCGAGCCGCCCGGCAGCGTCGGCCGAGCGGTCGCGCTGCCACATGTCGGTGTAGCCCGATTCCTCGAGGATGGTCTGCGCGACCTCCTGGTGCGGCGCCTGCTCGGCGAGCTTTGCCCAGCGCGCGAAGGCGGCAAGGAGATCGCGCAGGCTGGCGCGCGGCTTGGCTTTAAGCTCCTCGGTCTCGACGACGTAGCGCGCCGCCTCCATGAGCGAGATCCTGGCCCGGCGGGCGTGGCTGTGGAGGGCGTTGAGGGTCGCGTCGGCGAGGCCGCGCTTCGGCACGTTGACGATGCGCTCGAAGGCGAGGTCGTCGGCCGGGTTCGCGGTCGCGCGCAGATAGGCAAGCGCGTCGCGGATCTCGGCCCGCTCGTAGAAGCGCGGGCCGCCGATGACGCGGTAGGGCGTGCCGGTCTGCACCAGCCGGTCCTCGATCTCGCGCATCTGGGCCGAGATGCGGACCAGGATGGCGATCTCGGAGAGGTCGTGCTTGTTCGCGTGCAGCGCCTCGATCTCCTCGCCGACGAGGCGCGCCTCCTCCTCCGAATCCCAGGCGCCGGTGACGGTGACCTTCTCGCCGGCGACGTCCTCGGTGCGCAGCGTCTTGCCGAGCCGGCCCTGGTTCTTGGCGATGAGGGTCGAGGCGGCGTCGAGGATGTGGCCGGTCGAGCGGTAGTTGCGCTCGAGCCGGATGACCTTCGCGCCGGGAAAGTCGTGCTCGAAGCGCAGGATGTTGTCGACCTCGGCGCCGCGCCAGCC
>DAINQO010000286.1:0-3915 GCA_036742625.1 Microvirga sp.
CCGTCGGTGTCCGGCTCGCCGGTCCAGGGCTCGATGCAGAGAAACGGCGCGCCCGGCTTCGTCCACAGCGCGAGGTGTCGGAAGCGGTCCGGCTCGACGACGATCGCGGAGCCGCCCGGAGCCTCGAAGCGCACGGAGCGGCTCGAGACGTCGTTCAGGACGAGCGCGCCGGCCTCGAACATCTCAGGATTCAGGGGTAGGACGCGGCCTGCGAAGGGCGCTCTCCTGAGACCCGGGCGCAGGAGGCCGTCGGCGGTGACGTCCGGAACCGCCGCATCCTCTGGCCGCTCGAAGACGAGCCGATAGCGTTCGCGCGAGCCGCCGTCAAAGGGCCACGGAAAGCCCGGATGGAAGCCGACCGCATAGGGCATCGGCCGGTCGTCCGCGTTCGTCACGGTGAAGCGCAGGGAAAGGCGATCGGCCGCGAGCGCCACGATGACATCGAGGCGGAAACAGAAAGGATAATGCCGCAGCGTGCCGCCTGTCGCGCGAAGGCGAAGCCGCGCCCGGTCGGGCCGGCGCTCGACGAGCCCGAACGGCAGGTCGCGCGCGAAGCCGTGGCGCGGCATCGGATAGGACCGGCCCTCGACCCTGACGAAGCCGCCGGCGGAGGCGCCGATGACCGGAAACAGGATCGGCGCGCGCTGCGGCCAATGGGCGGGATCGCCGTGCCAGATCAGCTCGCGCCCGCCGATGCGCCAGGAGAGCGGCTCGGCGCCGCGAAGCGCGATCGTCGCGGAGGCACCATCGGCGGCAAGCGCGAGGGTTTCGGAAGAATGCGGCATGGCGCCGGTCGCAGCGCCTTCAGAACAGCGCCGGATGGCGCAGACGCAGCGACTGCACCAGCGCCAGCGTCTTCAAGTCCTCGATCTCGCCGCGATCGGCCATCCCGGCGAGATCGCCGAGCGCCGTCTCGACGACGATGATGTTCTCGTGCTCCTCGGCGAGGCCGCCGCCTTCGCCGGTCCGGTCGGCGGGCCCATAGGGCGCGAGGAACAGGTGCAGCCGCTCGGTCGAGACCCCCGGCATGGTCCAGGCCGCCGCGACCGGCTCGAGGTCGCGCAGCACGAGCCCGACCTCCTCCTCGGCCTCGCGCCGGGCGCAGGCCTCGGGATCGTCCTCGTCGAGGCCGCCGGCCGGCGCCTCGAGGAGCGCGGCCTCGCCGGAGACATGGAACACCGGGGCGCGGAACTGGCGCACCAGGATGGCGGTGCGGCGCTCGGGGTCGTAGGGCAGGACCGCGACCGCGGCGCCGTGGTCCTCGACCTCCCGCGTCACCGGATGCCCGTCGGGGAGCTCGACCGAGAGCTTCAGGAACTTCCCCCAGCCCTCGTACAGCGTCTCGACGGCCGTGATGCGATGCTTCTTCACCCGTTCTTCCCTCCAATCCGGCAGCGTTATCTCACATTCCCGCATCCCGACCGGCATGACCCGCCGCGGGCGGCGGAACCCACGCTGCGCGCCGAAGCGTTACCGTTCGGCAACAGTTCGGGCCTTGCGATGCGTGACGACCTCATAGCCGCGATCCGCGACCGCCGGGCGATCCTCTTCGCCGGCGCCGGTGTCTCGATGACCGTCGGCCTGCCCTCCTGGTCGACGCTGATCGAACAGATGGCCCGGGAGCTCGGCCTCGACCCGAAGGTCTCGGCCGAGCCCGACACCAACTATTTCACGCTCGCCGAGTACTACCGCCTGACCAAGGGCAGCATCGGCCCGCTGCGGAGCTGGATGGACCGCAACTGGAGCATCCCGGAGGAGACGCTCAAGACGTCGCGCGTGCACGCGCTCATCGCCGAGCTCGATTTCCCGCTCATCTACACGACGAACTTCGACCGCAACCTCGAGACCGCCTTTGCGCTCCACGGCAAGGACTTCGTCAAGATCGTCACCGCGAAGGACGTGGCGCAGGCGCGCGACGGCGTCACCCAGATCGTCAAGCTGCACGGCGATTTCGACGACGACCCCTCGATCGTGATCGCCGAGACCGACTACCTCGAGCGCCTCTCCTTCGAGTCGCCGCTCGACATCAAGTTCCGCGCCGACGCGCTCGGCCGCCCGATCCTGTTCGTCGGCTACAGCATGTCCGACCTCAACATCCGCTTCCTGCTGCACCGGCTGTGGCGGACCTGGCAGGCCTCGGGCTACGAGAAGGACCGGCCGCAATCCTACGTCTTCATGCTGCGCCCGAACGCCGTCGACGAGGCGGTGCTCGAGCAATGGGGCATCCGCGTCCTGACCGAGCCCGACTGCAAGCCGGACGAGGCGCTGGAGACGTTCCTGGAGAAGCTCGCCGCGGAGGTGGGAGAGGACGGTCAAAGCCCTTGACGCGCCGATTTAGCGGGTGCACAAAAAATAAGTGGTCATCGCTTGGGACGAGCCCAAGCGACTTCGAAATCTCGAGGTTCATGGCTTCGATTTCGCGGACGTCGAGCGCTCATTCGATTTCGCCGAAGCGACGATTTCGCCCGGCCATCCCGGGCCGGATGGCCGCAGGCGATGGGTGGCGACCGGCTTTCTCGGGGACGATCTCGTAAGCGTCGTCTTCGCGCCGCTCGGCACCGAAGCGGTCTCGCTGATCAGCGTTCGGATCGCCAGCCGGAAAGAAAGGAAACGCCATAATGCCACACCACCCTAGGCGGCGGCTGGCGCGCGATCTGACCGACGCGGAGGAGGCCGAGGTCCAGCGGCGCATCGCCCTCGATCCCGACAACCCGGAGCTGACGGATGAGCAGCTCGCCCAGATGCGGCCGGCTCGCGAGGTGTTGCCGCCCGAGCTTTATGCGGCTCTCGCGAGCCGGCCGCGCGGGCGTCCGAAGGCCGAGAAACGGAAGGTCGAGGTCAAGCTGCGACTCGATCCCGAGATCGTCGAAGCCTTCAAGGCGCAGGGGCCCGGCTGGCAGACGCGCATGAACGAGGTGCTGCGCCGCTCGAGCCGGCGCATGCAGCCGGCGCAGCCTGCCTCCCGCCGCCGTCAGGCTCCTTCTTCCGGATGATGACGCGCCGCAAGCGCGACCTCGCCGGGCCGAAGTCGAACGGCCGGCTCATCCCGCGCGCGGCGTAGCTTAGGCCCCGTTCGGCTTCTTCCATTTCTGGAAGGTGATGCGCACCACCGGCACGACGGTGTCGTCGTCCTGCTGGCGGCGCTCGAAGCGGAGGAGGTCGTAATAGGCGCAGCGCCGCGTCGTCGGATACTCGCGGCAGGTGCCGGGGCGGGCGTGGTAGATGGTGCAGCGCCGGCTGTCCTGGTCGAGGAACATGCAGGCCTGGTCGAGCACCTTGTCGGGCACGCGCCGCAAGACGCGCTCGCCGTCGACGACCTTGGTGTAGCGCCGCTCGGCGAGGGCGTAGGGCACGTCGAAGTACTTTGCCAGCCGGTTGACGTCGCGTCGCTTCGTCTCCACGCGCTCGTAGACCGAGCAGCAGAAGGCCGGGCATTTGCCGCAGTCGAAAAGCGCGCGCGGCTGCCGGTCGGTGATTGTCCTCTCGGGCAAAGGCGCGGCCAGCGCGGGCGCCGGCGCGACCGGCGCCGGCGCCGGCTCGAGCAACGGGTCGAGAAGGGCGGGGGCGGTCTCGAGCTCGTTCATCTCGCCCATGTGGCATCCGGCCTTTCGCTTCGTCGTCCCGCCGCACAGGCGATTCCGAGAGGAACTCGCTTAATCGCTGGGGGCGCTTCCCTCAAGCCGCCTTATGCCGCTCTCCACGCGCGAAGCAGGGGCCTTGCGGGCGCGCATCGCGCCGCATGTGACGGCATGCAGCAGGCCTACGCATCATCCTTTGTTCCGACAAGGCAATGAACGCCCGTTGCAACCTTCCCTGTCGCCGCGCATTGGAATGAATCTCTTCTTGCGCCTTCTCTCCTCGGGATCGTTGCCGGCGGCTCCCCTCCATCACGGGCGAGGCGGGCTTTGCGCGGGA
>DAINQO010000287.1:0-3907 GCA_036742625.1 Microvirga sp.
GCGAGCCGACCTCGACCATCATCTTGAACGCCTGGCCGAGCAGGAAATCGCCGACGAGGACGCTCGCCTCGTTGCCCCATTTGACCCGCGCCGCGACCTTGCCGCGGCGCATGTCGCTCTCGTCGACGACGTCGTCGTGGAGGAGCGTCGCGGTGTGCATGAACTCGACCGCGGCGGCGAGCTTGACATGGCCCTCGCCCCGATAGGCGGAGAGCTGCGCCGTCGCGAGCGTCAGCATCGGCCGCAGGCGCTTGCCGCCGGACGAGATGAGATGGCTCGCGACCTCGGGGATCATCGCGACCTCCGAGCCGGTGCGCGACAGGATCATGGCGTTGACGCGGCCCATGTCGGCGGCGACAAGCCCGGCGAGCGCGCCGAGCCCTTGGTCGGAAAGCTTCTCGAGCGGTACGACGACGCCCACGCGACGATCCTCTGGTTGCCGGCGGCCGGCGCCGGTTCGATGATGGCTCAACGTGGCACGGGCACCCTGGTGCCGCAACGCGCAGCTTTGCCGCAACGCCGCGCGCCGGAGCGAGAGAATGTCGCCCGGGATCGGGAGAGAAGACGGGGCATGATCGAGATCATCCGCACGAACGACCTCGTCGTGCTCGGCTTCGTGCAGTCGCTCCTGGAGGGTGCCGCGATCCCGGTCTTCGTCGCGGACGCGCATATCAGCGTGCTCGAAGGCTCGATCGGCGCCTTTCCGCGCCGCCTGCTCGTCCCGGCCGACCATGTCGCGCAGGCCCGCCGCCTCGTCGCCGAGGCGGGGCTTGCCGCCGAGCTGCGGCATGCTTGAGGCCGACGCGGCGATCGCCGAGGACGCCTTCCTCGGCGGCCGGGTCAGGCTGCGCCAGCCCCGGCGCGGCCACCGCGCCGGCACCGATGCCGTGCTGCTCGCCGCGCTCGCCGCGCCGCGTGAGGGCGAGACCGTCTACGACCTAGGCGCCGGCGTCGGCGCCGTCGGGCTCATCGTCGCGGCGCGCACGAAAGGCCGCGTGGTGTTCGTCGAGCGCGAGTCCGTGCTCGCGGCGCTGTGCCGGGAGAACGTCGCGCTGAACCGGCTCGATCGGCGCGCCCGGGTGATCGAGGCCGATCTCCTCGCACCCGCGGCGGTGCGCCGCGAACAGGGGCTCGTGCCGCAAAGCGCCGACTGGGTCGTCACCAACCCGCCGTTCCTGGAGGAGGGGCGCGGCCGCCGTTCACCGGATGCGCTGCGCGCCTCGGCGCACGAGCTTCCCGCCGACGGCCTTAAGCGCTGGATCGCCGGTGCCGCCGATCTCCTGCGGCCGAAGGGGCGCCTCGCGCTGATTCACCGGGCCGACGCGCTCGCCGCCTGCCTCGCCCATCTGGCCCGCGGTTTCGGGGCGGTCGCGATCCGCCCGGTCCATCCCGCTCCGGGCGAGGCGGCGATCAGGATTCTCATCACCGCGGTGAAGGCGAGCCGCGCGCCGTCGCGGCTTCTGCCGGGCCTCGTGCTGCACGACGCGGCGGGCGCCTTCACGCCCGAGGCGCAGGCGCTGCACCGGGGCGAGAGCCTGCTCGTCGCCTGAAAACGAAAACGGGCGCCCGAAGGCGCCCGCCTGTCATTGGGATGGCAGGCTTCGCCTCACCAGCGGCGCCAGCACACCCGCCGCGGTCCCCACGGGGTCGGACGCCAGCGGCACACGAGGCGCGGCCCGCCCCAGCCGTACACGGGACGGCGATAGCCATAGCCATAGATGGGACGGCGATAGCCGTAGCCACCCCAGCCGCGGCGGTATCCGCCGTAGCCATAGCCGCGCCCGCCCCAGCCGCGGCGATAGCCCCACTGGGCTTTCGCCACGAGCGGAGCCTCGGCTTGGGCGAAGGGCAGGGCGCCGGCGCCGAGCGGGGCGGCGGAGGCCGGACCCGGAAGAGCCAGATAGCCGCCGACGATCGCGAAGATCATCGCGGCCAATCTCAAGACACGCATGGTGATTATCTCCTGTTCGATGCATCGCCTGCCGGCGCTTCAGCACGCCGAACGCTTTCGGAGCCCCTCCACTGGCCCAGGCGCGACGATATCCCTTCGAAGATGAATGGAAAACAACAAAAGCTGGCGCGCGCGGCGCGCCGGGGCACCGCCTTGTTCCGCCCGGCGCTTCGCCTTAACTCACGGCGATGCCAAGCTCCTTCTCCGCCCTTGCCGAGCGTTTTCGGTTTCTCCTTCCCGCCGGGTGGCGCCCGGCGCATCCGGTGGTTCCGGTGGTGCGGCTTTCGGGGGTGATCGGCGCCGTGATGCCGTTCCGGCAGGGGCTTTCGATCGCCGCCGTGGCGCCGGCGCTGGAACGGGCCTTCGCCGCCCGCGACGCGGCGGCGGTCGCGATCGTCATCAACTCGCCTGGCGGATCGGCGGCGCAGTCGCATCTGATCTTCCGCCGCATCCGGGCGCTCGCCGAGGAGAAGAAGCTGCCGGTGTTCGCCTTCATCGAGGACGCCGGCGCGTCCGGCGGCTATATGCTGGCCTGCGCCGGCGACGAGATTTTCGCCGACCCGTCCTCGCTCGTCGGCTCGATCGGCGTCATCGCGGCGGGGTTCGGCTTCGACAAGCTCTTGGACCGCTTCGGCGTCGAGCGCCGCCTCCATACGGCCGGGACCAGCAAGGCGATGCTCGACCCGTTCAGCCCGGAACGGCCGGAGGACGTCGCCCGCCTCAAAGGCATCCAGGCGCAGATCCACGCGATGTTCGTGGCGCTCGTCGAGGGCCGCCGGGCCGGGCGGCTCAAGGGCGAGCGGGAGGCACTCTTCTCCGGCGCGGTCTGGGCCGGCGCCGAGGCGCTCGAGCTCGGCCTCGTCGACGGCCTCGGCGATCTGCGGGCGGTGATGCGCGAGCGTTTCGGCGAGAAGGTCCGGCTGAAGCCCGTAGCCGTCGCCCGCCCAGGCCTCCTCGCCTGCGTCCTCGGCCGGCGCGGCGAGCCGACGATCGAGGACGGCTCCGCCGGCGCCGGCCTGATCGACCCGGCGGCGCTGTTTGCCGCGATCGAGGAGCGGGCGGCGTGGGCGCGGCTCGGGCTCTGAGGGTCTATTTCCCCGCCTGGAGCTCTATCGCGCACGGGCGCGCGGCGCCTTCGCCGTAGCCGGCATAAACGACCTTCACCTTGCGGACGCAGGCCGGCTCGGCCGCCGGCAGGGTTTCGGCCGACGCTGTCTGCACTGACGCCTGCACCGCGACCGGCGCCGCGACGGGCTCGCGCGGGGCGGGCGTCGTCGCCTGCACGACGAGCGGCGTCGCGAGCGAGGAGAGAAGCGCGATGGTGAGAAGAGCGGCGGTGCGGTTCATCGTGAGACCCCTTGGACGGAAGCGGTACGCTTCGCATGACGGCACCATCGGGCAGGAACCGCCCGTCCGCCGTGCGTCGCCGCACCTTCCGGATTGACTGCTGAAGTTGCGAGGAGAACGCGTCTCGAAGCGTGGCGTTCCGAGACGCCCTTGCAAAATGCAGCGGCTCGGATCCGGCCGCTGTGCGGGCTCACGCGGCCGCCTTTTCATCGGCGTCGTGGACGAGGCGCAGGCGCGGGGCGCTGCGCGATGCCTCGCTGAGGCAGCGCGCCGCGGTCTCGACGGCCGGGCGGAAGGGCGACAGCGCAATGCCGCTCGCCGCCACCATGCTGCGGAACCGGAACGGCTGGTTCGTGGCGATGATCGTGGTCCTCACGGGTCCTGCTCCTCGTCGGCCGGGGTCGTCCCGCCTTCGTTCGAGCGGACTCATGCCGCCGCTTTGTTTCCGCCGATGTGCGTCGGGACACCAATGAGGTTTCGTGCCCGGGAGCCGGCTCGAAACATCGTGCGGCGGCGCACGCTTGACTAGGCAGGCCTCGCCTTTAAGGCTGCGGCGCGCCCGCGCCCCGCTTCCAAGGACCGTCATGACGAGCGAAACCGCGCTGAGCC
>DAINQO010000288.1:0-3898 GCA_036742625.1 Microvirga sp.
CGTGCTTCGGCGCGAGGTCCGGGCGCAGGCGGATGGTGATGCGCCCGTCCTTGGTCTGGAGATAGACCGTGTTCTGCGGGTCGCTCTGCTGCGCCGCCGCCGGCCATCCGGCGCAAAGGCAGAGCCCGATCACGGCGAAAAGCCGCGTCATTCCGACATTCCAGAGCTTCATTCTCACACTCCCATGTCCTGCGATGCAGAGATTGTGTATTCCACCGATTCAGCGCGACGCGAACCTCGCCTTCAGCCGCTCGTTGACGAGCGCCGGCACGAAGCCGGAGACGTCGCCGCCCATCGCCGCGATCTGGCGCACCAGGGTGGCGGTGATGGGGCGCACCGCGGGCGAGGCCGGCAGCAGCACGGTCTGCAGCTCCGGCGCCATGCCCTCGTTCATGGCTCCCATCTGCATCTCGTAATCGAGGTCGGTGCCGTCACGGACGCCGCGAATGACGATCGTCGCGCCGAGCCGCCGCGCCGCCGCGACGGCGAGGTCGTCGAAGGTGACGACCTCGAGCGCCGTTCCTTCGGCGGCGGCGACCGGTGCGCAGACGGCGCGCAGCATCTCGGCCCGCTCCTCGGCCGGGAACACCGGCGTCTTCGCCGAATGCACGCCGATCGCGATCACCAGGCGGTCGACGAGCCGGCATGCCCGCCGGACGACGTCGAGATGGCCGTTGGTGACGGGATCGAAGGTGCCGGTGTAGAGGGCGGTGCGGGGCATGACCGCCCCGTTAGCCCGTGCGACTACGCCGGGCAAGCTGCGCGACGGCGGCAAACGTGCGAGGGTCGACGTCGAGGCCCGACATGCGACCGATCCGACGACCGCTCCTCCTTGCCGCGATGCTCCTCGGCTCCGGTCCGGCGCCGGCCCAGGTCCCGCCGACGCCGGCCGAGGTCGCCGCCTATCGGGACCTCCACGCGGCGGCGGCGCGGGACGACGCCGACGCCATCCGGCGCCTCGCCGCCGCCGGCGCCTACCTCAACGCCCGCGACGACAACGGGCGGACGCCGCTCCACGTCGCCGTCTTCCAGGGTCACCGCACCGCCGCCCGGACGCTCCTCGCCTCGGGCGCCGATCCCGCCCTCCTCGACAGCCAGCGCTACGACGCCGTGACGATCGCGGCGGTGCGCGACGACGCCGCGATGGTCGAGGCGCTGATCGCCGGCGGCGCGAGCGCGAACCTCGTCACCAGCGTCTATGACGGCACCGCGCTGATCGCTGCCGCGCATCTCGGGCATGACGGCGTCGTCCGGGAGCTGATCCGCGCCGGCGCGCCGCTCGACCATGTCAACAATCTCGGCTGGACGGCGCTCCTCGAGGCCGTGATCCTCGGGCAAGGCGGGGGCCGCCATCAGGAGACGGTGCGGGCGCTCGTCGACGCCGGCGCCGACGTCAACATCGCCGACCGCCAGGGCGTGACGCCGCTCGGTCACGCGCGTTCGCGGGGCTATGCCGCGATCGTCGAGATGCTGGAGCGTGCAGGCGCGCGTTGACGAGCCGCGGCTCACGCCGGGCGGCGGGCGAGCGACAGCCAGACGCCGCCGCCGATGAGCACCGCGCCGGAGGCGCGCCCGAGGAGGCGGGCGCGGGCGGGCTTCATGAACCAGGCCCGCCCGAGCCCCGCCGCGATGCCCCAGGCGGTGTCGGTCACCGCCGCCATCACGACCGAGACGGCGCACATCATGGCGAGCTGGAACTCGGCAGGCAGCGACGGGTCGACGAACTGCGGCAGGAAGGCGGTGAAGAAGGCGATGGTCTTCGGGTTCGAAAGCGCGACGAGGAAGCCGCGCCAGAAATGCACCCGGCCCGGCGGCGCCGCCATCTCGGCCTCGCGCCCGGCGTGGCGCCAGGCCTGGAGCCCAAGCCAGACGAGATAGGCGGCGCCGGCCCAGCGGATCGCCTCGAAGAGCGGCGCCGAGCTTCGCAAGATCCAGGACAGGCCGAAGGCGATCGCGGTGACGAGGATGGCGTTGCCGCTGACGGTGCCGGCGACGGTCACGAGCGCGGCGCGCGGCCCTTGCGTCGCGCCGGTGGCGATGACGAGCGTCACGATCGGCCCCGGGGTCACGACGAGCACGAGGGTGATGAGGAGGAAGGCGAGGAAGAGCTCGGGATTGAGCATCACGGCTCCGATCGGACAGCGGTTGCGGGCGGACGACGATCCTAGCTCGGCCGGGCGCTCGCGCCTGAAGCTTGGCCGAGGTCGCATTACCACAGCCGCGAAAAAACGTCGTGCGCCGGTCGGCTGCATCTCTCGACGCGCGCCAGGCTATCCGCCATCAAGAAACTCTGCCACCGCGCCGCCCGAATCGGCGAGCCGGCCTTCGCCTGCGGCTCCGTCCATCGCCCGCTGCCGTCGGGCACGCTACCTCTTGAGGAATGCCCATGGCGGCTTTCATCGGCCTCGACGACACCCCGAGCTACACCGAGAACGGCGGGCTCACGGTGCTCGACAGCGACGCCACGCTCGACGGCGCCGCGACCTATAACGGCGCCATGCTGACGCTTGCGCGGCAGGGCGGAGCCAATCCGAACGACGTGTTCGACGGCATCGGTACGCTGTCGCTGTCGGACGGTCAGGTGCTGCTTCAGGAAACCGAACCGGAGAGCAGTGAGCCGCTCGACATCATCGTCGGCACCTACGCGAATTCGGACGGAACACTCGTCATCACCTTCAATGCGGACGCGACCGAGGCCCGCGTCAACGCCGTGCTGGAGCAGCTCGCCTACGGCTATGGCGGCGAAGCGCCGCCGCCCACGGCAGGGATCGACTACGCGTTCAACGACGGCCAAAGCCCCGTCGCGCTGGGCAGCATCACCGTCACGCTCGTCGGCGAGAACGACCCGCCGAGCCTCGATTCGGTCGCGCCGGCGGCCGCCTACCGTCCCGGCTCGCCGGGCGCGGTGCTATCCCCGAGCCTCGTCATCAACGATCTCGATTCGACGACGCTCGTCGGCGCCGTGGTGCGGATCGTCGACAGGCCCGACACCCCCTTCATCCCCGAAACCACCACGGACACGCCGGACGCCGACGACGTGCTCTCGGCCAATCCCGGCGGCACCGGCATCGCCGTGTCCTACGACACGACGACGCACATCCTGACGCTCTCCGGCACCGCCACCCTCGACCAGTATCGGCAGGTCCTCGCCACGGTCGCCTACAGCTCGCCGGATGCCGATCCGAGCCAGGGCGGCGCAAGCACGACCCGCAGCATCGAGTGGCAGATCGACGACGGCGGCCGCAGCGACAACCTGAGCGCGGTCCAGACTACCGTCCTCCACTTTACCCCGTCGCTCGATCTCGACGGCGGCGCTGCCGGCGACGGCTTCGCGACCGCCTACACCGAGAACGACCCGGCCGTGCCGATCGCCGACACGGATTCGGTCGTCACCAACTCCGGCGGCGCCGACCTGTCCTTCGCGACGATCACCCTGACGAACGCGAAGCCCGGCGACAGCCTCGCGATCGCCGGCGCGCTGCCGGCCGGGATCACCGGCACGGTCGACACAACTCGGTTCCAGGCCAAATCATCGTCGGGCTCGGCGGAACAGACTCGCCGGCGAGCTACCAGGCGGCGCTGCGCCAAGTGGTGTTCGGCAGCTCGAGCGAAAACCCCGACACGAGCCTCCGCGACATCACGGTCGTGGTCGGCGACGAGACCGAGACCAGCAACACCGCCCACACGACGATCGCCGTCAGCGCAGTCAACGACGCGCCGGTGGCGCAGGCCGGATCGGCGAGCGGCAACGAAGACACGACGATCTTCGGCAACGCCGTCGCGACCGACGGCGACAACTCGGCGGCGCAGCTCACCTACAGCCTCGTCGGCGTAAACGGCGGCGCGACGCACGGCACGGTGGCGCTGAACCCGGACGGCAGCTTCACCTACGCGCCGG
>DAINQO010000289.1:0-3873 GCA_036742625.1 Microvirga sp.
CCCAAGCGCTCGGCGAAGCGAAGCAGCTCGTCGGCAATCGCTGACGCCAAGTCCGCCCGCAACGGCGGAGGCGGGCAGCAGCACAGATAAGGGCTCCGCCGCTCTCGTTCGGCGGCGGCGAGGGGAGGGGCTGTGCACACACGCCGGCAGATCCTGATTTCGGGAGGCGCCCTGGCGCTTCAGATCCGGCCCGCCCGGTCACTCGAACGCGTCGTGAAGGTGGGCGTGCTTCCGTTCGGCACGGCCGGTTGGGAGACCGACACGATCCGGCGCCATGCCTTCGACCTGGCGAACGGTTTTCGTGTCGAGGAGATCAAGCTCGCCTCGAGCGAGGCCGCGCGCATTGCGTTCCTGTCCGGTGCGGTCGATACGATCGTGACCGACCTTCTGTGGGCGGCACGGCTGAGGGCCGAAGGCCGCAATGTCAGGTTCCTTCCGTTCTCGAGCACGGAAGGCGGAGTGATGGTGGCGCCGCGCTCCCCGATCCAGGAGGTCCGGGATTTGGCGGACCGAAGCATCGGCGTCGCCGGCGGACCTCTGGACAAGAGCTGGCTGCTGCTTCGTGCTTTCGCGGTTGAGACGGCAGGCTTCGATCCCTCTCAGAAGAGCTCACCTGCCTTCGGCGCGCCGCCTCTTCTCAGCCACAAGCTTGAGGCCGGCGAGCTCGATGCGGCGCTGCTGTTCTGGCAGTTCTGCGCAAGGCTGAAAGCGAAGGGTTTCCGCGAAATCCTCAGAGCCGGGGAGATGGCGAGGTTCTTCGGCGCGAGCGGCGAGATCGCGCTTCTCGGCTATCTCTTCGACGAGGACCGCGGCAGCGACCGGACGATTCTCGCCGGCTTCGCGGCCGCGTCTCGTCGAGCGAAGACCTTGCTGGCGTCGAGCGATGCGGCGTGGGAGCCCGTCCGTCCGCGCATGCAAGCCGAGGACGAAGCGACGTTCCAGGTCCTCAAGCGCTATTTCATCGGGGGCGTCCCGAAGCGCGATGTATCGGCGGAGCGGGCCGACGCCGAGCGCCTCTATGCGGTTCTGGCGCGGCTCGGCGGCGAGAAGCTGATCGGGCCCGCGACGAGCTTGCCGGCGGGCCTCTACGCCGACATCGGCCAGGACGGCTGAGGAATGATGGCGCGGGTCGGATGTGGTCGCGTGTAGCCTCGGCCCTTGCCGTCATCGCGGTCTGGCAGGCGGGTGCCATGTTTGCCGCGACCAGGGTCCTGCCGCCTCCTCTCGAGGTGCTGGCCTTCGTCGTGCGCGAGCTGCGCCAGGGCGACATGCTCCTCCATCTTGGCGCGACCTTGTCGCGGGTCGCCGCCTCGTTCTGCCTCGCGATGGCGTTGGGGGCGGCAATCGGCATCGCGCTCGGGCGGCGCCCGGGGCTCAACCGGGCGCTCGATCTTTGGCTCATTCTTCTTCTGAATACGCCGGCTCTCGTGATCACCGTGCTGTGCTATCTCTGGCTTGGCCTGACTGAGATTGCGGCGATCGCCGCCGTGACCTTGAACAAGCTCCCGAATGTGGCGGTCATCGTGCGGGAAGGCGCGCGCTCCCTCGACCCGGACCTGGATGAGATGGGCGTCGCCTACCGCTTCTCCTTCGCGACCTGGTTCCGCCACGTTCTGTGTCCGCAGCTCGAGCCTTATATCGTCGCGGCCGCCCGATCCGGCCTCGCCTTGGTCTGGAAGATCGTTCTCGTGGTCGAGCTGCTGGGGCGGCCGAACGGCGTCGGCTACGCGATCTCGTATTATTTCCAGCTCTTCGACGTTCGCGCTATCCTCGGCTACAGCCTCGCCTTCTCGATCGTCATGCTGACGATCGACTTCCTGGTCATGCAACCTCTGGACGCTCATGCCCGGCGCTGGCGCGTCACCACCGCTTGAAATCGACATCCTGCGCAAGATCTACCGCAACGCCGACGGGCGGAGCGTCGAAGCGGTGCGGAACCTGGCGTTTTCGATCCAGCCGCACAGCTTCGTGTGCCTGATCGGCCCTTCCGGATGCGGCAAGACGACCATTTTGCGCATCCTCCTTGGCCTCGACCGCGACTTCGAGGGATGCGTCCGCCCTGACGTCGGCGATTTGCCGGTCGGCGTCGTGTTCCAGGAACCGCGGCTTCTGCCGTGGCGAACCGTCGAAGAGAACGTCGGGCTGTCGCTGCGATCCTACGGACTCGCCCGAACGCTCGATCCGCTGTTCGCCGAGCTTGATCTCGAGGAGTGGCGGCATCGCTACCCCGGCGAGCTGTCGCTCGGCATGGCGCGCCGCGCGGCTCTCGCCCGGGCCCTGGCGATCGAGCCGGATCTCCTGGTCCTGGACGAGCCCTTCGTCTCGCTCGACGAGAGCGGCGCGGCCGAGTTGCGGGCGATCGTCTCCCGGCTTGCGGCAAGGCGCCGGACGACCGTCATCCTCGTGACCCACAATCTGCGCGAAGCGCTTGGGCTCGCCGATCGTCTCATCCTCCTGACCGCTCGGCCGGCGAGCGTCCTCGCCGATATCCCATTGACGACGGCGCGCGATAGGCGGACCGATGCCTGGGTCGAGGAAGGACGCCGCGATCTCGCCCGCCGGTTCGCGATCGACGAGTGAGCGCTCGAGCGGGCCTGACGCCGCAGCCCGTGGACGGCCAGGCACCAGGCGGGCGCGCCCGGGGAGGTGAGGATGAGCCGCTTTCGATGCCTCTCCGTCGCGCTGACATTCGCCGCGGCAGCGACGTCGGGCTTGGGCGCCGATCGGCCGGCGCCGCTACCGGTTCGCGAGATCGCCGAGGGAGTCTTCGTCTACGAAGCGCCCTATGCGCTGGCGAGCCCGCGGAACACGGGCGCGATCGCCAACGCCGGCTTCATCGTCGGACGCGAGGGTGTTGCGGTCATCGACACGCAAGCGACCTACCTCGCCGGGCGCAGGCTTCTCGCCGCCGTCGAGGCCCAGACCGCCCTTCCGGTGCGTTACGTGGTGAACACGCATTTTCATCCCGATCACGTTCTCGGGAACGCGGCCTTCGCGCGAGACGGCGTGACCTTCGTCGGGCACGAGAACCTGGCCGAGGCGCTGCGCAGCCGCCAGGAGCGATATCTCGCCGCCACGAAGGCGCTCGTCGGCGCGGAGGCCTTCGCAGGCACGGAAATCGTCTTTCCGACGATGCCTGTCCGCGGGCGGCTCGAGCTCGATCTCGGCCACCGCCGGCTCATCCTGGAGTCCTGGCCGACGGCGCACACGAACTCGGACTTGACCGTCCTCGACGAAAAAACCGGAACCTGGTTCCTGGGCGATCTCCTCTTCGCCGGTCACGTTCCGGCCCTGGACGGCAGCCTGAACGGCTGGATCCGCGTTGCGGCGGCGCTGACCTCGCGTCAGGCCGCCCGCGTCGTGCCCGGCCACGGCCCTTCGTCGCTGCCGTGGCCGGAGGCCGCCGATCCGATGACGCGTTATCTCAAGGGCCTCGCAACCGACGTTCGGCGCATGATCCGCGAAGGTCGGACCATGCGGGACGCCGCCGGCGAGGCGGGTCGGGCGGAAGCGCAGCACTGGGCCCTCTTCGACGAGTTCAATGCGCGCAATGCGACGGCGGCCTTTCACGAGCTTGAATGGGAGTAGAAGGCCGGAGCTGCCGCCGCACATGCGCTTGGTGCGAAGCCCCCGCGCGGTGGAACTTAACATAGGTATTGCCGGCCTCGCCGGCAGGGCGTAGCCTCTGCTCCCTTGGCTTCGAAGCTTCACGCGGAGAAGCGGGTTCTGGTTCGCGAATGGCGTTTGAGTCTTCGCCTCACCAAGAGGCGATGCATGATTCGTTGCTGAAGAAAGGCCGTCTTCCCGACCTAAAAAGCGCGCAGATCCTCGGCCACGACGAAGCGGGTCTACGCCAGCGGAGGAACTCGTCAT
>DAINQO010000290.1:0-3872 GCA_036742625.1 Microvirga sp.
CCCGCTCAACATGGTGAGCCACAAGCTCGCGCCGGCGATCGCCACCAACAACCGCGTGGTGCTGAAGCCGACGGAGCTGACGCCGCTGACGGCGCTGGCGCTCGCCGACGTGCTCTACGAGGCGGGCCTGCCGCCCGAGATGCTGTCGGTCGTGACCGGCAATCCCTCGACGATGGGCGACGCCATGATCACCGATCCGGACGCCGACCTCGTCACCTTCACGGGCTCGGTCAGGGTCGGCAAGCACATCGCCGCGACGGCGGGCTACAAGCGCCTCGTGCTCGAGCTCGGCGGCAACGACCCGCTCATCGTCATGGAGGACGCCGACCTCGACCGCGCGGCCGAGCTCGCCGTCCAGGGCGCGACCAAGAACTCGGGCCAGCGCTGCACGGCGGTGAAGCGCATCCTCGTCGTCGAGAGCGTCGCGGATGAATTCAGCGCGCTCGTGCTGGCGAAGGCAAGGAAGCTCAAATCCGGCGACCCGATGGACCCGGCGACGGATGTCGGCACCGTCATCAACGAGCGCTCGGCAGCGCTGTTCGAGGCGCGCGTCGACGACGCCGTCGCGAAAGGCGCGAAGCGCCTGCATGGCGAGAAACGCCAAGGCGCGCTGTTCCGGCCGACCGTCGTCGACGACGTGCCTTACGACTGCGAGCTCGTGCGCGAGGAGACCTTCGGGCCGGTGATCCCGATCATCCGCTGCCCGGACGACATCGAGAGCGTCATCAAGATTTCAAACTCGACGGCGTATGGCCTGTCGTCCGGCGTCTGCACCAACCGTCTCGACTACATCACCCGCTTCGTCGCCGAGCTCGAGGTTGGGACGGTGAACGTGTGGGAGGTGCCGGGCTACCGGATCGAGATGTCGCCCTTCGGCGGCATCAAGGATTCCGGCCTCGGCTACAAGGAAGGCGTCGTCGAGGCGATGAAGAGCTTCACCAACGTCCGCACCTATTCGCTGCCGTGGCCCGCCTGACGCAGGACGCCGCAAAACGGGCCTTGCCTCCGGCATCAGACCGTCGTGTAGTCAACCCTCCTGTCATCCGAGGCTCGCCGCAGGCGAGAACCCGGAACCCACGGCCGAGCGTGATCGGTGGGTTCCGGGCTCTCCGCTTCGCGGGGCCCCGGAATGACATCACTGTGGTGATCCCGCGCCGATGACCGAGCAGCCGTTTCTGCGCATCGAGCGCCTGTGGAAGCGCTTCGGCGCCTTTACTGCCTTGAAGGCGATCGATCTCGAGGTCCGGCGCGGCGAGTTCGTGTGCTTCCTTGGGCCGTCCGGCTGCGGCAAGACCACGCTCCTGCGCGCCATCGCCGGCCTCGACCCGCAGGACGAGGGCCGGATCGAGATCGCCGGCCGCGACGTGTCGCGCGCCCCGCCGGCGGAGCGCGACTTCGGCATCGTGTTCCAGTCCTACGCCCTGTTCCCGAACCTGACCGTCGCCCGGAACGTCGGCTACGGCCTCGTCAACCGCCGCAAAGGCGCGGCCGAGATCAAGCGTCGCGTCGACGAGCTTCTCGCGCTCGTCGGCCTGCCCGAGCAGCATCGCAAATACCCGGGGCAGCTCTCGGGCGGCCAGCAGCAGCGCGTCGCGCTCGCCCGCGCGCTCGCGACGGCGCCGAACCTCCTCCTCCTCGACGAGCCGCTCTCGGCGCTCGACGCCAAGGTGCGGGTGCGCCTGCGCGAGGAGATCCGCGCCCTGCAGAAGCGCCTCGGCGTCACGACCGTCATGGTCACCCACGACCAGGAGGAGGCGCTCGCCATGGCCGACCGCATCGTGGTCATGAACCACGGCGTCATCGAGCAGGTCGGCTCGCCGGCCGAGATCTACCGCTCGCCGGCAACAGCCTTCGTCGCCGATTTCGTCGGCACCATGAGCTTCCTCGACGCGACCGTCGCCGGGCCGAAGCGGATCCGGACCGGCGCGCTCGATCTCGTCTGCAACGACGATCGCGGGCTTCACGCCGGCACCGCCGTGAAGCTCGGGCTGCGGCCCGAGGAGATCCGCGTCCGCGACGTCAAGCCGAACGACCCGAACGCGGTCACGGTTCAGGTCGGAAGCCTCGAGTTCTTGGGAGCCTTCTGCCGGGCGCGGCTCACGCCCGAGGTCAAGACCGAGGGGCCGCTCGTCGCCGATTTCTCGGCGAACCTGATGCGCGACCTCAACGTCGCCGAGGGCCAGCGGCTGCTGATCGCGCTGCCGCCCGAGGCGCTGCGCGTCTTCACCACGGCGGCGCAGGGCTGACGCGCCGATGGCCGAGGTCGCGATCGGCACGGCGCCGCCGCAGGTCCGGGTGAGCCTGCGCCGCCTTCTCGACGAGCGGCAGGCGGCGACGCTCCTGATCGCGCTCCTCGCCATCGTCCTCGTCGTCATCATCGCGCTGCCGTTGTGGACGCTGCTCTCGAAGAGCTTCCAGGACGCGAACGGCGGCTTCGTCGGCCTGCGCAACTTCGCCATCTACTTCTCGACCCCGACGCTGTTCGCCTCGCTCCTCAACAGCGTCGCCGTCGCGGCGCTGTCGACCGCGATCGTCGTGCCGCTCGCCTTCATCTATGCCTACGGCCTGACCCGAAGCTGCATGCCGGCGAAGGGCCTGTTCTACGCCGCGGCGCTGTTGCCGATCTTCGCGCCCTCGCTGCTGTCGGCGCTGTCGCTGCTCTACATCTTCGGCAACCAGGGCTTCCTGCGCCAGCTTCTGATGGGAGCCTCGATCTACGGCCCGATCGGCATCGTCATCGCCGAGGTGCTCTACTCCTTCCCGCACGCGCTCCTGATCCTCGTGACCGCGCTCGCCTTGTCGGACGGTCGGCTCTACGAAGTCGCGGCGGCGCTCGGCACCTCGCCGGCCCGGGTGTTCCGGACCATCACGCTGCCGGGCGCCCGCTACGGGCTGATCAGCGCCTGCTTCGTGGTTTTCACCCTCGTCGTCACCGATTTCGGCATCCCGAAGGTGATCGGCGGCCAGTTCAACGTGCTCGCGACCGATGCCTACAAGCAGGTCGTCGGCCAGCAGAACTTCCCGATGGGCGCGGTCGTCGGGATGATCCTCCTCGTGCCGGCGGTGCTCGCCTTCGCGGTCGATCGCCTCGTGCAGCGAAAGCAGGTGGCGCTGCTGTCGTCGCGCGCCGTGCCCTATGCGCCAAAGCCCGCCCGCGGGCGCGACCTCGCCCTTCTGATCTACGCCGCAAGCGTCGGCGGCCTCATCGTCGCGACCTACGGCATGGCGGTGTGGGCGTCGTTCATCACCTATTGGCCCTACAATCTCTCGCTGACCCTCAACAACTACGTCTTCGCCAACGCCGAGCCGACCGGCTGGGGCTCGTATTTCAATTCGCTCGCGATGGCGGCGCTCGCCGCCGGCATCGGCACCGCGCTCGTGTTCACCGGCGCCTACCTGATCGAGAAGCTCAAGATCTTCCCGGCCGGGCGCGCCTTGGCGCATTTTCTCGCCATGCTGCCGATGGCGGTGCCGGGGCTGGTCCTCGGCCTCGGCTACGTGTTCTTCTTCAATGCGCCCTGGAACCCGCTCAACGTCTTCTACGGCACGCTGACCGTGCTCGTCGTCAACACCATCGCGCATTTCTACACCGTCGCGCACATCACCGCGACGACGGCGCTGAAGCAGATCGATGCCGAGTTCGAGGCGGTGTCGGCGTCGCTCAAGGTCCCGTTCTGGCGCACCTTCGGCCGCGTCACGGTGCCGATCTGCATGCCGGCGATCCTCGACATCGCCGTCTACATGTTCGTCAACGCGCTTACCACGGTCTCGTCGGTGATCTTCCTCTACGGCGCCGGCACGAAGCTCGCCTCGATCGCCATCGTGCACATGGACGAGAGCGGCACCATCGCGGCCGCCGCCGCCATGGCGAC
>DAINQO010000291.1:0-3856 GCA_036742625.1 Microvirga sp.
TCGTGCTCAACGCCAAGATGCGCCGCACCGGCGTCTGCGGCGCCGCCGAGACGCTTCTCGTCGACGGCGCGTGCGCGGCTACGCATCTTGGGCCGCTGATCGGGATGCTTCTCGATGCCGGCTGCGCGGTGCGCGGCGACGCCGCCGTGCGGGCGGCCGACCCGCGCGTCACGCCGGCAGCCGAGGAGGATTGGTCGGCCGAATACCTCGACGCGGTCATCGCGGCGAGGGTGGTCGACGGGCTCGAGGCCGCGATCGCCCATGTCGAGACCTACGGCTCGCACCACACCGACGCGATCGTCACCACGAATGTGGCGGCGGCGGAGCGCTTCCTCGCCGAGGTCGATTCGGCGATCGTCCTCCACAACGCCTCGACCCAGTTCGCCGACGGCGGCGAGTTCGGCTTCGGCGCCGAGATCGGCATCGCCACCGGCCGCATGCACGCCCGCGGCCCGGTCGGCGTCGAGCAGCTCACCTCCTTCAAGTACCGGGTCCGCGGCGCCGGGCAGACGCGACCGTGAGCGGTGGCCGTTCCCTCGCTCCCCCCGCACCCGCCCGGCCTGCGCATCGGCCTCTACGGCGGCTCCTTCAACCCGCCGCACGCCGGGCACCTCCATGTCGGCCTCTTGGCGCTGAAGCGCCTCCGGCTCGACCGCATCTGGTGGCTCGTCACCCCCGGCAACCCGCTGAAGGAGCTCGGCGGGCTTCCTCCCTTGGCCGAGCGCATGGCGGCGGCGCAGGCGCTCGCCCGGCATCCGCGGCTCGCCGTGACCGGCTTTGAGGCCGCGATCGGCGCCCGCTATACCCTCGACAGCCTCGAATACCTCGCCGGCCATGCGCCGGGGGTGCGGTTCGTGTGGATCATGGGGGCCGACAACCTGGCGCAGTTCGACCGCTGGCGCGGCTGGCGGCGGATCGCGCAGCTGATGCCCTTCGCTGTCATCGACCGCCCGGGCTGGACCCTGCGCGCCGCCCAGTCCCGCGCCGCCCTCGCGCTCGCCCGCTTCCGCATCGACGAGACCGACGCGCCGGTGCTCGCCGACCGGGCGCCGCCGGCCTGGGTTTTCCTGCACGGGCCCCGTTCCGCCCTGTCGTCGACTGTGCTGCGGCAGCAACGCCGGGCAAATTTCGATGGGTCGCAACATTGAAATCTTTACCGGCCCGACCCTACATTCGGAGTCGCGCCGCGTTGTCGCGGCGCCTGAAAGGATCTTGAACTGAACCGACTTTCTCCGCGTGAAGCGGATACTTCGCCGCTTCCCCCTCCCTCCGGAGCGAGGCCTCCCGAGGGCGAGGACATCCGGGCCGTCGCCCGGTTCTGTCTCGAGGACATGAAGGCCGAAGAGGTGGTCGAGATCGACCTCACCGGCAAAACCTCGATCGCCGACACCATGATCGTCGCGTCGGGTCGCTCCCACCGCCATGTCGGTGCGATCGCCGAGCGCGTGCTCGAGGTCCTCAAGGAGCGGGGTCTCGGGCCGGCGCGCGTCGAGGGGCTGCCCGCCTGCGACTGGGTGCTGATCGACGCCGGCGACGTGATCGTCCACGTGTTCCGCCCCGAGGTCCGCAGCTTCTACAATCTCGAGAAGATGTGGGGCGCGGACCGGCCCCGGGAGCGCATGGCCGGCTAGCCGGCCCGTGCGGCTCGCCGTCATCGCCGTCGGACGGCTGAAAGGCGGTCCCGAACGCGATCTTGCCGAGCGCTATCGCGAGCGCGTCGAGGCGCTTGGGCGATCGAGCGGCTTCGCGCCCCTCGAGATCATCGAGATTAGCGAAAGCCGCGCCCGCCGCGACGCCGATCGGCGCGCCGAGGAGGCGCGCGCCATCCTGGAACGGGCGGCCTCGACCCCCTTTGTGGCGTTCGACGAGCGCGGCTCGCCGCTGACGAGCGAAGGCTTCGCCGAGCGTCTCGGAGGCTGGCGCGGTCGCGGCCTGCCGTCGCTCGGCCTCGTCATCGGCGGCGCCGACGGCCTCGATCCGTCGGTGCGCGAGCGCGCCGCGCTCGTCCTGTCCTTCGGCGTCATGACGCTGCCGCACCAGCTCGTCCGGGTGCTCGTGCTGGAGCAGCTCTATCGCGGTTTGACCATCTTGGCCGGCCATCCGTACCATCGGGCCGGTTGATCCCTTCCAAAAGTCGATGCCGATTAGCCGTCCTCGCCCTCGTCTCACGCCCGCCCTTCTCCTTGGGCTCGCCTTGCTCCTCGGGCTCGCCTTGGCCGCGCCGGCGAGCAGCCAGGAGGCTCCGGGCGCGCGCGTCGCGCCGGATGCCCCAGGACCCGGCGCGCCCGAGAGCGCCGCCGAAAAAGCAAAGCGCGAGGCCGAGCTCAAGGCCGCCCAGGAGGCGCTCGCCGCGGCGGCCGAAGCGCAGCGCAAGCTCGAGCGCGAGATTAACGAGCTCAAAGCCGACCGGGCAAAGCTCAACGCGGCGCTGATCGACGGCACCCGGCGCATGCGGGCGACCGAAGAGCGCGTCGCCGCCCTCGAGCAGCGCGTCGACACGGCGAGCGGCAGCGAGGCGGCGATCCGGCGCTCGCTCGAGGCGCGCCGGAGCCTCGTCGTCGAGGTGCTGGCGGCGCTGCAGCGGATGGGCCGCCGCCCGCCGCCGGCCGTGCTCGTGCGGCCGGAGGACATCCTGGCGGCGGTCAGGACGTCGATGCTGCTCGGCGCCGTGCTGCCCGAGCTGCGCTCGGAAACCGAGGCGCTAGCCGCCGATCTCTCCGAGCTCGTCCGGCTCCGGGCGGCGCTTGCTGCCGACCGGCGCTCGCTGGAGCAGGAGCTCGCCGATCTGTCGCGCGAGCAGGAGCGCACGGCAGCCCTCGTCGCCGCCCGACAGAGCCGTTTGGCCGAGGCGGAGCGCAGCTTCGGCGCCGAGCGGGCGAAATCGGCCGAGCTCGCCCGGGAGGCGCAAACTCTCAAAGAGTTGATCGAGCGGATGGAGCGCGACGTCGCCGCCGCCCAGAAAGCCTCGGAGGAGGCGCGCAAGGCCGCCGAGGCTCAGGCGCGGGAGACCCGCGAGCGCTTTGCCGCCGCGGCGTTCCGGGATCCGGCGCGCCTTGCCCCGAAAATCCCGTTTCCCGAGGCTCGCGGCCTCCTGCCGATGCCGGTCGGGGGCGCGATGGTGCGCGAATTCGGCGGTCCGGACGGGGTCGGCGGCACGAGCCGCGGCATCTCAATTTCGACACGACCCCGTGCTGTCGTCGCCTCGCCCGCCGATGGCTGGGTCGCCTTCGCGGGACCGTTCCGGTCGTTTGGGCGATTGTTGATCATCAATGCGGGGGGCGGCTACTATCTTCTTCTAGCCGGCATGGATCAAATCAGGGTAGAGGTGGGCCAATTCGTGCTCGCCGGGGAGCCGGTGGCGACGATGGGCGACACTTCGTCCTTGTCGGCGGGCAACGGGGGCGTCGAAACCGGCGGCCCGGTGCTCTATGTAGAGTTTCGTAAAGACGGCGGTTCGATCGATCCGAGCCCGTGGTGGGCGAAATCGCAGGGCGAGAAGGTTCGCGGCTGATGCGCAAGATTCCCCTCATTTTCCTCAGCGCCTTGGCCGGCGCGGGCGCGACCGCCCTCGTGAGCCAGTCGCATCTGCTGACCTCGACGAGCGCGGTGGCAGCGTCCGCCGAGACCTATCGCCAGCTCAGCCTGTTCGGCGACGTGTTCGAGAAGGTGCGCTCGGACTACGTCGAGAAGCCCGAAGAGGCGAAGCTGATCGAGTCCGCCATCAACGGCATGCTGACCTCGCTCGATCCGCATTCGAGCTACATGGACCCGAAGAGCTTCCGCGACATGCAGGTGCAGACGCGCGGCGAGTTCGGCGGCCTCGGCATCGAGGTCACCATGGAGGACGGCCTCGTCA
>DAINQO010000292.1:0-3844 GCA_036742625.1 Microvirga sp.
ATCACCTCGAGAGCAAGCCAGTCGAGGTCTGAGCGAGTTAGCGTCTCAATCAGCGGAAGCAATCGCCTGTCGAGCATATTTCAGGTCTCTCAAACATTCGGGTTGAAGGACCAGTCCTTGGCCACTCCCTGTCAACCTGATACGTGTCTGTTTGTCGCGTCCGCACACGAGGGCTAAATTCGCGAGGTTTGGAATGGCTCGGGAGTCTCTCGATGTTCTACCGTCGTGGAGGGCCGGCCCGCCTCCCATTCTCGGCTAGGCCCGTGCCTAGGTCAGCCCTTTGAAGGCCTGCTCCGCTTCACGCAAGGGACGGTCCCAGAATGCCACTGCGTCACGGAAGAGCGGCAGCGCAAGGCGCCCATCTTCGGTTCGAACGTTGTTTGGCGAAAAGTCGACGACCAACGAAGCATCTCTCGGCGCGTCTGGATTTGCCACCACGCCTGTGTGCGTCAGCGCCGGGTTCTTTAGGCCCAAGCCGCCGCGGAACTCCTTCAGCAGCTGGTTGCGATTGAGCTCGATGAAATTTGCGAAGATCGGCTCCGTCTTCCACGTCTTCCATGCGGAGAGGAGCCAAGCCTTCCGGGCGGGTGTATCCGCATCAACCTTTTCGAGCACGTGACCGACCGCCCGGAGCAAGGTGACGATCGCGACATGCTGGGCTTGAACGAGCGCCAACAACTGGGTGGTTTGCGGAGGGTTGGCGAACTCAGCCAACATCTCCTCCACGACATTGAGCTGCGCGCGAGCGACAAGCATGTTCATCACACCACATCTGCCCGGGTGCAGGCGGCGCTACTATGTTTTCGACACCGGCGTTGATTTAGGCCGGACTTGGGTAGGCCGCAATGGCCGACACGCTTGCCTCATGCCTGCACCTTTGACCGGCAATCGGAAAGGCGTCGGGTCAGGGCTTCGCGCCGCCCGAGGACGACGTGAGTGGGCTCAAGCCGCCTTGGCCCTCGGCTGCACCTCGGCGGAATAATCCTCCATCAGCACCTTGGTCATGTTCCCCGGTTTAAAGCGCCACGGCCCGATCTCCGACACCGGGGTGACCTCGGCGGCGGTGCCGGTGATGAAGCATTCGTTGAAGTGCTCGAGCTCGTCGGGCTGGATGCGGCGCTCCTGGACCTCGAAGCCGCGGCGGCGGGCGAGGTCGATCACGGTTTGGCGGGTGATGCCGGCGAGGAAGCAATCGGCGATCGGCGTGTGGATGGCGCCGTCGCGGATGAAGAAGACGTTGGCGCCGGTGCACTCGGCGACGCGGCCCTGCCAGTCGAGCATCAGCGCGTCGGCGTAGCCCTTGCGCTCCGCCTTGTGCTTGGAGATCGTGCAGATCATGTAGAGCCCGGCGGCTTTCGCGAGCGAGGGCGCCGTCGCCGGATCGGGGCGGCGGTACTCGGCCATGTCGAGGCGGATGCCCTTCATTTTCTGGGCCGGGTCGAAATAGCTCGGCCACTCCCAGGTCGCGATCGCGAGGTGGATGGCGTTGTCCTGCGCCGAGACGCCCATCGTTTCGGAGCCCCGCCAGGCGATCGGCCGGACATAGGCGTCGGCCTGGCCGTTCTTCTTGAGGACGAGGCGCTTCGCCTCGTCGATCTCGGCGACCGAGTAGGGGATCTCGAAATCGAGCACCTGCGCCGAGCGGCGCAGGCGCTCGGAGTGCTCGGTCGACTTGTAGATTTCGCCGCCATAGGCGCGCTCGCCCTCGAACACCGCCGACGCATAGTGCAGGCCGTGCGTCAGGACGTGGATGTTGGCGTCCCGCCACGGCACGAGCTTGCCGTCGAACCAGATGAAGCCGTCGCGCTGGTCGAAGGGGGTCGTGGCCATGTCCTGCTCCTCGCGTTTCCTTGTCCCGGCCGACGATGCGCATCATCGTCGGCGTTGCCCGTCATCGTCGGGGTTTTGGCGCATCATCGTCGCCCGACGATGCGGGCCGGCCGCGTTCATTCGTTTCGCGCCGGAGGGTTGACGCGTAACAATCCGCCTGAGATATGTCAACAAGGCTGACTTAAAATGGCGGAGCCGAACCGTGCCCGAGCCGCTGCGCGTCGACCATCCGGCGGCAAGCGCCGGTCTCCTCGCCGAGGAGCCGGCCTACGATCTCATCGAGCTCCTGTTCTTCGCCTATCGGGATTTCGTCGGTGACCCGGACCGCATCCTCGCCGATTACGGCTTCGGGCGCGCCCATCACCGCGTGCTGCACTTCGTCGACCGGCGCCCGGGGCTGACGATCGCCGAGCTCCTCGACATCCTGAAGATCACCAAGCAGAGCCTCAACCGGGTGCTGAAGGAGCTCATCGGCAAGGGCTTCGTCGAGAGCCGCACCGGCACCGCGGACCGGCGCCAGCGCCTTCTTTTCACCACCCCGGACGGGCACGAATTGGCGCTCAGGCTCGCCAAGCTGCAGACCCGGCGTATCATGCGGGCGCTCGCCGACGGCCCGCCCGGGCTGAAGGCGGCGGCGGGCCGGTTCCTGTTCGCCATGATCGACCCCGCCGACCGCCCGCGGGTCGAGGAGATCGTGGGCGGGGAGATCCTGGAAGGAGCGCGATCGCCGCCATGATGGAGCGGGCGAAAGTCGAGATCGCCGACCACGCGCCGCACGTGCTCGTCGTCGACGACGACCGGCGGCTGCGCCAGCTCCTGGCGCGCTTCCTCGGCGAGCACGGCTATCGGGTCACGACCGCGGCGAGCGCCGCCGAGGCGCGCGCCAAGGGCGAGGCGCTGGTCTTCGACGCCATCGTGCTCGACGTCATGATGCCGGGCGAGACCGGCTTCGACTACGCCCGCCGCCTGCGCACGCAGTCGCAGGTCCCGATCCTGATGCTGACCGCGCGCGCGAACTCGGAAGACCGGGTCACCGGGCTCGAGATCGGCGCCGACGACTACCTGCCGAAGCCCTTCGAGCCGCGCGAGCTGGTGCTGCGCCTCGGTAACATCCTCAGGCGCTCGGTCGCGAACGACGCCGCCGCCGGAGCGGCGCTGGCGCCGGAGGCGATCCGCTTCGGCCCGTTCAGCTTCCGCTTCGACCGCGGCGAGCTCCGCCGCGGCGACGAGACCATCCGCATCACCGAGCGCGAGCGCGAGATCCTGTCGATCCTCGGCCACCGCGCCGCCGCGAACGTGCCGCGCGACGAGCTCGCCGGCGGCGGCAGCGGCGCGAACGAGCGCACCGTCGACGTGCAGATCAACCGCCTGCGCCGCAAGATCGAGGTCGATCCGGCAAACCCGGTCTATCTGCAGACCGTCAGGGGGGTCGGCTACCGCCTGCTCGTCGACTGATGCTGATGCGACTGCCCGCGACCTCCCGGCCGGCGGCCCTCTACGGCCGCTTCGCGCGCTGGCTCGGCTCGGTCCTGCCGAAGGGGCTCTACGCGCGCTCGCTGATCATCATCATCGCGCCGGTGGTCCTCCTCCAATCCGTCATCGCCTATGTCTTCATGGAGCGGCACTGGCAGCTCGTGACCCGCCGCCTGTCCTCGGCCGTCACCGCCGACGTCGCGGCGCTGATCGATATCTACGAGACCTTTCCGCAGGACAAGAACGGCGAGACGCTCGCCCGCATCGCCAACGACCGGCTCAACCTCGACGTCGATTTCCTGCCCGACGCGGCGCTGCCGCCGCCGGGGCCGAAGCCGTTCTTCTCGATTCTCGACCAGGCGCTGTCCGAGGAGCTGTCGCGCCAGGTCGCGCGGCCGTTCTGGATCGACACCGTCGGGCGCTCGAACCTCGTCGAGATCCGGGTGCTGCTCGACCACACCGTGATGCGGGTGCTCGCCCGGCGCAGCCAGGCCTACGCCTCGAACTCGCACATCTTCCTCCTGTGGATGGGCGGCTCCTC
>DAINQO010000293.1:0-3838 GCA_036742625.1 Microvirga sp.
ATGGTCGGCGACGGCTCGTACCTGATGATGAACTCCGAGATCGCGACCTCGGTGATGCTCGGCAGGAAGCTCACCATCGTCGTGCTCGACAACCGCGGCTTCGGCTGCATCGACCGCCTGCAGCGCGCGACCGGCTCCGAGAGCTTCAACAACCTGTTCGAGCACGCCCGGCACGAGACGCTGCCGCAGATCGATTTCGTGGCGCACGCGGCGAGCCTCGGCGCGATCGCCGAGAAGGCCGCGAGCGTTTCTGAGCTCGAGGCGGCGCTCGCCCGCGCCCGACGGGCCGCGCGCACCAGCGTCATCGTCATCGACACCGATCCGCTCGCCGCGACCGCGGCCGGCGGCCATTGGTGGGACGTCGCCGTGCCGGAGGTCTCCGAGCGCGCCGAGGTGCGAAGCGCGCGGGCGGCGTATGAGAGCGCGCTGAAAGGGCAACGTCTTGGCGATTAGGATCGGCGCCAATCCGATCGGCTGGTCGAACGACGACCTGCGCTCGCTCGGCGGCGCGACGAGCCTCGAGAGCTGCCTTGCCGAGGCGAAGGAGGCGGGCTTCGAAGGCATGGAGCTCGGGCACAAGTTCCCGCGCGAGCCGAAGGCGCTGGCGGCGGTGCTCGATCGCTTCGGCCTCGCCCTCGTCTCCGGGTGGCATTCGGCCGAGCTGCTCGCCCGCTCCGCCGAGGACGAACTCGCGGCGCTGCGGCCTCATCTCGCCCTCCTCAAGGCGATGGGCTGCAAGGTGCTGATCCTCGCCGAGACCTCGAACGCCATCCATGGCGACCGCGCAAAGCCGCTCGACGAGCGGCCGGTCCTCGGGCCCGGCGAATGGCCGGAGTTCGGCCGCCGCGTCACCGCGGTCGGCGATGCCGTTCTCGCCGAGGGGCTGCGGCTCGTGTACCACCATCACATGGGCACGGTGGTCCAGTCCGTAGCCGACATCGACGCCTTCATGGCCGCGACCGGGCCCTCGGTGCATCTCCTCCTCGACACCGGGCACGCGACCTTCGCCGGCGCCGACCCGGCGGCGCTTGCCCGGCGCCATCGCGACCGCATCTCGCATTTCCACGCCAAGGACGTGCGCGCGGAAGTGATGGCGCGCGCCACAGCCTCGCGCCTCTCCTTCCTCGACGCGGTGATCGAAGGCGTGTTCACGGTGCCGGGCGACGGCTGCGTCGACTATCCGGCCGTCCTCGCCGAGCTTTCGGGCGACATCGGCTGGGCCGTGGTCGAGGCCGAGCAGGATCCGGAAAAGGCGCATCCTCTCACCTATGCCAGGATGGGCTACGCCAACCTGCGGCGCTACCTCGAGGCGGCGGGGCTCGCGTGAGCACGATGCCGAAGCTTCTCCTCAAGCCCGCCGCCGGCCGCGGCCGCATCCATGAGGTCACGCCCGAGAGCGCCGGCTGGACCTATGTCGGATTCGAGGTCCACCGGCTCGCGGCGGGGGAAGCGGCATCGGCGGCGACCGGCGAGCGCGAGGCCTGCCTCGTCCTCGTCTCCGGCAAAGCGCGGGTCGAGGTCGACGGCGAGAGCTTTGGCGAGATCGGCGGCCGGATGTCGCCCTTCGAGGGCAAGCCGTCCTCGGTCTACGTGCCGGCGGGCTCGACCTGGCGCGCCGCGGCGACGACCGCGCTCGAGCTTGCGGTCTGCTCGGGCCCGGGCGGCGGCGCCCACGCGGCGCGGCTCATCGGGCCGGACACGATCGAGAGTCTCACGCGCGGCTCCGGCACGAACACCCGCCACGTCCAGAACATCCTGCCCGAGACCGAGCCGGCGCACAGCCTCCTCGTCGTCGAGGTCATCACGCCGCCGGGCCATTGGTCGAGCTATCCGCCGCACAAGCATGACCGCGACGCGCTGCCGGACGAGTCGCTCCTCGAGGAGACCTATTACCACCGCCTCGACCCGGCCCAGGGCTACGCCGTCCAGCGCGTCTACACCGACGACCGCTCGCTCGACGAGACGATGGCGGTCGAGGACCGCGACGTCGTGCTCGTGCCGCGGGGCTACCACCCGGTCGGCGCGCCGCACGGCTACCGCCTCTATTACCTGAATGTCATGGCCGGCCCACGCCGGATCTGGCGCTTCCGCAACGACCCGGCGCATGAGTGGATGGTAAAGGGGTAGAAAACCCACAAAAAGCCGCGGAATCGCAGGCGTTTTTCGTTGTGACTCCCGATCCGGGGATGCACAGTGCCCTTGGATCAACGCCCTCAGAGGCAACCCCGCGAGGCATTCCGCGACAGTGGCCGGCCACACCGTTCTCCTCAACCTCCTCGGAGGCATCGCGCTCCTGCTCTGGGCGACGCGGATGGTGCGGACCGGCGTGCTGCGCGCCTTCGGCGAGCGCTTCCGCCGCGCCGTCGCGCAGGCGACCGCGAGCCCGCTCCGCGCCTGCCTTGCCGGCATCGGCGTCGCGAGCGCCGTGCAGAGCTCGTCGGCGACCGGGCTCATCGTCGTGTCGTTCGCCGAGCGCGGGCTCATCGCGCTCTCCGCCGCGCTCGCGGTGATGCTCGGCGCCGATGTCGGCTCGACCCTCGTCGTGCAGGCCCTCGCTTTCGACCTCTCCGGTCTCGTGCCGGTGCTGCTCATCGCCGGCGTGATCGCCTTCATGGCGGTCGAGAACGCGACCGTGCAGCAGGTCGGACGCATCGTCATCGGCCTGGCGCTGATGATCCTGTCGCTCGGGATGGTCGTCGCCGCAAGCCATGGCTTTCGCGGCAGCGAGGTCCTCGCCCTCGTGCTCCAGCGCCTCGCCGACGACCCGATCCTCGCCGTCATCGTCGGGGCGCTCCTGACCTGGCTGTTCCACTCGAGCGTCGCGATGGTGCTGCTCGTGATCTCGCTGACCTCCGCCGCGATGCTGTCCGCCCCGCTCGGGATGGCGCTCGTGCTTGGCGCCAACATCGGCTCGGGGCTGATCCCGATCGGCCTGTCGCTGCGCTCGCCCGCTGCGGCGAAGCGCGTGCTGTTCGGCAATTTCCTGTTCCGACTCGCGGGCGCGCTCGCGGCGCTCCTGGTCCTGCGCCTTGCGGCGGACGGCATGGCGCGCCTCGAAAGCGATCCGGCGCGCCAGATCGCCGACTTCCACACCCTCTTCAACCTCGCGCTGGCGCTGGTTTTCCTACCCCTGACCGGCGTCGCCGCCGGTTGGCTCGAGCGCCTGATCCCGGACGCGAAGGCGCCCGGCGAGCCGACGATCGAGCATCTCGACGACACGCTCCTCGACCGCCCCTCGATCGCGCTCGGCAGCGCGACGCGCGAGGTGATGCGGCTTGCCGACATGGTCGAGATCATGCTGCGCGAGACGATCCTCGCCTTCGGCGAGGACGGCGACAGGCGCCGCCAGGCCGTCAAGGGCCTCGACGATCCGGTCGACCGCCTGCAGGAGGAGATCAAGCTCTATCTGACGCGGCTCACCCGCAATCCGCTGTCCGAGGAGGACAGCCGGCGCGCCTTCGACCTCATCCTGTTCACGACCAACCTCGAGCACATCGGCGACATCATCGACAAGAGCCTGCTCGAGCTCGCGGCGAAGAAGAGCCGCCTGCACCTCGACTTCTCGCCGGAGGGCTGGGCCGAGATCAAGGCGCTGCACGCCCGCGTCGTCGACCAGATGCGCCTCGCCATGACCGTGTTCGTTACCCGCGACATCCGCATGGCGCGCCAGCTCGTGCTCGAGAAGGACAACATCCGCCTCGCCGAACGCGGCGCGACCGAGAGCCACCTGCGCCGCCTGCGCGAAGGCACCATCGCCTCGATCGAGACGAGCGCGCTTCACCTCGACATCCTGCGGGATCTCAAGCGCATCAACGCCCACATCACCTCGGTCGCCTAC
>DAINQO010000294.1:0-3838 GCA_036742625.1 Microvirga sp.
TGCGGCATGATGACCTCGTCGATGTAGCCGCGCTCGGCGGCGACGAAGGGCGACATGAAGCGGTCCTCGTATTCCTTGGTGCGGGCGGCGATCGTCTCGGCGTCGCCGCCGCGGAAGATGATCTCGACCGCGCCCTTCGCGCCCATGACGGCGATCTGCGCCGTCGGCCAGGCGTAGTTGACGTCGCCGCCGATGTGCTTGGAGGCCATGACGTCGTAGGCGCCGCCGAACGCCTTGCGGGTGATGATGGTGACGAGCGGCACGGTCGCCTGGCTATAGGCGAAGAGCAGCTTCGCGCCGTGCTTGATGAGGCCGCCATATTCCTGCGCCGTGCCCGGCAGGAACCCCGGCACGTCGACGAGGGTCACGATCGGGATCGAGAACGCGTCGCAGAAGCGCACGAAGCGCGCGCCCTTGCGTGAGGCGTCGGCGTCAAGCACCCCGGCGAGCACCATCGGCTGCTGCGCCACGATGCCGATGGTGCGGCCCTCGATGCGGGCGAAGCCGGTGACGATGTTCTTGGCGTAGGCCTCCTGGATCTCGAAGAAGTCGCGCTCGTCGGCGATCTTCAGGATCAGCTCCTTCATGTCGTAGGGCTTGTTCGGGTTGTCCGGCACGAGCGTGTCGAGCGACATCTCGACCCGGTCCGGATCGTCGAAGGACGGCCACTCCGGCACGCCGTCGGCGTTGTTCGCGGGCAGGAAGTCCATCAGGCGGCGGATCTGCAAGAGCGCCTCGACGTCGTTGTCGTAGGCGCCGTCGGCGATCGACGACTTCGTCGTGTGAACCTTCGCGCCGCCGAGCTCTTCCGCCGTGACGATCTCGTTCGTCACCGTCTTCACGACCTCGGGCCCGGTGACGAACATGTAGCTCGTGTCGCGGACCATGAAGATGAAATCGGTCATCGCCGGCGAGTACACGTCGCCGCCGGCGCACGGTCCCATGATCACCGAGATCTGCGGGATGACGCCGGACGCGATCACGTTGCGCCGGAACACCTCGCCGTAGCCGCCGAGCGCCGCGACGCCCTCCTGGATGCGCGCCCCGCCGGCGTCGAACAGGCCGATGATCGGCGCGCGGGCCTTGAGCGCCATGTCCTGGATCTTGGTGATCTTCTGCGCGTGCGTCTCCGACAGCGAGCCGCCGAACACCGTGAAGTCCTTCGAGAACACGAACACGGCGCGGCCGTTGATGGTGCCCCAGCCGGTGACGACGCCGTCGCCCGGTATCTTCGATTTCTCCATGCCGAAGTCGGTCGCGCGGTGCTGGACGAACATGTCGAGCTCCTCGAAGGAGCCGTGGTCCATCAGGAGCTCGATGCGCTCGCGCGCCGTGAGCTTGCCGCGGGCATGCTGCGCCGCGATGCGTCGCTCGCCGCCGCCGAGGCGGGCTTCCTTGCGCCGCTCTTCGAGCCTCTCGAGGATGTGCTTCATGCGCTCCCGCCCGCCAAAATCATCCGGCGGAGGGCATAGCATGAGCCAATGGGAGCGTCATTCCGGACGCGCCGCGAGCAAGCGCGGGATCGGATCAGACCGCCGGCTGCAGGGGTGCCGGCTTGTTCAAGGACCGCAACGCGAAGGCGGCGGCGATCATCAGGATGCCGCCGGCGAGCACGCTGAAGGCATTCGGTCCGAGGATCGAGAACCACTGGGTGTAGAAATGGATACCGGCGAATACCGCGGCGACATTCACCACCCAGCGCCGGTTCGAGCGCACGCCCCAGACGCCGACCGCGATCAGCGCCAGCGCCCATCCGATGGAGAACATGCCGGACGGGATCATGGCGCCGCCGCGCCGCACCATGCCGACCGCGTCGTCGTTGAGGAATAGGGCACGCACCAGACGCAGGTTGTCGCCCCAAAGGGAGCCGATCCAGAACCCGAAATTCACCAGCACCACCGACATGCGGGCGGCAGCGATCGCGATGCGCTCGTAATCGGCGCGCACCCGCAGCGACACCAGGTAGAGCGCCAGCGCCAAAGCCGAGAACAGCACGATGGTGACCGTCGGCTCCTGGATCGAGAGCGAATACATCGCGTGCACGTATCCGGTCCGGGCGCCGAGACAGCCGGCAAGCGACACCACCGAAAGCGCCGCCATCAGGCTCGATCGCGTCAGCACGGCCGTCGCGGCGAAGGCCGCCGTGATGACGAGCGCGGCGCGGAGCGAGCCGTTCTCCAGCACCAGCAGCCCGCCCGCCCCGGTCAGCGCGCCGACGATGATCAGGGTTTGCGATAGGAGGCTCCAGAGGTCGCCGCGCCGGAACCGGAGCAGCAATCCGACAGCGAAGACGATGCCGCCGATCGCCGCCGCCGCCGAGGCGCTGAAGTTGAAGGCCGTCAGCATGACGGCGACCGCGCCGACGCTCGCCGCGATGACGCCGAAGCCGGTCAGGATGGTGAGGCCGAGATTGCCGGTGTCGTGCGCGGCGAGCGCCTTCAGGCGCTCGGCGTCCGCCGGGGTGAGGCGGCCCTCTTCGACGAGCTTCGACAGGTCAAGCGTGATCTTCATGGCTCATGCCCACACGAGCCGGAATGTTGGGGCGCAATCCGTGACGCCGGCCGGCCGTTCATCGCGCAATCTCGGCGAAAATTGTCAACGAAAGCGGAATCAATCCGACTGCCGGCCTCAACCCCGGCTTACGACGTTGCGTCATCTACTCCCGTCTCGCCTCAGCTCGGGAGAAGCTGTCATGGACGAGAGACGAGAGAGCCAGCGCCACCGGACCTTCCTGGCCGGCAAGGTCATCTTCGGCGCCAACCGGTTCCGATCGATTGCTCGGTCCGGGACCTCTCGAGCGGCGGCGCGCGGCTGTCGCTTGCCGATCCGCTCGCCGTCCCGAGCGTCTTCGAGCTCCATCTGCCGGCCCGCGGCACCGTGGTCCGCGCCGAGGTCAGGTGGCGCAAGGGCCGCCAGATCGGCGTCATGTTCCGTGCCGTGCTGCGCCGGCCGAGCTCCGAGCCGGTCCGCCTCGCGGAAGCCGTGTAGCGCGCCCTCCTCTCCCCGCAAGCGGGGCGAGGAGGTTACCCGCTGAGGGCGTAGATCGTCGCGGCGGCCCGGAACTCCGCCTCGCGGGCGGCGCGCCGGCGCATCGCCTCCTCGTCCTCGCCCCAGCGGCTTTCCTGGAATCGCTCGTCGACATGGGCCGCAGCCCAAGCCTCGCCGGCGTCGATGACGCCCTCGGCATGGGCAAGCGCGATCAAGACCGAGCCGGTGAGCGTCGTCATGACGTGGAGCGCGGCAAGGCGGAAGGGCGAGCCGATCGCCTCGACGCGCGCCCGCACGGCCGCGAGCGCGGCCGCCGGCTGGGCAACGTGCATCAAGCCCTCGCTCAGGACGAACTGCGCGCCGAGCGCCTCGCGGGCCCAGGCGAGGATCGGGTCGAAGGCGCGGGCCTGCTCAGTGACGAGGCGCTCGGGCTCGCCGGCCCGATAGCAGACGAGGTCGGCGCCGGCATATCCGGCGATGTCGGCCGCAACCGCCGCCCGCCGCGGCGCGACGCCGTCGATCGCCGAGTTCACGATCCGGGTCAGCGGCATGGCCCGAAGGTCGATCGTCGCCGCTTGGGCCTGCCACTCGGCCGCGAGCGCCTCGCCGAGCGCCCGAGTCGGGACGGCGACCGGGTTCTTCGCCGGTGTGCGCGCCGGCCGGTCGTCGAGGACGAGCTCGAAAGCGCCGTCCCGCTCCGCCACGCCGGCCGTCTCGTAGAAGCGCCGCGGCAGCGGCGGCCGCATGCCGGCTTGCGCCGCCTTCATCGGGCTTGCGGCGCCGGGCGCGGGCGTAGCGCCGGCGGGCAACCCGCCCTGGTCACGATCGTCGGGCATTGAGCGAGAGATAA
>DAINQO010000295.1:0-3838 GCA_036742625.1 Microvirga sp.
GCGGCGCTGCTCTCCGCGGCGCAGGCGGTCGAGCATTACGAGATCACCCGCTACGGCACGCTCGCGGCCTGGGCGAAGCAACTCGGCCGTCCGGACTGCGCCCGCATCCTCCACGGCATCCTCGAGGAAGAGAAGCGCACCGACGAGAAGCTGACCCAGCTCGCCGAGTCGAGGGTGAACCGCAAGGCCGCCTGATCGGACGACAATAGCACCGCTTCGTCCCCCGGCGGATCGCCCGCCGGGGGCTTTGGAGGACCCGAAACGGCGCGCAATCCGTTAACACCTGTTAAGAAGCCCCGGCCCATTGCGCCGGGGCTGTTGCATTTCAGCGACACTGACGGCGAAAGGCACGACTCGGCGAGGCTCTGGGCCGGCGCGCCACGTTATCGCCACATCTCCTACCTCCCATAAACCATACCGACAAAGGTTTGGGACGCCGATTCAACGGCGAGCGGGGAGATCAGGTCGAATGCCGCTGCGGACGATGGCGCTTGCGCGCGCCACCGAGCAGGTCGGCCGCTTCGCGGGTGCGGGGCCGGGCGAGTGCCTGGCGTTGCGTTCCGCCGGCGCCCATGATCGCGAGACCTTCGTGCCGGTCATGGCCCGGTCGCTGCTTGTCTGCACCGGAGCGGCCGTCGTGCTCGCCGCCGTGCTCGGCGGGATGCGTAATTTCGAGGTCAGCCCGGCGCAGGCCGCCGTTCCGTCCGAGGTTGGCGTCTTCCTGCGGCCGCGCGTCAACCTGTTCTCGTCCTCGCCGGCGCGCGAGGAGCCCCGTGCCGCCAGCGTGCTCTCGGCTTCGGTGCTCTCGGCGTCCGCGCCGATCGACCGCGTGCCGCTCGATCTGCTCTGGCCCGACGCGCCGCTCCAGGAAGCGCTCGCCGGCAATCCCGACGATATCCTCGAATTCGGCCCGATGCGGATCCGGCGCCACCTCGTCCACACCATCATCAAGGCCGGCCAGGCAACCGCGACCGATCCGATCCTGCTGATGGCGATCGCCGACAAGGAGTCGAGCTTCTCGACCGGGGTCAAGGCCAAGACCTCCTCGGCGACCGGACTCTACCAGTTCATCGAGGCAACCTGGCTCAAGACCGTGCGCGACTTCGGCGCCATGCACGGGCTCGAGAAGGAGGCGAAGGCGATCAACTGGGTCGATGACGAGCTCGTCGTCGCCGACCCGGCCGAGAAGACGCGCATCCTCGAGCTCCGGCGCGACCCGTACGTCTCGGCGCTGCTGGCTGCCGAGATGCTGAAGCGCGACCGGAACCGGATCGGCAAGCGCATCGGCCGCGAGCTGACCGACGGCGAGACCTATCTCGCCCACTTCCTCGGGCCCGACGACGCCGAGCGCTTCCTGGAGAAGGTGGTCGGCGAGCCGAAGGCCGGCGCGGTCAAGCTCCTGCCGCGGCCGGCCCGGGCCAACCGCTCGATCTTCTACGCCCGCACCGGCCGCAAGTTGAAGGGCCTCTCGGTCGCCGAGGTGCATAGCAAGTTCGAGCGCATGATGGGGCTCCGGCTCGACCGCTACCGCAACGTCCATCAGGTCGCGAACGCGACGACGGTCGCCGCCGAAGGCATCGCCCAGCCCGAATAGCGGCGCGATCGGGCGCTCTCTCGTTACCGCCGGATCTTATTGCCGCTTCGCGGGGTCGGGCTCATAGGCCGCGAGCGCGAGGAGCGGTGCCGGCATGTCGGCGCCGGCGCGGCGCAGCTTCTGGGCCGAGTCGCGGCAGGCCTGCCGATCGCCGCCGCCGGTGGTGTCCCGCACCTGCTGCAAGGTCGTGTCCCCGGCGAGCTTGGTATCCCCGGACGGTCCAGCGGGCGCGGCGGTCCCGCCGGCCGAGCCCGACCCCGAGGCATGCGGGCTCGATGCGGCTTCTGGCGCCGCGCCCGTCGCCACCGGGGTGGTCGGCGGCGCCGCCGGCTGAGCGGTTGTGTTCGTCGAGGTCGAGGGGGCCTGTGAACCGCCGCCTTGGGTTCCGGTCGACTGGCCGTCGACGCGAGCCGGCGCGGTCGAGGCCTGCTGCTGCGAACCACCGGCGGCGGGCGCGGGCTGCGGCGCAGCCTGCGGCGGGGCAGGGGGCTGCGCCGGTGCTTGGGCCTGCGCCGGAGCCGCGGCCTGGCCGGGCGCCGACTTTGGCGGCTCGGCCGCCTTCTTCTCGGCGTAGGCGAGGAGCTCCTTGCACAGATCCGCCGGGCCGGATGCCGCCTGGGCTGCGGGTGGCGCGGCGGCTGCAGCCGGAACCGGGGCGGCGGGCTGGGCGGCGGGAGCCTGCCCTTGCGTCGCCGGCTGATCGGCGGGCGGCTGCGGCGGGCTCGTCTGCGCGACCGCTGAGACCGCGATCAGAGCCGACGTGCCGAGAAGGGCTGCAAACAGGGCGCTGCGCATCATCATTCCTCCGGTCAGGCTTCTTTCCCGGATCATGCCCGGCGCGAGGAGAAGCGACAAGCGCTCAATTGCTGGCTTCGGCGGCGCAGATGAGCGTGAACACCCCGACGACGGCGCCGAGCTCCACCACGCTTCGCAAGATGAATGCATAATCGAGAGGGGGGCCAAGAAAAGCGACGACCGCAAGCGTCAGCGCAACCACACCGGCCCACAGAGCCATGGCTCTCCTCCCACCCGGCAAGCAACAAACAGGGAAACGGGTACGCACCTCACCCGCGCGAGAACGCGCTCCGCGGAGATTTGTTCCACGCGCTCAGGTGGGTTCCCCGTGGGATTGCGCTTTCTCCGAAATCGTACAGGATGCCGGACCAATAGACTGCTAGGAACATGCCGTCCGCAGCTCGCTTTGGGAACGCCGACCGCGCCGGTCAGAAGCGCGGCTCGTCCCGGCAGGCGGGCGGCAACGATGGGAACGATGGGTAGAAAAGCCAACGGGAGGAAAATCCATGGCGAAACTCAAGGTAACGCGTCGGCGCTTTCTGCAGACCACGGCCGCCGCGTCGACGTTTGTCGCGGCGCCGTTCGTGCGCGACGCGAATGCGGCCGGCAGCCTGTCGATCGGCTTCTGGGACCATTGGGTGCCGGGCGCCAACAAGGCGACGGAAGAGATCGTCCGCGCCTGGGCCGACAAGGAAAAAGTCGACGTGAAGATGGATTTCATCACGTCGCAAGGAAACAAGAACCTTCTCACCATCGCGGCCGAGGGGCAGGCGAAGGCGGGCCACGATATCTTCGCGTTCCCGACCTGGTGGCCCCAGCAGCACGCCGATTCCCTCGAGCCCGTCAATGACCTCATGACGGAGCTGATCAAGCAGAACGGCAACGTCAACGGCACGGTCGAATATCTCGGGCGCGACAAGGGCCGCTGGCTCGGCGTGCCGGCGACCGTCGGCAGCCAGATCAAGGGGCCGTGCTCGCGCATCGACCTGATGAAGCAGCATGCCGGCATCGACGTGCAGGCGATGTATCCGGCCGGCAGCGAGCCGAAGGCCGAGAACTGGACCCTCGATACCTTCCTCAAGGCCGCCGAGGCTTGCCACAAGGCGGGCTCGACCTTCGGCATCGGGCTCGGCCAGACCACCGACTCCGTCGACACCGCGGGCGCGATCTTCCAGTCCTTCGGCGCCGAGCTCGTCGACAAGACCGGCAAGGTCACGGTGAAGTCGGACAACGTCCGCAAGGCGATGGAGTTCTACAAGAAGCTTGCGGCCGTGCTGCCGCCGGATGCGCCGGCCTGGGACGACGCTTCGAACAACAAGTGGCTCGTCTCCGGCCGCGGCGCCCTCATCATGAACCCGCCGAGCGCCTGGGCGGTTGCCAAGCGCGACGCGCCCCAGGTCGCGGAGCAGTGCTGGACGCACGGCTTCCCGGTCGGCCCTTCGGGGCGCT
>DAINQO010000296.1:0-3827 GCA_036742625.1 Microvirga sp.
GCTCGGCGTTGAGGCGGATGATCTCGTCGAGGCCGACGCCGATGCGCACGAACTCCGGCGGCAGCTCGTAGAGGTCGATGAAGGCGCGGTTCCAGGCGAGGAGGCGAAGGTCGCGGTCGAGCACGGTGATGCCCTGGCGGGCATGGTCGAGGGCGTGCTGCAAAAGCTCGCGGCTGTACTGGATCGCTGCCGAGGCGTCGTCGAGGAGGCGCAGCGCGTCGCGCGACGAGACGTTGCGGCGGCGCAGCAGCAGCGACAGCGCCAGCCGCGACGACGCGGCGCCGATCACCGAGGCGAGGAGATGCTCGGCATAGCGCAGGAGGTGGATATCGGCCTCCGAGCGCCCCTCGAGCGCGCCGCCGCGGCTCTTGGCGAAGCCCTCGAAGGAGCGGTTGGTGCGCTCCTCGCCGAGATAGCGCGCGACCGTCGCGCGAAGGTCGTCGACGCTGACGCTTGCCCGGAAAAGCCGGAAGCTCGGCGCCACCGAAGCGTCGTCGGTGCCGACGAAGGCCGTCGCCTGCAGCCGCTCGACGGCGTTCGCCGGCCGCAGCAGCGAGAAGCTGACATAGGCGAGGAGGTTGAGGGCGAGGCTCCACAGCACGCCATGCGTCAGCTGCGGCAGCTCGATCCCCATGAGCGCAGTCGGCTTGAGCAGCGCGATCCCGAACGGCCCTTGCTTGACGAAACCGGTCCAGAACGCGCCCTCGAGCGCGAGGCTCGGAAGCAGCAGCGTATAGCCCCAGATGGCGAAGCCGATGGCGAGCCCGGCGCTCGCGCCGAGCGCCGTGCCGCGCGACCAGAACAGCCCGCCGAAGAAAGCGGGCGCGACCTGCGCCACCGCCGCGAAGGAGAGGAGGCCGATAGCGGCGAGCCCGGCGTCGCCCGCCGCGCGGTAATAGGCGTAGCCGAGGAGGGTGACGACGAAGATCGCGACGCGCCGCACGCCGAGAACGAAGCCGCCGAGATCGGAGACCGGCAGCGGCTTGCCTTCCGCCGCCTCGCCCGGGCCGCGGCGGCGCAGCACGATCGGCACGACGAGATGGTTCGAGATCATGATCGCGACCGCGACCGTCTCGACGATCACCATCGCGGTCGCGGCCGAGAGCCCACCGAGGAAAGCGACGAGGGCGACGTGGCCGGCGCCGTCCTTCAGCGGCAACCCGAGCACCGTCATGTCGCGGTCGATCTCGCCGGGGCCGAAGGTGGCAAGCCCGGCGAGCGCCAGCGGGATGACGAAGATGTTGATGAGGACGAGGTAGAGCGGGAACAGCCAGGCGAGCCGGCGCACGTCCTCGACGCCGCGGTTCTCGACCACCGCCATGTGGAACTGGCGCGGCAGGAGGAGCGCGGCACAGCCGGCGAGCAGCGTCAGGGTGACGAAGGAGCCGGGCTCCGAGGTGCGGGCGAAGAACTCGAAATCGCCGCGCCGCTCGGTGAGGCGGCTCGTGATCTCGTCGAGGCCGCCGAACATCCAGAACGCCACGTACGCGCCGACGACCAGGAAGGCGACGAGCTTGACGACCGATTCGAGCGCGATCGCCAGCATCAGCCCGTCCTGGTGCTCGGTCGCGTCGGTATGGCGGGTGCCGAACGCCACCGCGAAGCCGGCGAGGACGAGGGCGACGACGAGCGCGAGGTCGCCGAACACCGGCACCGGGCGCCCGATGACGCCGCCCTCGGCCGCCGCCAGGAACACGTTGAGCGAGGCCGACACGGCTTTCAGCTGCAGCGCGATATAGGGCACGGCGCCGACGACCGCGATCACGCAGACGATCGCCGCGACGCGCTCGCTCTTGCCGTAGCGGGCGGCGACGAAGTCGGCGATCGAGGTGATGTTCTGCGCCTTGGCGATCCGCACCACCCGCTCGACCAGCCGGTGGCCGAGCCCGATCACCAGCACCGGCCCGATATAGATGGTGAGGAAGTCGAGCCCGGAGCGGCTCGCGAGCCCGACCGAGCCGAAGAAGGTCCAGGAGGTGCAGTAGACGGCGAGCGCCAAGGCATAGATCGTGCCCCGCGCCGGCCCGCGCATCAGGCGGCTTCCCGAGTGGTCGCCCCAATGGGCGATCGCGAACAGGAAGCAGAGATAGACGAGGGCCGAAAGGACGACCGCCCAGCCGCCGATCATGGCTTTCCCTTACTGGCGCACCGCGGCGATGCTATCGCCCAATGCCGTCCCGTGCCACTGCGGCCGCGAGCCTAGGCTGCCTCCCTAAGAGGTGTGGCACCCTCGGCTCGACCGGGCCACCTATGGTTTTTCCGAACCGTGTGCCCGCGCTAGCATGGCGTCGCTTAGCGGGGGAGCCGGACCATGCTCGAGGAATTCAAGAAGTTCGCGTTGCGCGGCAACGTCGTCGATCTTGCCATCGGCGTCATCATCGGGGCGGCGTTCGGGAAGATCGTCGAGTCGATCGTCGGCGACCTGTTCATGCCGATCATCGGCGCCGTCACCGGCGGGCTCGACTTCTCGAACTACTACTTTCCGCTCTCGGGCAAGGTGCCGGGCGGCATGGCTTATGCCGAGGCAAAGAAGCAGGGTGCCGTCCTCGGCTGGGGTAACTTCGTCACCGTCGCCATCAACTTCATGATCATCGCCTGGGTCCTGTTCCTGGTCGTCAAGGGCAATAACTGCGAAATCAACGGGGATCATCGGAAAGCGCTGTAGCGAACTAAAAGTCTACGGGGTAATGTGTTCTCACGGCTGTTGAGGGCGACGAAGGTTGCCGAAGCGTTCTCCAAAATCAACGTCCGGTGCTTACCTCCTGCTTACCTCGGGCTGGTCCCCATGCCGAAACTCACGAAACGAACCGTCGATGCATCGCATCCCAAGGCCACCGGCGATCTATTCGTTTGGGACGATGAACTGGCGGGGTACGGCCTTCGCGTGAAGCCCTCGGGCGCCAAGTCCTTCGTCCTGCAATACCGGAACCGGAGCGGCCGAAGCCGCAGGATGACGCTCGGTCGCTATGGCGTGTTGACCGCCGATCAGACCCGTCAGCTCGCGCGTGACGCTCTCGCCGAGGTCGCCCGTGGGTGCGATCCCGCTGAACGCCGCGCGGCCGACCGGGACGCTCTCACGGTGGCCGAGCTGTGCGCCGAGTACTTCGACAAGGCTGGGCGCGGGCTGATCCTAACTCGCAGCGGCAAGCCGAAAAAGCCGTCAACGCTCTTGGTCGATCGCGGCCGAGCGGAGCGTCACATTCAGCCGTTGCTCGGCAGTCGCGCGGTGAAGGATCTAACGACGGCGGACCTTCGGTCTTTCCTTCGCGATGTGACGGCCGGCAAGACGGCGGCGAATATCAAGACCGAAAAGAGCCGCGCCATTGTCCGAGGTGGAGCCGGCACCGCTTCGCGTGGCATGGGCCTCCTGGGCGCAATCTTCACGTATGCGGTCGAAGAGGGCTACCGGCTAGACAACCCGGCGCGCGGTGTGCGCCGGCCCCGCAGCAATCCGCGCAAAATCGCACTGGACGCCGAACATTATGCCGCGCTCGGGCGAGCCCTCGCAGCCGCCGAGGCGCGCGGGGAGCCTTGGCAGTCGGTTGGTGTCGTACGCCTGATTGCGTTGACTGGCTGTCGGGCTGGCGAAGTGCTGAACCTCAAGAGGACGGAATGTGACCTCGGCGGCTCCTGCTTACGACTCGTCGACACGAAGACGGGACCGAGCGTGCGTCCGCTCGGGAAGCCTGCCCGCGAAGTGCTCAGGGCGGCTCTAGGGCAATCGAGTGGGGCCTATGTGTTCCCGTCTCTCCGCCTCGCATCTCAACGGTTCACGGGCTTGCAGCGGGCGTGGAACCGCCTGCGTGTTGCCGAGCCGATAATTGCCT
>DAINQO010000297.1:0-3802 GCA_036742625.1 Microvirga sp.
ACCCAGCGGAACCGGGCCGGCTTGCCGGTCGCCGCATCCTTGATCGCGCTCGCGCCGGTGGCGACCGCGGTCGCGGCGCCGTAAACCTGGATCGCGACGCCGTCCTCGGGCGCCGTCTCGATCGTCTGCTCGCCGGTGAGGAGGAGCGCGATCCGCTCAGGTTTCAGGTCGGCGCGGCCCGAGTCGCGCATGTGCATGAAGTTGTCGGCATAGAGCGCCTCGAGCGCCGCCCTGTCCTTGCCGGCGACGGCGGCGCGTATGCGCTCGCGCAGCGCGAGCACGTCCTGGGCCGCCGCGGCGGCCACGGAAGCGCCTGCGGCGGTCTGCGCCGACGCCGGCAGAGGCGCCGACGCCGCCGTCAGGAGGCCCACAACGGCGCGGCGGGAGAGCGGCATTCGCGGCCTCAGTCGGCGAGCGCCGCGAGGATGCGGACCCAGCTCCGTGTCCCCTTGTGGAAGCTTGTGAGGTCGTACTTCTCGTTCGGCGAGTGCACCCGGTCGTCGTCGAGCCCGAAGCCGACGAGAAGCGAGTCGAGACCGAGCGTGCGCTTGAAGTCGCCGACGATCGGGATCGAGCCGCCGGAGCCGATCGTCACCGCGTCCGTGCTCCACTCCCGCGACAACGCTGCTTGAGCCTTCTTCAGCACCGGCATGTCGTAGGGAAGCTGGATCGCGCGCGAGCCCTTGTGGCGGATGATCTCGACCGAGCAATCGTCGGGGATCCGCGCCCGCACGAACGCTTCGAAGCCCTCGCTGACGCGCTTCGGGTCCTGCTCGCCGACGAGCCGGAACGAGATCTTGGCGCGCGCCTCGCCCGCGATCACGGTCTTCGTGCCCTCGCCGGTGTAGCCCGAGATGATCCCGTTGGCGTCGCAGGTCGGCCGCGACTGGATCTGCTCGATCAGCATGCGGTCGCTCTCGCCGGCTGGAATCCTCAGCCCGACCTGGCCGAGGAAATCCTGCGCCGTGAGGTTGAGCTTCTTCCACCGCTCGAGCACGTCCGGCGGCATGTCCTTGACCCCGTCGTAGAAGCCCGGAACCGCGATGCGGCCGTTGTCGTCATGCAGATCGGCGATGATCTTCGCGAGCACGTGGATGGGGTTGCGCGCCGCGCCGCCGAACAAGCCGGAATGCAGGTCGCGATCGGCGCAACGCACGATGACTTCGAAATAGGCAAGGCCGCGCAGCGACGCGGTGATCGCCGGCGTTCCCTGGTCCCACATGCCGGTGTCGCAGACGAGTGCGACGTCGGCCTTGAGCTCCTCGCGGTTCGCCGCGACGAAGGCCGGCAGGTTCGGCGAGCCCGATTCCTCCTCGCCCTCGATCATCATGGTGATGCCGACCGGCAGCGCGCCCGCGACCGCCTTCCAGGCCCGGCAGGCCTCGATGAAGGTCATGACCTGGCCCTTGTCGTCGCAGGCGCCGCGGGCGCTGATGACCTTGCGCCCGTCCTTGAGGGTCGCCATCCGCGGCTCGAAGGGCGGCGTCTCCCACAGGTCGACGGGGTCGACCGGCTGCACGTCATAATGCCCGTAGAACAGCACGTGCGGCGCGCCGGGCTTGGGCGCGTGCGCAAGGACGACCGGATGGCCGGGCGTGTCGCGCAAGCTCGCCTCGAAACCCATGGCCTCGAGATCGCCTTTCAGCCATTCGGCGGCGCGGCGGCAATCCTTGGCATAGGCGGGATCGGTCGAGATCGACGGGATGCGCAGCCACTGGAACAATCGCTGCAGCGAGTTGTCGAGATCCTTGTCGACGTCGGCGAGGACCTGGTCGAGATGGGGCATGGGATGGTCGCTCGGAAAGGACGCGCCTTTCCTGCCTGTGAAGCGGCAAAGCCGCAAGCCCCGGCTTGAGCCGATCCCCATAACGTTATACGTTATGATCGTGATCCTGAGCTTCGCCGACCGCGAGACTGAGAGGATATGGGCCGCCCGACGCAGCCGGCGTTTCCCTTCCGATCTCCAGGATGCGGCACTCCGGAAGCTCCGGCTGCTCAACGTCTCGGGTCGGCTGGAGGACCTGAGGATTCCGCCGGGCAACCGGCTCGAGGCCTTGAAAGGGGATCGCAAGGGCCAGCATGCGATCCGCATCAACGATCAGTGGCGCATCTGCTTCCGCTGGGTCGACGGAGGAGCCGAGGATGTCGAGATCGTCGACTACCACTAGCCTTCGCAATCCCCATCCTGGGGAGATCCTGCTTCTCGAATTCCTCGCGCCCATGGGCTTGAGTCAATCCGCGCTCGCCCGCGCCATCGGGGTTCCGCCGCGGCGCGTGAACGAGATCGTGCTCGGCAAGCGCGCCGTGACCGCCGATACCGACCTGAGGCTGACGCGCTATTTCGGGCTTTCTGAGGGGTTCTTTCTGCGTCTCCAAGCCGATCACGATCTCATGGCCCGCCGCCCGGAGATCGCAGAGGAGTTGCGGACCATCGTCCCGCGAGCGGCCTGAGCGGCGATCAACGCCGCCGCTTCGATCCGCCGCCGCCCTGGATCAAATCGGACATGTCGCCCATGAAATCGCCGGAACTCGTTCGCGCGCCGGCGTCGAGATCGGCGGCGCGAGAGGAGCGCCGCCGTCCGCCACCTCCACCGCCACCGCCGGCGGCGCTGCCGAGGATGCCGCCGAGGACGTTGCGCAGCACGGCCCTCGTGATCTGCGTTCCGACCGAGCGCGCCGCCGACGTCGCCATCGAGCGGATGATGACCTCGGTCGTCGACATGCGCTGCGCGCCCTTGCCCTTGCCGGGCTGCTGCGCCTGCGGCTGCGATCCGCCGCCAAGCGCGTCGGTGATCTTGCCGAGGATGCCGCCGAGGCCGCCGGAGGTCGACGCTTCCTGCGCCGGCTGCTCGGCCATCTGCTTTCTCTTCGCCAGCATCTCGTAGGCACTCTCCGAATCGAGCACCGCTTCGTATTTGCCGCGCAGCGCGCTTCCCTGGACGATCGCCTTGCGCTCGGCGTCGGTGACCGGCCCGACGCGCGCCGTCGGCGGCGCGATCAGCGTACGCTCGACGATCGAGGGCGTGCCGCGCTCCTCGAGCGTCGAGACGAGGGCTTCCCCGACCGCGAGCTCCATGATCACCTTCGCGGTGTCGAAGGCCGGGTTCTGCCGGAAGGTCTCGGCCGCGGCCCGCACCGCCTTCTGGTCGCGCGGCGTGAAGGCGCGAAGCGCGTGCTGGGCGCGGTTGCCGAGTTGCGCCAGCACGGTCTGCGGCACGTCGAGCGGGTTCTGCGTCACGAAATAGACCCCGACGCCCTTCGAGCGGATCAGCCGCACCACCTGCTCGACCGCGTCGAGAAGCGGCTTCGGCGCGTCGTTGAACAGAAGATGCGCCTCGTCGAAGAAGAACACGAGCTTCGGCTTATCGAGATCGCCGACTTCGGGCAGCGCCTCGAAGAGCTCGGACAGCATCCACAAGAGGAAGGACGCGTAGAGCCGCGGCTTCGTCATCAGCTTGTCGGCGGCCAGGATGTTGATGATGCCGCGGCCGTCGCGGTCGGTCTTCATGAAGTCCTGCAGGTTCAGCGCCGGCTCGCCGAAGAATTTGTCGGCGCCCTGGTTCTCGAGCATGAGGAGCTGGCGCTGCACCGAAGCCACCGAGGCCTTGGCGACGTTGCCGTACTTGGCGCTGACGGTGTCGGCGTTCTCGACGACGAAGTTGAGCAGCGCGCGCAGGTCCTTGAGGTCGAGCACCGGCAGGTTGGCCTCGTCGGCCACCCGGAAGGCGATGTTGAGCACGCCTTCCTGCACGTCGTTGAGCTCGAGAAGGCGGGCGAGCAGCAGCGGCCCCATCTCGCTGAC
>DAINQO010000298.1:0-3801 GCA_036742625.1 Microvirga sp.
TCCGAGCGAAAGCGCTCCTTCTCCCGCGTGCAAAGCTCGCGCAAGCCGGGCGAGCCCATCTCCTCGCCCATCTCGATCAGGTACTTGGCGTTGAACCCGAGCCGGCCCCGGGTCTCGAGCACGGCCGCGAGGGCGCCGATGTTGATCGCGTGCTGGCCCTTGTTGTCGACGACGCCGCGCCCGTACCAGCGGTCGCCGCGCTCGGTGAGGCGCCAAGGCGAGAGCCCCTCCTCCCAGTCGTCGTCAAGGCCGCGGATGACGTCGCCGTGGCCGTAGCCGAACACGGTCGGCGCGGAGTCGTCCTCCTTCCGCTCGGCGAACAAGAACGGCCACCTGCCCTCATGCAGGAGCTGCGTCTTGAACCCGAGCTTCTCGAGGGCCGGCTTCATCTCGGTCTCGAGATACTCGACGAGCACGGGCGCGCGTGCCGGGTTCTGGCTTTCGGTCGGCATCGCGACGCGACGGGCGAGCTCGCGCTTCAGATCGCCGGAATCGAAATAGGCCTCGGCACACGCGATGGCGGATTCGCGGCTCATGCGGCTTTTGCTCCTTCGGCCGAGGCATGGACGTGGCAGGCGGCCATGCCGGCCGCGGTCGGCACGAGCGGCGGCATCGAGAGCGGGCAGATCCGGATGGCGTCCGGGCAGCGCGGGTGGAACGGACAGCCCGGCGGCGGGTTCAGCGGGTCCGGAAAGGCGAGGCCGAGGCCCGTCTCGGGGATGCCGAGGCCCGGCTCCGGCGTCAGCACCGATTGGAGCAGCGCACGGGTGTAGGGGTGCACCGGGCGCGCGAACAGGGCGGCCGTCGCGGCCATCTCCACCACCCGTCCGAGATACATCACGGCAACGCGGCTCGCGATATGCTCCACAACCGCGAGATTGTGGCTGATGAAAACGTAGGTCAGATCGAGTTCGCGGCGCAGCTCAAGGAGGAGGTTTAGGATCTGCGACTGCACCGAAACGTCGAGGGCCGAGGTTGGCTCGTCGCAGATCACGATCTCCGGCCGCATCACCAGGGCCCGGGCGATGGCGACGCGCTGGCGCTGGCCGCCGGACAGCTCGCGCGGGTAGCGATCGGCGAAGCGCGCCGGCAGACCGACCCGCTCTAGCATCTCGATCGCGGCCCGTCGGCGCTCGCCCGCAGTGCCGATGGCGTGCACCTCGAGGGGCAGGGCCACAATGGCCGCGACCCGGCGGCGTGGATTGAGCGATGAATAGGGGTCCTGAAAGACCGGCTGCACCCGGCGCGCGATCTCGCGCCGCCGCAGCGAGCGGAGGTCCCGGCCTTCGAGCGTGATTGCACCGGCGGATGGCGGCAGGAGCCCGAGCAGCATTCGGGCTAGCGTCGATTTTCCGCAGCCGGACTCGCCGACGACGGCGACAACCTCGCCGCGGTGGATGTCAAGATCGACGCCGTTGACGGCGTGCAGCGTCCGCTTCGGCCGGAACATCCCCTGTCCGACCGTGAAAGACCGCGCGAGGCCGCGGGCGGAAAGGAGCGCGTTCATGCCGCCTCGAGCACACACCGCCATTCATGCGCGTCGGCGTCGCGGCGGTCGGGTGGCCTAAGGGCGCAGCCGGATTGAGCGAAGCCGCAGCGATCGCGGAAGGCGCAGCCCCGCAAATCGCCGATCAGCGTGGGCACCACGCCCGGGATCACGCCGAGCGTCTCGCCGGGCCGGGTACGGCCCGGGACCGGGATGCAGCCGATGAGGCCGCGCGTATAGGGATGGCGCGGGTCGCGAAAGAGCGCGTCCGCGGTCGCCGCCTCGACGATCTCGCCGGCGTACATCACGGCGACGCGATGCGCGATGCGCGCCACGATGCCGAGGTCGTGGGTGATGAGGACGAGGGCGATGCCGAGCTCGCGCTGAAGATCGGCGAGGAGGCGCAGGATCTGCGCCTGGATGGTCACGTCGAGCGCCGTCGTAGGCTCGTCGGCGATGAGGAGGTCGGGATCGCACATGAGCGCCATCGCGATCATCACGCGCTGGCGGAGCCCGCCCGAAAGCTGATGCGGGTATTGCCGCAGGCGCTCGCCTGCCGATGCAATGCCGACCTTCTCGAGAAGCTCCACGGCTCGCGTCCGCGCCGCGGCGGCGGAGCCGCCCTTGTGACGCAGATAACCCTCCATGAGCTGGTCGCCGATGGTGTAGGCGGGGTTCAGCGCCGTCATCGGCTCCTGAAAGATCATCGCGACCCGGTCGCCGCGCAGATCCGCCATGGCGCCGCCGAGGAGATCGCGGCCCTCGAACCGCAGGCGTCGGGCGTTGCGCGTTGCGGTCGTCGGCAGAAGGTCCATGATCGCGAGCGCTGTCATCGATTTGCCGCAGCCGGACTCGCCGACGAGGCACAGTGTCTCGCCGCGGCGCACGTCGAAGGACACGCCGCGGACCGCGTGCAGCGTCCCGCCGCCGGTCGCGATGTCGACCGTCAAGCCCTCGACCTCGAGCAGGACCTCGTTCACCCCCTACCCTCAGGCGCGATCGCATCGCGCAGACCGTCGCCGGCGAGGTTGATGGCGAAGACGAGGAGCGCCAGCGCCGTGCCCGGGATGGCGATGAGCCAGAACGAGAAGAACATGTAGGCCTTGGCCTCGGCGATCATGAGGCCCCAGGACGGCAGCGGCGGCTGGACGCCGAGCCCGAGGAACGACAGCGCCGCCTCGAGAAGAATGGCGCTCGCCGCCTCGACCGTCGCGACCACGATGAGATGCGGCGCAATGTTCGGCAGGACCTCGCGGAGCACGATTCGCGCCGTCGACGCGCCCGCGGCTTCCGCCGCTGCGACGTAGTCGAGCGAGCGCGTCTGCTGCGTCGCGCTGCGCATCACGACCGCGAAGCGGTCCCATTTCAGCAAACCGAGCGTCAGGATCACCACCAGCAGCGAGCCGCCGAGGAGCGCCACGACGGCGAGCGCGAAGAGGATCACCGGCATCGCGAGGCGGGTGGTGATCAGGAAGGTGATCACGAGGTCGACGCGGCCGCCGAAGTAGCCGGCGACGAGCCCCATGGCGGTGCCGATGATGCCGGAGATGACCATCACCGACAGCCCGATCAGGAGAGAGATGCGGGCGCCGTAGAGCGTGCGCGAGAGATAGTCGCGGCCGAGATTGTCGGTCCCGAGCGGATGCGTCCAATCGCCTTTCGGATACCAAAGGGGTGGGATCAGGCGGCGTGTGAGGTCCTGGGCGTAGGGATCGTGCGGAGCAAGCGCCGGCGCGAGAACGGCGATCGCGCAGATCGCCAAAAGAATCGCCGCCCCGAGCACAAGACTCGTATGGGCGAAGACCCGGCCGCGAACGCGCGCGCCGGCGGTCGGTTGCCCGATCTCCGCGATCTGGAGCGCGGCGTCGACCATTATGCCACCCGGATGCGGGGGTCGAGCCAGGCGTTCGCCACGTCGGCCGCGAGCGTCAGGAGGACGTAGAACACCGAGAGCAGCATCACCACGGCTTGCGTCACCGGGAAATCCTTGTGGCTGATGCTCTCATAGGCGAGGAAGCCGAGGCCATCGAGCGCGAAGATGGTCTCGACCACGACCGAGCCGCCGAGGAGAAAGCCGAGCTGCACTGCCGCGAGCGCCACCACCGGCACGACGGCGTTGCGCAGCGCGTGCTTGAACACGACCGTGCGGGCCCGAAGCCCCTTGGCGCGCGCAGTGCGGATGTAATCGGCCGAGAGCACCTCGACCATACCGGCCCGGGTGAGACGCATGAAAGCCGGCGCGACGTAATAGCCGAGCGCAATCGTCGGCATGACGAAATGCGCCCAGGAGCCGCTGCCCGAGACCGGCAGCCAGC